>CAYTNB010000073.1:0-12377 GCA_964439085.1 uncultured Desulfobulbia bacterium | reverse complement strand
CCGGTTCTGTGAGAAGCTTGGGGGGAGGTTCCTCTTGCTTACTCGACCAAGTCAACCAAGAAAACAGGTACTCCTCATTTATTTAAATGTATCGGAAAATCAAATTTCTTGGAGTCTCACAGGCTCGCTTACCTGTGGTTAATAAAGTGTTATTTCAACAAGTCCTGAGAGTTAAGTCAGTCTCGTAAGGCATCCAGGAACCTGTTTCCGTAACGTTCCAACTTATATTTACCTACCCCGGTTATAGCCAGAAATGCTCCATCGTCCAGAGGTCTATTGGCCGCCATTTCAGCCAGACTGGCATCACTAAACACCACAAAAGGCGGCACCTTATCTTCGTCGGCTATACGCTTGCGTAATATCCGCAATTTTTCAAACAAATCGTGATCGTAGTCAATTTCACCCAACGGTTTAGACCTTTCCTTCTTTGCGGCAGCGGCTCTTATCCTGGGTTCAGGCATATGAAAGTTTATCTCACCTTTCAGCAGAGGCCCGGAATCATTGGTCAGAGACAAGACAGAATAATTAGCAATATCTTGAAAAAGGTAGCCCTGATTAATAAGATTACGCAGGAGAGCACTCCAAAAGTCACGAGATCTGTCCTCGCCAATACCATAGGTAGAAAGCCGATTATGACCAAATTGTAAAAGCCGTTTGCCTTTAGAACCACGCAGGACATCAATTACATGACCTATTCCGAAACGTTGCCCAACCCGATAGACGCAGGAAAGAGCTTTACGGGCCTCCTGGGTAACTTCAATTTGCTGAGGCGGATTCAAACATATATCACAATTGCCGCAGGGATCAGGTAATTCGTCACCGAAATAGGCCAATAAAATTTGCCTACGACAGCTTTGAGCCTCACCGAAGGACACCATACTATTCAATTTATGTAGTTCGAGACGCTTATGCGCAGAATTTTGTCCCTTTTCTATAAAGCTTCTGGCAATGGCAATATCACCATAACCAAAAAGCAACAGGGCCTCAGCATTTAAACCATCCCGCCCTGCCCGTCCAGTTTCCTGATAATAGCTCTCGATATTTTTGGGCAGATCGTAATGGACAACGAAGCGGACATTGGATTTATCTATCCCCATTCCAAAGGCAACAGTTGCCACCACCACCTGGATATCATCACGCAGAAATGCCTCCTGCACCCCATGACGTCTGGTATCTGTCAACCCCGCATGATAAGCATCGGCGGCGATTCCGGCCTGCCTGAGATCTTTGGTGATAGCCTCCACTCGCTTGCGGCTCAGGGCGTAAACAATTCCTGCTTCGTCCCGATGAGCGCTCAAAAAAGTTTTAAGTTGGTTAGCTGGCTTGGCCTTATCAACCACTGTGTAACGGATGTTTGGACGATCAAACCCAGTAACAAAGGTGCGGGCGGAACTTAGATTTAGCCCCTTTAAGATATCCTTCTGGGTATTAGGCTCAGCGGTGGCTGTGAGGGCAATAATCGGTGGGCCAGGCAAAAGCTCATGCAGGCGGCCAAGTTGGCGATATTCCGGCCTGAAATCATGTCCCCATTGGGAGATGCAATGGGCCTCATCAATAGCAAAGAGTGAAATATCAACCCCTTGTAATCGTTCTACAAAAGAGGCACTCATCAGACGTTCGGGTGCGACATAGAGAAGATCAAGACGGTTATCATGTAAACGGGACAAGGTCTGGCGGGACTCTGCGCCGTTCAGAGAAGAATTATAGTAGGCTGCCCGTACCCCGTTAGCACAAAGGGCATCAACCTGATCCTTCATTAAAGAAATAAGCGGCGAAACCACAATGGCGACTCCCGCACGATGCAGGGCTGGTATCTGAAAACAAAGGGACTTGCCGCCACCGGTAGGCATCAAAACAAAAAGATCATGACCGGCGATCAGGGCCTCAATAATTTCCTGTTGATAAGGGCGAAATTCTTTATAGCCAAAGACCTGATTAAGTGTATGTATGGGTGCATTGTTCATAGATTCAAATACAGATTTTTTCATGTCAGGTTTAAAAAATTACACTGACTTTTTGGCTTTATTCTGTTCAATTGCTAAAATATAATCCAACCAATATTGAGGGAACTATAATGATAAAAGCAAAAAATATTTTTGCCGACATCCCTGCTGATTTAATCAGCGAATTTGTTGAGACTATTTGCGATAGTCCCAACTTGCGAATCGAGAGAATTGTTTCCAGAGGACATAAATCAGAGCATGGATTCTGGTATGACCAGAAAGATAACGAATGGATAATAGTCATTAAAGGCGAGGCAGAGATAGTTTTCGATTCCGGGCATAGGGTTCATCTTACTGCTGGGGCATACCTTAATATTCCAGCCCATAAACGGCACCGGGTCTCATGGACATGCGAGGCCAGCAATACCGTTTGGCTGGCGGTGCATTATTAACTTGCAGGTTACGCCTTGAGTTTTTTCAGGAGCCAAGCCATATTCTTGCCAAGATCTCGCATGGTTTGAACACCTTCCGTATCGTCTTGCACCTCACCCTTTTCACGCCCCATACCAATATTCCAATAAGAGGAACCAACAACAATCATTTCACCGATAAGAAAAAAGCTGTTCAGACTGTTAAACACCTGATAGGCACCAGCTCTACGAGCTGCCACAACCCCAGCACCCAATTTTCTTTTGAACATATTGCCATTGGCCCGGCCAACCATACCACATCGTTCAATTATCGCCTTCATATTGGCCGATACATCAGCAAAATAAGTTGGTGATCCCAGCAGGATGGCATCAGCATCAACCATTTTGACCAATACATCGTTAACGATATCATTATTCACGGCACAACGTTGGTCCTTGTTCTCAAAACACTTATAACAAGCGATACAGCCAGAAACCTGTTTACCGGCCAATTCAACAAGCTCTGTCTCAACGTCCTCCCTCTGCAATTCATCCAACGCTATATTAAGTAATTGGGCAGTGTTTCCACCCTTCCTTGCACTTCCATTAATAGCGACAACCTTCATAATTTTCTCCTTATTATTTCGATAAAAAAATATAATTGACCTAAATCCATAAGCAAGATATCATTCATCATAAAATAATGAAATATCAATTATAAACAATCAATTTTTAACAACATGACAAAATCGAATAGAGAACTTCCCAAAAAGACAAATAAGCTGAAAATCATCCTTATTCTCATCATAATATTAGCAATTTCGTTAATCATAAAAGTTGTTTACGACCATAAAAAGCCCCCCCTGCCAGAGTCGTGGACAGTTCCGCAGATAGAAAACCCGAACTACAACCGCCCGCCAGAAGTAACAAATCAGGCAACAAACTCGCCCCCCCCTTCTGAATCAGCATCAACTGGCACCGAAGTTAAACCGTCAATTATTCCCTGTCAGAAAACAGCCGAGGCCATTAAATCATTTTACAACCACCTTGCGGAACAGGATTATATCAAGGCATACGAGCTAAACGAGCCACTAGGAGATCATATCAACAAGATTGTCATTAAATTACTAAACAATCCTCCTGTAGTTGCGACAGAAACCAGCGATTTTTTTACCTTATTAAAAAATACCGCTCATTTCTACCGCATCTTGGGGCCTAAAGATTTATCATTTATGAAAGATATCTTAAATTATGAAAATGATGATATTGAAGATATTATGGCTACATTTTATAGTTGGTCAACATTTAAAAACTGTCAATCAGATATCAATCTGCAATTGCCACTGGATAAATTGTATGAACACGCCAGTTTCTTCTTAAACACCCTGGGCGGACAATCATATCTGTTTCGACGTGATTCAAGAATTAGAATCTTGACCAGATATTATTGCGTACTTATCGCTGATCGAGCCGCAAAGCAGAAGAAAAACAAGTACGAAATTGACATCAAGGGAATTGCCAATTCAGTTATTAAGGATATGCAGGAAACTGATGTATTGGATAATCAGGAGCAATACATTAAAAAGCTCCAACTTATATCTAAAAACCCAGGCCTGAAATAGTTATGGCCAGCAGCTATGGGCCATGTCTTCTGGTTGTGGATGATGAACCAGATATTATTAATGCTTATAAGAAAATATTATCCCCAACGTCGACCTCTTCTGCGGAAAGTTCCAAGTTGGAGGAACTGACCGACAAGTTATTTACCGATAAGAATCATCCCGTTCCCAACACTACAGGTTTTACAGCGCAATATTGCAGCCAAGGTGACGCAGCGGTTCAGTTAGTCAAGGATTCGATACAGAACCAACAACCATTTTTTGCCGTTTTTCTTGATGTAAGAATGCCACCAGGCCCGGACGGAGTGTGGACAGCTCAGCAAATAAGAGCGCTTGATCCCTACATTAATATCGTTGTTGTTACCGCCTACTCTGATATTTCTCCCGCTGACATCGCCATCCGAGTTCAACCTCCTGACCGTCTGCTATATATTCAAAAGCCTTTTCACAGTCATGAAATATGGCAATTTGCGGCGGCATTGTGTGCCAAATGGCAGGCCGAGTATGAATTACGAACCACTAATGCCCGCTTGGAGATTTTGGTCACGGAAAGAACATCTGAATTGTCTCTGGCAATAGAGGCTTTGGAAAAATCAAATAATAAATATCGCCAGACCGCTAAGAGTCTCTTGAAGGCGGAGGCCGAGTTAACTGTCAAATCAGACGATTTGGCAGGAACCAACCAGGCATTACAACAAATAATGCAGAAAAGCAAAGAGGAGCACAAGGAAATTGAGCAAAAAATAATGTTTGCGGTACACGAAATGGTTGAGCCTTATATCGAACGCCTGCAAAAGTCGGCACTAAATGAGTCCCAACAATCATTTTTAAAAATTATCCATACCAATCTGCGAGAGATTACCGCCCCATTCATGCAGGGATTATCACATAAGTATTTCCGTCTTAACCACATGGAGCTTAAGGTTGCCGACCTAATTAGGCAAGGCAAGACAACTGTCAAAATTGCTGCGGAGTTGAATACAACCAAGCGTAATATAGATTTTTATCGTGATCAGATTAGGGAAAAAATAGGTATTAAGAATACTAAGGCAAACCTTAAGGCCGTCTTGAAGGATCTTGAATCAGACATACTGAGTTAATACTCTTTGGGAGTATTTATAAAGATGGGGCGGAAGTACTTTCAGTAATTCGAAGTTCCTTGTGAGATGCTCAATGTTCATTACTTTTTAAGCGGCAGTTCCAGTATTAGACTTAAGATAGCTCCGTTCTCCGTAACCCCATTGTTTGCCGCCTTTAAAGACCCCTTTAACGAAGACACTGCATTAGCACACCAATGCAGTCCCAACCCGGTGCTGTTTTTTTTGGATGAAACTCCCCGCTGAAATATCTTTTCCAGCATTTCATCAGCAATGCCAGCGCCGTTATCAATAATTCTTAAGCACAACTCCCGACCTTTTTTATCCTGCCGATCTTCTGCATTAATATTGACAACCCCATCCTGCACTTCGGTGCGGATAATCGATTCAATGGCGTTATTTAACAAATTGGCAATTATTTGCACCAGCACAATCCTCTGAGTCATAAAAGAGCCTATTTCAGCAATTTCCGGGGAAATAATAATAGAGACCGTCTCAAGATATTTTTTATTCACCAACCCCAAGGAATCTTGAATGATACTGGCCAAAATTACATTTTCCAGAGGCCTTTCTGCTACAGAATATTGAGTATTATTATCCAGCACCTTGCTAATGACACTGAGTTTTTGGCCTATTCCCGCAAGATTTTCCAAGAGTTGTGGCACTAAAAGATGTAATTTTTCGACGCTTAGGGCCATAAACTCCAACAAATTCCGACGTTTTTCGGCAGAGGTTTCTTCAGCCATTATCTCTACCATAGCCTGCCTAAGGCGATCCGTTCTAATGGCAATAAGCTTCTGATCAATTATCTCCAGATCTACTACCACCGGCGATAAAGCGTTACGAATATTATGCAGGGTACCAGCCACCATATCGGCCATACCCGAATAATATGATTGTTCAAGCAATTTATGCCGAGAACTTGCAAGGCTTGCTATCATCAAATTCATGGCCTTGGCAAATTGCGTAAATTCATCATTCCCCCGCTCAACAACGGTGGAAAGCAAGTCCCCATGGGCGATTCTGTTTGTCGCTTTTAATAGCTCCTGTATCCTGGCACTAAGCATATAGATCAAGACTGCCGCAAAGATTATAACAATAGCCAAAATACTGCCCAAAGCGACAATAGAAGAATAATTATAACGTTGATTTAATTTGACAAAACTGGCTTCCGTATTGTTCAACTCCAGCCGCTTTGCGATAATCCAGTCATCTATCTCTGTAAAAAAATCATTAAATTGCCCAGAAATAACTTTTTGGAAATGTTCCTGCGCCTTGACCTTACGTCCAACTTTTAACAAGCTGGCCATCAAGATCAACTGTCGCTGTAGATCCTCGTAATTATGCTGCAATTTTAAGAGACGCCGTTGATTATCAGAAGTATTCGCAACAGTTTTGCTATTTTCGCCTGCCAGAGCGTCCTCTTCCATAAGTGCCTTCGAAAGCCGCACCCCTTCACTCTGAACCACATTTGACGTTTCCTGAAAATTATCTGCATCCGCCTTCTTCCCATAGATAAAAATATCCTGAGCCTCACTCAACTGGCGGGTAACATGGATTTTAAGATTAAGAAGCGCCGTATATTGATGATGAATCCACAATAATTTTTTAACATAACGCCCCTCTTGCCTAGCCATAATAGAATTAAGCGATAGGAGTGCAGTAATAATGGCAATAATCAGACAGAGAGAGATTATTATTTTACGGCGTATAGACATAAATAGGGAATTAGTTATAAGTTTTTTGGGTAACCTCAGGAACAAATACGGGGTAAAACACTCAGGGTTTCACCAATGAGCAAACAAAGTCATGTAATCATTCCAGTTTTTGTTTTTTGAATCTGCATTTTAATTAACTACCATAATTATAAAAAAAGGGGATGCCATTTCTTATGGCATCCCCTTTTTTATCTACAACAGCAGTGTGATCTAGCACCCCACGAGGGGTATCGGAGTCTACGCTTACCTAAGTACCTTATAAATTCTTTTCTAAAAAACAGGCAAGCGAAGCGTAGACTCCGAGAAAACAACCTGTAAGGTAGTGATATGGTTGACGCCCGTAACACATTGAAATGATGACCAAATAATTCTGTCAACTATTAGACATTCTGGATAACTCCCGACGTCGTTACAGGGGTGTCATCCAGAATGTCTAATTATATGCAAAGGGGCAATCTGCTAATCATGAAAGACCTGTAAATTTACTTAACTGACCTGCATAAACCAGAGCAAAACGAATAATCACTCCACCAAGTAGAACCAGAACTGCACTGGCGTTCATCTCGAACTTCTGTTTAAAGGTAAGTTCAAGATTCGGATCATGATCTCCGGTGACCTCCAAGAACTTTAAGACAATGGCCAAGGGCAGAATAACACTTAAAATCAAAATACTAATAAAATAAGGGAAGTACTGACTTGTCAGCGTGAAAAACGGCATAATGGACTCACGCGAGGCCTCAGCAGAAGTAAACTGCCCATAATAAAGCAGAATCAAAACCGCAATTTCAGAGAAAATAAGCCAAATATCAACCTTGGTAAAAAATAGTTTTACCGAGTTTTTTGTGGCAATCAGGATCATAAACGCAGCCCCGGTTGACAAACCAGAATTCAAAAATAACATCGGCAAAATGGATGAATTCCACAATGGCCGCGCCATGAATGAACTAAGTAAAATACCGGTATAAATTGCTAGAAGTATACCAAGAACAAAATTAATTTTTGCCCATAATCTCATATGAGGCTGGAATTTTTGGATAAGATTCTTGATATAACCTTCATTAATATTATCAATAACCTGGTCAGGCACCGCACTTAAAGCAAAAGAGATCATGGCTGGAAAAACCAGGATTAAAAGCCATGAGCCCCAGGACATGGGCGATAATGGCTGTATAGTCATATAGAAACGATACATGTGCGTCTTCACCTCAAGATCAAGAAAGAGAAAACCCATGCCTATCGCCAGGAGAAAAGGCGTAATCACAGGCACCCGCCAGCAACAAGGTTTATCGTGTGGCGTCTCCTTACCTGAACGTAGATTTGCCACAGCCGCCATCGACATACAACCGCCCGACAAACCTCCTAAAAATAGATATATGGCAACCCGCCAATCCCATATATGCAAATGCGGATAGGTCAGAGCATTAGCCCCAGTAATTGTAAATTCCATTTATGTACCCTCCTCTATTTTTTGCTGGGATAGCGATTAATATAATAAACTCTTGGCTGTGTACCGGCGGCTTTGCTTATAACCCGAGATTCATTCTCGGCCAGCATTCTGCTTACCTCACTGCTTTTATCACTCAAATCTCCAAATATTCTCGATTTACCAATACAAGTAGCTACACAGGCAGGTTTAAGCCCTTTTTTAAGTCGATGTTCGCAGAAGGTACACTTATCAACATAACCATATTCCTCATTAATATAACGGGCATCGTATGGACAGGCTGCAATGCAAGCTTTACAGCCAACGCATTTATTGCGATCAACCAGGACAATCCCATCTTTCCTTTTATAAGATGCACCGGTGGGACAGGCCTGTACGCAAGGAGCATTATCACAATGATTACAAAGTTCCGATCTTAACTCTGTTCTTAATTTGGGGAATTTCCCCTTAGTAATTTCAAGTACCCGAGTGCGAAAATTCTCAAAGGGTACCTGATTTTCCTGAGTACATGCAGAAATACAGGCCATACAACCGATACACCTGCTTTGATCTATCACCATAGCATAGCGTTTCATTTTAACTCTCCTTCACAATCTTAACAAAATTGACCCGCATCCCATTGGTGCCACTAATGGGATCAGTAGCATAATGGGACATCATCTGCGTATCATCTATACCCCGGCCATAGGCCATGGTCATTCTCTTGGATGTGGATCCAAAACCATGAATAACATAGATACAGTCCTCTCTGATTCTCTCGGTAACCTTGACCCGGCCCACATTACTTTTGAGACCTTTCTCATTAACCAAAGAAACTTTCTCGCCATTTTCAATCCCTAAACTACGAGCAACATTTGCACTCAACCAAACTTCGTTCTCACTTTTCAGTTCGTAGAGCCACTTGTTATTCATACTTCTTGAGAATGTATGCACTGGGCTACGGCCATAAAGAAGTCTGAACATCCCGGCGGGTGGAACTTTGTGCCTGGTAAATTTAGGTACCGGATCCATATCCTCATCCTCGAGGGCTGTGCTGTACAATTCAATCTTTTTAGAATCTGTAGGGAATACTGGTTGATTTTGTTCTGTGATATAAGGATGGTAGCTGTCAGGGATAGGTATATAGCCTGTCGTTTCTAACTTCTTATAATCTATCTTCCACAGTTTGGCCTGCTGACGCATTTGCTCATCTAAGGTCTCATATTCAACATATTTTTCCAAGCCCATCTTATTACATAATTCTTTGGCAATGAGCCAGGCGGGCTTAACGTTTTTCCAGGGATTTGCTACCGGCTGCCGAATGGCGATACCAGCATTTTTCTGAGTAACGATTGCCAATGTGTCATGGCGCTCAAGATAACTGGTCGAGGGTAAAATAACATCAGACATCATAACCATGTCCGTTGGCATAAGATCAATATTCACGAGAAGATCTAAATTTTTGATGGCCTCTAACGTTTTTACTGGTGCCGGCATGGTCTTCATCAAATTCGTACCAATTACAAACCAGGCCTTAATGGGATAAGGCTTGCCGTCAATGGTTGCCCGTCTAATCTCTGTAGTTATCCCAGCTGAGGCAAAGGGATAATCGCCAAATCCTAAAGGTTTACGTTTAGGTTTGGGATATTTGGCAGTCTCTTTCATTTTGGTCAGATTGACCTTGGGGGGCAGCCACAAACCACCTTTACGTCCCCAAGTACCGAGCAGGGCATTCAATATGGCTAAACCACGGCCACGCTGCGTATCATCACCATACCATGAATAATGCCTGCCAGGATGTACCACAACATTGGGCTTATAACGCCCCAGTTCTCTGATGGCCTCAATTATATCCTTCTTAGATAAATCAGTCTCCTTAGCCGCCCATTCTGGGCTGTATCCCTTCACCGCCTCTTTTAACTCATTAAAGCCGGTGGCATATTTTTCGAGATACTCACGGTCGTACAACTTTTCTTGAATAACAATATTGATCCAGGCCAGAATTAGAGCCAGATCGGTGCCAGGTTTAATAGGTAGCCATATTGAGGACTTACTTGCTGCGGTAGAATAACGTGGATCAACTACGATTAGTTTTGCCCCATTACCAAGACCATCAACAAAATCCTGATTATGGGAGTTGTGCATATTTTCGCCCATATGAGAGCCGAAAAGGGCAATAACTCTGCTGTTAGCCATATCAACCCGCTCAGCGGTTGAGGCCGGCCCTTGACCATAGGTTAAGGTAAAAGCGACTTCACGAGCGCCCAGGCATTGAGCATAAGAAGGGTGACTATGATTAGGAGAACCAAATGCTTCCAGGAAATTCCCTATGTATGCGCCACCATTTCCGTGTGCAAAAAGGGCTGCCGACTCCGGACCATATTTTTCTTTAATACCATTTAATTTCTCTGCGATGTAGCTATACGCCTCGTCCCAACCGGCTTTACGATATTTACCATCACCACGCTCACCTGTACGGATAAGGGGCGATTGCAATCGGTCCTTATCATAAAGGAGGCCTGTGCCAGCCTGACCTCTCGCACATAAGCGTCCCCGGCTTTGCGGATGCAGAGAGTTTCCCTCAAGTTTAACCACTTTACCGCCTTCTACCTTAGCAATAAGCCCGCATCTCCAAAAGCACATTTCGCAATAAGATGGGATGTATTTAACATCCTTTTTCATTGCCGCTTTGGCAGTAGCCTTAACAAAAGGATTGTCGGCCAATACAGCGCCGCCTGCTGTGAACGCTGCACATTTTAAAAAATTTCGTCTACTGATTGCCATAAAATCACCTTCCCGTTACCCAGATTAATGTTTCACCGTTCATATCGTTTAATCAAATAAGTTGTAAATACCTTTTTTTACACATCAAAAAGTATATATGTCACTTATTTGGGAACTTTTTTACTTGATATGAAGATATTAAGCAAGGGTAAAAAGAACGTAATAACAGCGATATACGACATAGTAGTATGCGACATTGCCGCACGTAATTATTTAATTATATTCTTATGCCGCGGGAATTGTATTTTATGACGGAAGTTTCAGCGTACTACCTTGTAGCATCAAGATGTACATGGCGTTGGGCAGGTTCCTGACCATAACTGCGAACTATCATGACCGGAATATCAAGGGTATGCCGCACCGTAGACACGGTTTCTCCAAAAACAATATCTTCTATACCACGATGCCCATGGGAACCCAATATCAGCATATCGATACCGGACGCAGGCACGGCCTTAATTATTTCTTCGGCAGGATTACCATGAAGTAACAAAGATTCAACCGGAATATTATCTGTCTCAATTTCCCGGCTTAATTGTTCAAGATAACTAGCGTCTTCTACACTATGCAGGCTCGTACTCTCCTCACCCAACATCATTGTACCCGGTGTATCAACGACATGTATAAGGGTGATTAATGCCCCATGACTTTGAGCCTCTGTTAGGGCAGCCGATACAATCACGGCATCACTAACTGTATGTTGCAGAGCCACGCCAATATGGTTTATCTTTAGTGGGACAATCTTGTTAGCAACATCCGCAGCATCATTTAAAAGATCGCTTTTCCATGTACGACCAGGTCGTAGCCATGGCCCAACAGTAATATAAGAAAGTATCACCAAAACTAGAACAAGTGGAATTAAGATTATAAGCCAAACCCATAAATTAGCTCCCCGTAGTAAACTGGAAAGTTCACCAAATACTAATTTAAGATTCAGACCTATAATAATAAAAGCAATAATCCAGGCAAAAACTTTTACCCATAGTCGGTTTGCAAAAACCCCCATTTTTTTGGGATCAGAGGTGAAATGAATCAGCGGAATGGTGGCGAAGGGAAGTTGCAAACTAAGAACAACCTGAGACAGTATCAACAATCTATACAAGCCCTTATCACCGGCAATTGCCAAGACGATTACGGCCGGGATCAAGGCAATTCCTCTAGTGATGAATCGTCGGGCCCAGGGTCTCATTCGTAGATTAAGAAAGCCCTCCATGACAATCTGCCCGGAAAGGGTACCAGTAATGGTAGAACTTTGTCCCGCCGCCAATAAGGCCACAGCAAAAGCAATGGACCCTATGTTTGTACCTAGAACTCCGTCAAGTAAACTATGGGCCTGCTGAATTTCCGTCACTACAATTCCACGACTATGAAAATTCGCTGCCG
>CAYTNB010000072.1:0-12389 GCA_964439085.1 uncultured Desulfobulbia bacterium | reverse complement strand
TTACAAAATAGTCTTTATAAATGAAGGAACCATTTTTGGAGGTGATGGTAATACCACGTTCCTTTTCCAAATCCATGGAATCCATTAACCGTTCAGCCACTTCCTGATTGGCCCTAAACATGCCGCTTTGTTGAAAAAGCTCGTCAACTAAAGTAGTCTTACCATGATCAACATGGGCGATGATGGCCACGTTTCTAATCTTTTGCTGTTCCATATTGTCTTTTATTACCTTCGTATAAATAAATAACCAACCCGAAATAGGCTGCCAGTGAAAAACTGTTTATTTTAAAGTAAAAATACGTTATTAGCAAGTAAAATGATTAAAAAATCAATAAAAACAACATGAAAGCCCCATCGAAAAATAGCGGCAAGATTGCAAAATCAGCAGGTTTGGTGAGTATCGCAATCATGTGCAGCAGGGTATTAGGATTGGTGCGTGAGCAGGTCATGGCGTCCTTATTTGGTGCAGGGACAGCCTATGATTCCTTTGTCGTGGCCTTCCGTATTCCCAATCTCCTTCGTGACCTCTTTGGAGAAGGGGCCTTGAGCGCAGCCTTTGTAGCGGTATTTTCCGACTACGACCAAAACAAAGGAGCAGCAGCTACTTGGCAGCTAGCCAATAACGTCCTGGTGTGTATAGGTATCTTGCTATCCATCATCACCATCCTTGGCATGTATTTTGCTCAGCCTATAGTCAGGCTTATCGCATCTGACTTTGACCAGGTAAGCGGCAAGTTGGAATTGACCACCCAGCTCACAGTCATAATGTTCCCCTTTCTAATTTTCGTCTCTCTAGCCGCCGTGGTTATGGGAATATTAAATAGTAAAAATCGCTTTTTTATCCCATCCATGGCCTCCAGCTTCTTCAATCTGGGATCGGTAATTGGCGGAGTTAGTCTGGCGTTAATCATGCCGTATTTTGGCCAGCCAGCCATTGTAGGCATGGCCATAGGAACACTATTAGGTGGTTTTTTACAGTTTGTCGGCCAGCTGCCAACCCTTTTCAAAACGGGCTTCAAATTTAGGCCAATATGCGATTGGCACGACCCAGGCCTACGCCGGATATTCGTTTTGATGATTCCTGCTGTTATCGGTTTAGGGGCCACCCAAATCAACATTTTCGTTAATACCAATTTTGCCGCATCCTGCGCCGAGGGTAGTGTTTCCTGGCTAAATTACGCCTTCCGACTGGTGCAATTTCCCATTGGCGTCTTTGGAGTAGCAGTTTCCATAGCTACCATGCCCGTTATTTCCCGTTGCGCCGCCGTTAAAGATATAGACGGCCTAAAGGAAACTTATGTCTCTGCCCTTACCATGGGTTCTTGCCTGACCATCCCTGCCACCGTTGGCCTATATTGCCTATCCACTCCCATCATCCGCCTGATTTTTGAGCATGGCCGCTTTACCCCCCACGACACCCTAATGACCTCCCAGGCCCTCTCTTTTTATGTACTTGGACTATTTGGCTATGCGTCAGTAAAGATAACGGTCCCGGTGTTCTACGCCCTAAACGACACCAGATACCCGGTTATAGGAAGTTTTCTGGCAGTTGGAGCCAATATTCTAATGATAGTTCTAACTATCGGCAGCCTGCAGCATAGAGCTATTGCCCTATCAACCTCCTGCGCCATGCTAGGCAACTTTCTCTTTCTAAGCATCGTTTTATACCGCAAATTAAAGGGCTATTCCCTTGCCTATCTAGGTGCGAATCTAGCCAAAATCATACTGGCATCCCTGGTCATGTGGCTCTGGCTTATAATGACAAACAATTGGCTGGCAGAATGGATGGCGAGTAGCGTATTACAGAACTTTCTGGGAATTTCCATGATGATAGGAAGTAGCTCCCTGCTCTACGGTGTAGTTTTGTATATGGAGGGGCTTAAGGAATTAAGAGTTTTGCTGAATAAATTTAGCAGAAAAATATTTCGTGACAATCCGAGCGCATAAGCAAATAAAGACGGTTGTTGGGAGGGGTAAGTAGCTAAGCGTAGACTGCGCAAAGTCTGATTTTGGCAATTTTGCCATAGCTAACCTATTGAAATCATTAGGTGAGAATCTTGAGACCTTGACTTTTTACGAGCCATCACAGTTAGAAGTTTTATATATTTCAGTTGTGGCTATTTTGCGTGTTGAATTGTGCCATTAGAGCAGGAACAGCAGTATCTACACGCATAATACGGGGGCCTAGGCTCATGGTTTTAAAGCCAACCTGACCAAGTTTTTCGATCTCGAAATCAACCCAGCCACCCTCCGGCCCGATGGCCAATGCCACCCGCCCGGTTTCATGACTGTAAATATGCTGGGGATTGCCCACGGGATGAGCCACAAAACGATGTTTTATTCCGGCCAAACAACCCGGCAGAACATCCTCAACAAAGGGACGAAAATGATTATGGACAGTGAGGCCTGGCAGGCGTGTATCCACCGCCTGTTCGAGGCCTTGCAGTAAATAATTTTGCCATTCACCATCTTTAACCAGAGATGCGGAGAAAAAGCTTTTTTCAACCCTATTGGCATTAATCAAATATATGTGATTTACTCCCATAGTCACGGCCTGCACCAGAATGCGTTTCAGCATAATTGGTCGGGGCAAGGCTAGGATCAGATCAATCAGCGGCCGGGGCGGCGGAGACATATCAAGGCTGAGACGCAAGGTTATTTCATCCCCTGCCATCTCCGTTATCAGGCCTGTCCCCATATTGCCGTTAATGACCCCTATTTTCACGGTATCATTAATTTTGGCCCTTAGCACCTTGCGAATATGGCTGCCCCGGCGACCAGCCAACATTATTCTATCGTCTTTTACATCATCGGGATTTATAAGGATTAGATTCATAATAATTAGTACCTTACAGATTGTTTTCTAGAAAAAAATTTATAAGGTACTTATACCATCTCGTGGGGTGTTAGCATCTTACCCCTGAAAGTCTGTCATTAAAAATAGTAAAAATATTTACCAAATCCATACACATATGATCAAGTCATACTGCTATATTTTCATCTATAACATAATTCAATTGCTGGCGCTTCTGCTTCTCTGGCCCGTCCTTGTCATCTTGGCCCTAAGACCCAAATACCAGAGCAGGGTTGCCGGCCGCCTAGGTATTAACCTGCCAAAACTGCGTAGAAATAAAGACATACCAAGAATCTGGATTCATGCCCTGTCCTTGGGTGAAGCGGCCTCAAGCCTGCCTCTGCTTGCGGCAATAAAACAGCATATACCGCAAGCAGAAATTATCTTTTCCAGCACCACCAAAGGCGGCAGCCAATACGCAAAACGTCTGGCGGGGATGATTGATCACTTTGTCCCCTTCCCTTTCGATATTTACTGGATAGTTAAAAAATTTACAAATCGGCTGGCACCCGATCTTTTTATCCTGATAGAGACCGATTTCTGGCCCAATGTACTTTGGCAGATGAAGGCCAGAAACATCCCAACCCTTCTAGCCAACGGCCGCATTAGTGATGCATCCTTTAAAAATTATCAGCAAGCCTCTTTTTTATTCGGGCCGTTATTTAATACGTTTACCTTCCTGTCGATGCAGGTAAAATCAGATGCCATGCGTATGATAAGTTTGGGGGTATCAGAGGAGAAGGTTGTCTATTGCGGTAACTTGAAATACGACATGGAGCCATTCGCAAACGGGCAAATTTCCCAAGCGGCCAAGCGGGCAGATTTTAATTTGCCTTCACATGGGCTAATTCTAGTGGCAGGCAGCACCCATAAAGGCGAAGAAGAGATTATAATCAGGGCATTTCACAGCCTCTCTCCCAAATACCCTTTAGCACTTATCATTGCCCCGCGAGATATCCACAGGGGTGAAGAGATAGAACTTCTGATTAAGGGAAATGGTTTTAATTGCACCAGACGCAGTTTGGGGTCATCCCGTCACGAAACAATTCTGGTGCTGGACACCCTGGGAGAACTGGCCCAAGTTTACACCTTAGCCGATCTGGCCTTTGTAGGTGGCAGCCTGGTAGCAGAAGGTGGCCATAATCCCATAGAGCCCGCGATACTTGGCAAGGCCGTGATTTTTGGGCGGCACATGGATGATTTCATCGAAATAAGCCAGAGTTTATTACAACAACATGCCGCCAGACTGGTTACAGAAGATACATTTGCCTCAGTCTGCGATATTTTATTGGCAGATCAAGACCAGCGGCGCATGATGGGCGATAGAGCCGCCGAGCTGGTTAATGAAAACCAGGGTGCCGCCAACCGTTATATCAAAATCATAAATAAAATCATTCACCATGCTCAACAAGAAGCTAATTAATATTTTATTTTTCATTGGTCGTCTATTTTCACCACTGTACGGTCTAGCCATGTTTACCAGAGCGTGGCTGTACAGCACTGGAATAAAGCGCTCATGTAAACTCAATATCCCCGTAATCAGCATCGGCAACCTGACTATGGGTGGCACCGGTAAAACCCCAATGGTTATGCATATTGCCCGCCTCCTGATCCGCCATGGGAAAAAGCCTGCAATTGTCAGCCGGGGCTATGGCGGAAAAAGCAAAAATGCCATAAATATAGTCTCAAAGGGGCATCATGTTTTGATGAATGCGGCTGAGGCTGGCGATGAGCCGGTACTACTAGCCAACACCCTAAAGATACCAGTCTTAACCGGCCCACAGCGAATCCTCACCGGCCGATATATAGCAAAAAATAAAATGGCAGATATCTTGCTGATGGATGACGGTTACCAGCATCTGGCCCTGCACCGTGATATAAATATTGCCCTGTTTGCAGCTCATGAATTATTAGGCAACGGCTGGGTATTTCCAGGCGGCCAGCTTCGTGAACCAATTTCGTCCCTGAAACGCGCCCATTGTTTTGTAATCACCGGGGTAACAGACAGAAATAAAAACCAGGTCAGCACCTTCTCAAAAAAAATGCAGAAGAGCTATCCAGCCATCCCGATATTTAAAGGAAGTTACCAGGCCCTGGCCTTAATAAACAGACGAAACGCTTCCCAAAAGCTGGATTACCTGACGGGTGTGCCATTACTGGCGTTTTGCGGCATTGCCAAACCTCACTCTTTTTTTGACATCCTGGATTCAAACCCAAAAATAACCATTAAGCTACGACAAATATTTGCCGACCATCACCTCTACCAGGAAACCGACCTTACAAGCCTCTGTCAAAAAGCCAAAAAGATTGGGTGTAAGGCCATGGTAACCACCGAAAAAGACATGGTGAAATTAAAGGATATTGACACTCAGATGCCCATATGGGCCTTGCAGGTTGAGCTAATTTTAGAACCAAAACTCGACACGTTCTTATTTAAAATGCTCGAGAGGAAATAGCCTTTCCTTAACCAACAAACACAATATGACATATGGCAGCTGTGGCCTTAACCCCGCAATCATAATGTGTCTTTTTTGCCACACAAGCCTCTTTGCCGATAGCATATGAATTATGCCAGTTGACCACAACCCCACTAACTAGCCGATATAGCGCCAACATTACAACACGCGACAAGAAGGCAATGTTTTCTCCAAGCTTGGCACAATATTTGCTTTATCTTACTAAGCATATCAAACAAACATTTATCATTAAATCCAGAAAGTCCTGGTTTGGAGTAAAAACAGCTAATGGAATCATCACAGTATACATTAAATAAGTCTGTCAGTTTTGAGGGTATTGGTCTGCATTCAGGATACCCCGTAAATTTAACCGTCAAACCAGCCAAAGCTAATCATGGCATTCGTTTTAAGTTAGCAGGCAACGATCATACTATGCCCGCCTTTCTAGATCGAGTAATTGACACTAGTTTGGCTACCACAATTGCCGAAAAGGATATGGTATTTTCAACCACCGAACATCTTTTGGCCGCATTGACCGGTTTAGGTATTGATAATGCCTTAATTGAATTAAATGGCCCAGAGCTGCCCATAATGGATGGCAGTGCAGAGTCATTTGTCAATGATCTACAAAAAGTCAGCCGCAAGGCCCAGAAATCAAGGCGTCAGTTTATTAAAATTACCCAGGAAATTCAGTACACCGATGGTAATAAACTGATCAAAATATTACCCCATGACGGCCTTAAGATTACCTGTAAGATAGATTTCAAACATGACTTAATTAAAAGCCAAAATTACAGTCTTGAAATATCGCCAGAGTCCTTCAGCAAGGAAATTGCCTCAGCCAGAACATTTGGTTTTCTTGAGCAAGTTGAGCAATTACAACAAAGCGGTTACGCCTTGGGCGGCTCCCTCGACAACGCCGTTGTGGTGGACAAAAATGGGGTGATGAACAAGGATGGGTTACGTTTTGAGGATGAATTTGTCCGTCATAAAATTCTTGATGTTCTTGGTGACATCACTCTTCTGGGTTATCCGTTATTAGGGCATGTAATCGCCGAAAGATCCGGCCACAGCCAACATTACGGATTAATGAAGGAACTCTTGTCCCATCCCGATAGCTGGCAGCTTATTGAAATGCAGGAAACCACCGGTAGCGGCATTCTTGAAAAGTTGGTAAACACCACCAAAAATGCTGGCCATAAACTAAAACCATTTCTAACACCTCTTACAGATTTTGCGGATTCCGTCTGTACTGCTGCCGCCTAATTAAAGCTTAGCGAGTCTAAACAAAAAAGGTTCGTAAGGAAAGTAATCCTTACGGGCCTTTTTTTGTTCGTGAAGCAGGCAATTATGACGTGTATTGTGTCTGACAAAATGATATACAACTGTGTTAATGAAATGATTTAGCGGCATCATTCATATTTGACACAGAACAAGAAACATACCGGAGAATAAAATGAGCAAAATTGGATTTGTGGGCGGTGGGCAGATGGCCGAAGCCCTGATTAAAGGAATCTGCGCAGCGGGGCTTTATGGACCTGCACAAATCATGGCCGCAGACCCCTCAGACGCACGGCGGCAGGTGTTACAAAAAAATTATGGCATCACCACAGTTGATCAAGCGAAGGACATGGCAAAGGACTGCGACATTATTGTTTTGGCTGTCAAGCCCCAAGTTATGGGAGTAGTACTTGACAGCCTGGGTAAGGCGTTAAGTGCTCAGCATCTGGTGATTTCAATTGCGGCGGGTATTACGCTGAAATTCATTGAAGAAAAACTTGCGGACTGCAACTGCCGCTTTATCCGGGTTATGCCTAATACTCCTGCTCTTATTCAGGAAGGCGCCGCTGCTTTGAGTCCCGGTTTACGAGCCAGTGACGACGACATGGCCTTGAGCAAGTCCATTTTTGAGGCGGTTGGCCAAGCTATTATCCTGCCGGAATCATACATGGATGCGGTTACCGGCTTAAGTGGCTCCGGGCCATCCTATGTATTTAGTTTTATTGAAGGCTTGATTGATGCCGGAGTCAAGGTTGGCCTACCCAGAGACGCTGCCCAAACTCTGGTGCTGCAAACCATATTAGGTTCTGTTAAACTCGCCATGTCAAGCAAGAAGCATTCAGCAGAGCTTCGTGCCATGGTTACCTCGCCGGGCGGTACTACTATAGCCGGACTTCATGAAATGGCCAGGGCTGGTTTCCAAGGCATACTCATGGATGCCGTCGAGTCGGCCACCAACCGCTCCATAGAGTTAGGGAAAAATTAACATAAAACATAAGAATGACTAACTCTAAAAAATTTAGCCCCCGTAGATTGCAGCTGAAAAAGATTGGCATTATTCTTCGACAAGGCTCCAGTGAGCCGGGCCTAATTGCGACTGAATTACAAGACTGGTTTGCCCAGAAATCGATCAAAGTTGTCATTGATGAGATACAGGCCGGTCTCGACCTACTCATCGTCCTGGGCGGAGACGGTACCTTGCTTCATGTGGCCGACCGGGCAAGTTTTCACGGTATACCAGTAGTAGGCATCAATCTTGGTGATCTTGGTTTCCTGACAGAGGTCAGCAAGGAAGACAGATATGAGGCACTTAACGCTATTTTGAACGGCGAATTCACCATTGAAAAACGTATGCTTTTAAAAACTCGCCTTTTATCTGATAATCATAAATCTGATTGGCGTTACGCCTTAAACGATGTAGTAATCAGCAAGGGTAACATCGACCGACTTATCCAATTGGGTGCCTGGGCCGATGAAGATTATATAAATACCTACAGGGCAGATGGCCTCATATTTTCCACCCCCACGGGCACCACGGCATACAACTTATCGGCAGGCGGGCCAATCGTCCATCCATCCCTGGACTCTATTCTGGTTACCCCAATATGCCCATTTATGTTGGATAGCCGCCCGGTGCTGTTATCACCAAAAACACGTTTAATGACGAGCCTGATTGCTGGACAGAATCTTGATATCAAGATTTTGGTTGACGGCCAACTGGCTTGGGATATACGGGAAAATGATACGCTGGAGGTTCGGGCCTCAAGTAATCACTTGAAACTCATAGGCTCCCCTAAAAAGGGGTATTTTGAAATACTACGGAATAAATTAAACTGGGGCAGTTCCACCCCTGGCAAACGATAGCTTTTCGGTTAGTGAATCTTCTCAAAGCCCAATTCGGCCAACTTTTCATATAACTTCTTTTTATCTATTGGTTTGGTAAGATAGCCTTCGCAAGGACCTCTTAATAGTGCCTGCATAATATTTTTGGCATCCTCCAAGGCGGTCGTCATAACAATCTTAACCATATCTTTGCCGCCAATCCCCTGTTTTTGTTCAATTTTTCTAATCTCTTTCAATACATCCTGGCCATTCATCTTAGGCATCATAATGTCCAAACAAATAAGATCAAATTGCCGGCCATCATCCAAACTTTTATTAAAAGCCCTCACCGCCTCCAAACCATCAACAACAGACGTACAACCACCGTAAATCTTCAACAACTCCTCAAGCAATACACGAGAAGTAAAATCATCCTCTGCAATTAATATTCTCATCATTCATCCCTATGTTATATTAATTATGCTAATCTAATACCTACCGATGCACTCGTATAAAATCTCGGGCTGGCCAAGTAGCTAAGCGTAGACTGCGAAAAGTTTGATATACAGGTAAGCGAACAGAGTTAGACTCCGGGTAAGCGAACAGAGTGAAACTCCGAGGCGTAGTGTTTTTTTCGCCTGCGAGACCATACACGTGGAGGTCGTACCTGAAAAATTACTACAACACAGTAGATCGGATCGCTATGCCCCTTTTGGGCACTTTTTACGATGCCATCCATACCACTACAACAGATTAATAACCTCACGGGCAATATTACCAAGGGGAACCAGACGTTCCGCGCCTCCTCGTTCATAAGCCTCTTTTGGCATCCCATAAACTATAGATGTCTTTTCATCCTGAGCGATGTTTCTGGCCCCGGCATCACGCATGGCCTTCATGGCATCAGCACCGTCATGCCCCATGCCAGTGAGCATAACGCCAACGGCATTGCCCCCCACCTGACTGGCCACAGAGTTCATCATTACCTCAACAGACGGGCAATGACCGCACACCTTTGCCCCCGGCTGGCAAGTTACCTTGTATATGCCGCCAGAGCGGTTAACCGTCATTTGCTTTTCGCCAGGGGCGATCAAGACCAAGCCATTCATTATCCGATCTCCAGTTTTGGCCTCTTTAACCCGCATCGCACAACCATTATTCATACGTTCGGCAAATAATCTGGTGAAATCGGCCGGCATGTGCTGAACAATTACCACCCCCGGAGTCGCAGCCGGAAAAGCACTTAAAACAGTTCTAATCGCCTCCGTGCCCCCAGTTGAGGCTCCAATGGCAATAACCTTACAGGTAGATTCGGCCAGGGCTGCGGTATCCACAACCTGCCGTTCACTGGGTAATATTCCCTTTTTATGTTTCCAATAGGCGACATTGGCAGTTGAAGCAATTTTAATTTTGGTACATAATTCAGTCATCATACCTTGCAGACCACGAGCCAGGTCAGTAGAGGGCTTAGAAACAAAATCCACTGCTCCGGCATCAAGGGCATCCAAGGTGACCTGTTTGCTGCGCAAGGTCAGTGAACTCACCATTACCACGGGAACGGGATATTGCGGCATCAGGCGGCGCAGGAACTCCACACCATCCATGCGCGGCATCTCCACATCCAGAGTCATTACGTCAGGCCGCAGTTGCACTATTTTATCTCTGGCAATATAGGGGTCAGGAGCTGTACCTACTACCTCAATCATAGGGTCAGAACCAATACCCTTGGTAAGGATATTGCGAACCATTGATGAATCATCAACTACAAGAACACGTATTTTTGATTTTATCATATTAGCTCTATGGCCGCAGCTCAGGCTTTTGATAGCAGGCTGGCATAATATAATTGTATAATTTTTGTTCACGCCCCAAGGTTTCGGAATGGCCAATAAATAAATAACCACCCGGTTCCAAAAACTGATGAAAGCGTTTGACCAGATTTTGGCGAGTCTGCGTATCAAAATAGATCATCACATTACGACAGAAAATCATCTGAAAGGGTTTTTTGAAGGGTAATTGTTGATTCATAAGATTGAAACGACGTAGAGTAATCTCTTGTTTGACATTTTCCTTGACGCTAATCATACCATTGGGCACTGATGCAAAATATTTATGCCGCAAATCTACCGGCACTTGACTGACACGATCGGCTGGATAGACAGCTTTTTGGGCCACTTTTATAACACGCTCAGAGATATCTGTGGCTAGGAGTCCAATGTCCCAATTTTTATAATCAAGGCCCAGACATTCCATCATCAGCATGATCAACATATATGGTTCTTCCCCAGTGGAACAACCAGCCGTCCATATCCTGATATCATTATTATCATATGCCCTTTTTTTTTTAAGTAATTCGGGGAAAGCTATCCGGCTAAAAAAATCGAAATGACTCTTTTCTCTGTAAAAATATGAATAATTGGTAGAGATGCGGTTAATTAAATCATTAATGCCATTATTGCTTTTGTCGGTGATTAGATAGTGATAATATTCCTTAAAAGTCCCAAATCCCAATTCTTGTAAACCATTTTGTAGGCGGCTTACTACCAGAGTACGTTTTTCATCGGTCAAATTGATGCCAAAACGCTCATACACCAGGGAACGCAGTAGGTTAAATTCCTCGGTAGAAATACGGTCGATGGGATTGGCCGTAGTCGCAATGATGTTTGGTTGGTTAGTTATATTCTCTTTCAATATATCAGTTCGTAATTTTACGTAAATTCAGCAAGTCAACCAGAGGAGACAATTTTTATTAGTAACTACTCACGGGGTGGCGTATTACTTTAAATAACCGCCGTAGTTGTAGCTACTTACAGGGTGCCGGAGCGTATTAGTCATACGTGAACCAGCCTGGTCGCAGAGGTAAGCGTAGACTCCGAAGATTCGGTGCCCTGTGAGTAGTTACTTTTTTAGAAAAGAATTTACAAAGTTCTTCGACCCCCTCGTGTGGTGTTAGAACTTGCCAAATTCAGAGTCGTCTAAAGCGATCACTTCGCTTGGTCTCGTGGTTGAACTTGCCTTATGCCTCCCCCCCCAGGAGTTGTGTGTATTTATGGGTGTTGATGTTTGTTGTGGCAGCGTTGGCTGGCGAGATGAAGCCCCAGACAACTGACCGGAATCACGAGTCGTAAAACGAGTCAGCATCTCCCGAAGCTGGGCGGCTTGGCCGGAAAGTTCTTCTGCTGCTGCTGCTCCTTGCTCAGACGCAGCGGTATTCTGCTGGGTAACCTGGTCGATCTGCCCCAAGCCCTGATTTACCTGGGCAATACCGTTGGCCTGTTCGTTGGAAGCGGCGGCTATTTCACCCACCAAATCCGTTACCTTGGTAGAGCCTTGCACAATCTCTTTTAAGGCCTCGGCGGTATTATCAGCAAGTTCGGAACCATTCTTCACTTTTTCCACTGACCCCTCAATCAATTCAGCCGTCTCTCGTGCTGCCTTGGCACTACGAGCCGCCAAATTTCTTACCTCTTCGGCTACAACGGCAAAGCCCTTGCCATGCTTTCCGGCTCTGGCTGCTTCCACGGCGGCATTTAAGGCCAGCAGATTGGTTTGGAATGCTATTTCGTCGATTACCTTGATAATTTTAGAAATACTCTGCGAACTTTCGTTAATCTCGCCCATGGCACTGATGAGTCCAGCCATCTCGTGATCACCCTTTTCAGCATCATCACGAGACTTTTGGGATAATTGATTTGCCTGATTGGCATTTTCGGCATTAGTAGTGGTCTGCGAAGCCAGTTCAGTCATTGAGGCCGTAATTTGCTCTAAGGCAGCAGCTGATTCCGTCGCCCCCTGGCTCAGAGCTTGACTGGAATCAGCAACTTGTGCAGAGCCTGAAGCAATCTGCAGAGCCGAAACATTGATCTCACCAACTATCATATTCAAGTCTTCACCAGCCTTCCTTAAGGCGTTACCCAAAGCATCCTCAGCATCATTGACCTTGGCCTCAAAGGTAAGATCACCATCAGCCAGCATGG
>CAYTNB010000071.1:0-12516 GCA_964439085.1 uncultured Desulfobulbia bacterium | reverse complement strand
CCAGACTGCCAGGAGTCTTCCAGCTCCACAATTTCATCCCCTGACGCCAGTTTTGACTTCAAATCTTTATCACCAAGGATAAGATCCAGGGGTGAACGTTCATACTCATACTCATAAGGGGGATCTTTCAGAAGAAAATCCTCTTTACAGGCCAGCATAATGGCCCGCAACAGAGCCAGTGATGTGCGATAAGGCCGAAAGGCATGCCAGTCGGTGACATGCAGATGAAACCCCGTACAAACTTCATTGGCCCATTTATTGGACACAGGCTCAAAACAGACTGGTCGTAAAATACAACCCGGCAAATCACGAGCGGTCAGGCGGGCCAAAATTTCATCATGCCTGATAAACGGGGCTCCAAATAATTCAAAGGGCATCGTGGTACCCCGACCTTCAGATATATTGGTGCCCTCCCAAATAACTTGGCCCGGGTAGACCAGGGCACTTAAAAAGGTGGGTAAATTAGGGGAAGGATAGACCCAGGACAAACCGGTATCAGGATAGAATTGATGCCGTTTCCAACCTAGCATTGGCACCACCTCTAGTTGGGCGGGCTGAGGGATGTGATCGTTAATAAAGAGGGCCAACTCGCCAAAGGTCAGACCGTGCCGCATTGGCATCGGGAACAAGCCGACAAAAGAGCGGCAATCATCCCGCAGGATATTTCCCTCAACAATATCACCTCCCACTGGGTTAGGCCGATCCAGCACCACTACTTTTTTTTGCTGCCGAGCGGCCTCTTCAAGGCAATAGGCCATGGTGTACATAAAGGTGTAAACCCTGGTTCCAGCATCAGGCAAATCAATCAATAGCACATCAAAAAGATCAAACATGGCCGCATCGGGGCGACGGCTATTACCGTAAAGGCTAAAAACAGACAAATTTTTATAGGAATGATGACCAGATTCCACCATATTATCCTGTTTTTCCGCAAAAAATCCGTGCTGAGGGGAAAACAGGCAGGTAAGCTTGCCGACGGACCCGTGCGTAATTAAATCACGGCTATGCACAAATTTTTCATCTACCGAGGCCTGATTGCACAACAGTCCCAATCTTTTGCCATGCAACCATGTCGGCGGTGATTCTATAAAGTTTTTTATGCCCAGTGAAATCATAATGATATAAATGGATATCAGGTTGGCTTAAACATTCTGCAGCTACAACAATGTCGCAAACATTTCAATAAGACTTAACACGCTATACAACACTATTACCAAACCAAGAAGCAAGAAAAAAAGTACCATTCAGGCTTTTTTTAGTGCCTTATAACTAATTTTTGTGTAATTTCGTGCAGTGTTATATGGTCCTTCTGTTTACATTGAAATATTGCCTCGATGGTTAAATATCTAAAAGATACAGCCTGCATGGCAGCAAAAAAACAGCCTTCCTGGATCCCCGATAAAAACATTCGGGGATGACGGTTGTCAATGATATCGTCATTCCGGCATGTTGTTAGCCGGAATCCAGTGTTGCTTCTTTAATGATATGAAATAACGGTATTTTAAATTAACTATGTTAAACACCGAAGCAATAGTCAAATAATAATTCCGTTTCCCCCTATTAATGACTGAAAACTCATGAACCCACTAAAGATTGCCATCAGCGGCAAAGGTGGAGTTGGCAAAACCACTATTATGGCCCTTCTTGCCCAACGCTTTACCCAGGACTTTAAGCAGGTTTTGGTCATTGATGCCGACCCTAGCCCCCATATGGCAGAGACGCTTGGCATGTCTAACAGCAATGATATTACGCCCATCGCCGATATGCGTGAAATGCTGGTGGAACGTTCCGGTAAAGTTGAAGGCTCGCCATTCTATAATATCAACCCGCAAATAGATGATCTACCCCAGAGATTTATGCTAAAAAAAGACGGTGTAAAATTAATGATACTTGGGGCAATTCAGACTGGAGACAGCGGTTGTGCCTGTGCGGAGAATACAGTTTTACGGAGATTGCTGGTCAAACTATTATTGAAGAATGACCAGGCGATCTTACTGGATATGGAGGCGGGAGTTGAGCATCTGGGACGTGGCACAATCGCCGGAGTTGATCACTTATTAATTGTGGTTATCCCCTCAAAATCGAGTGTACGCACCGCAATGAAGATCCAAAGACTGGCAAAGGAAGTGGGGATTCCTCGAGTTTCTTTCGTCGGAAACAATATAAGTGATGCTGAAGACGAGTCATTTTTACAGAAACTCTTGCCAAGCCCGGTTATTGCCACTTTCCCCAATTCAGGCAAGATCAGACAGGCCGAACGTTCAGGAACAGCCATCGCACCACTAGCCGCAAATTTTGCGATACCTCTTGACAAGATTATGCTAACGTTGCAAGAAAATTGTTGAATCAGCTAATTAAACAAGAAATAAAAAAAAAGGGGGGAGGCTTGCGCCTCCCCCCTCAAGAGAGAAGAGATAGAGAATAACATGAACTATATGACTTGCGATCATATGTGAATGCCATGTGGGATATAGTAATACTATCTTTCAGATTGTCAAGTAATTAACTAAATAATTACATTCTTAAGTACTAACACCCCACACAGGGGCATAAGTACCTTTATAAATTCTTTTCTAAAAAACAGGTAAGCGCAGACTCCGAGAAAACAATCTGTAAGGTACTAAAAATATTAAAGGAATAATGATGAGTTCCGTGATTAAACAATTATATCGTAAAATGTCAGCCCAAATGGAATATTGCTTCAATATTGAGTCTTCTGTGCCTCTTAATTCTGAAGCACTTAGCCAACTAAAGCTCTTATTGGCCGATGGATTTATTAGCAGCACCGTTAGCGAACGGGAATTTTTTATTGGATCACAGGTGATGGAGTTGGGGCCACGGTTGAATTTTGCCACAGCCTGGTCGTCCAATATGATTTCTATTTGTCAGGCCATCGGCCTGAATCAAATAACCAGAGTGGAACGATCCCGCCGTTATTTAGTTCCTTCAGAGCAAGATTTTAATGATTTTGCAGCTCATAATCACGACCGTATGACCGAATGTATCTATGATTCCCCTCTCGCAAGTTTTGAGACAGGTATTGTTCCAGAAGCCGTTTATACAATCCCCATGCTGGAAAATGGTGCCGATGCCCTGCTACAAATACCCGGCATTTCCATGGACGAATGGGATCGTAATTTTTACTACGATTATTTCGTAAAAAAACACCATCGTAACCCTACCATTGTTGAAATCATGGATCTCAATAATGCCAATAGCGAGCATTCTCGACACGGTTTTTTCCGTGGCAATCAGATCATTGACGGAGTTGAGCAAGAAGAAAACCTCATGGAGATTGTTAAATCAACCCTTGAGGCCACTCCAGACAACAGCATTATCGCCTTTAATGATAACTCCAGTGCCATTAAAGGGCGTGATCTTACTGTCATAATCCCACAATTCCCAGGCAAAGCTTCACCTCTACACCCAGTAAAGGTGCAGTACCATATCATTTTTACCGCTGAGACCCATAATTTCCCCACTGGTGTCGCACCATTCCCAGGGGCTGAGACAGGCACTGGCGGTAGACTGCGAGATGTGCAGGGCACAGGTCAAGGAGGATTTGTTGGGGCTGGCACCACCGGTTATTGCGTAGGGAATTTGCGTATTCCGGGGTATGACCTGCCCTGGGAGGCCAGTAAAGAAGATCTGCCCTGCCCTAATAATCTGGCCTCCGCCCTAAAAATTGAACTTGAGGCCAGTAACGGAGCCTCTGATTATGGTAATAAATTTGGAGAGCCCCTGATTCAAGGATTTACCCGTTCATTTGACCACCGCCTGGCAGATGGCACCCGTTGGGGCTATCTGAAACCTATCATGTTCACTGGCGGCATTGGCCAGATTGACCACCGTCACATAAAGAAAGCCGCCGAGGAAAAGGGCATGTACATTCTGCAGATTGGCGGCCCGGCATATCGTGTCGGTTTTGGCGGCGGGGCTGCATCCAGCATGCTGCAAGGTGATAACGCCGCCGACCTGGATTTTAATGCCGTTCAGCGTGGTGACGCTGAGATGGAACAAAAAATGAACCGGGTAATTCGGGCCTGCAATGAAATGGGCGGCAAAAGCCTGATTGACGTTATTCACGATCAGGGCGCTGGCGGCCCAGGTAATGTTTTAAAAGAATTGGTTGAACATTCCGGCGGCAGTATCGGTATAAGAAAAATTAAGGCTGGCGACCCCACAATGTCAGTACTAGAGATCTATGTGGCTGAATATCAGGAGCGCAACGGCATTTTATTAAAGCCTTGCTCCCTGCCAGATTTTCAGGCCATTTGTGCACGAGAAAAGGTAAATTATGAGGTTTTAGGGCAAGTAACTGGCGATTTACGTTTCGTGGTTCATGACGAAAACGATGGTTCCACGCCTGTTGATCTCGAGTTAAATGAGGTCTTAGGCAATATCCCCATCAAGACCTTTAGCGACAATCGTACCGTTAGTAAACTACCACCTGTCACCCTTCCAGAAGGGCTCACAATAAAGGACGCCTTACATGATGTACTACGTTTGTTAGCTGTAGGCTCTAAACGTTTTCTGACCAATAAGGTTGATCGAGCCGTGTCCGGTCTCATTGCCCAGCAACAGTGCTGTGGGCCATTGCAAACACCCATTAGTGACGTGGCAGCTATTGCCCAGGGTTATCTTGATGTTTGTGGTGCCGCCACAGCCATTGGCGAACAGCCCAATAAATTATTGGCAGATCCGGCTGCCGGAGCCCGCATGGCTGTGGGCGAGTCCCTAACTAATATCGTTTGGGCCGCAATCGACGGTCTTGATAATATAAAATGTTCGGCCAACTGGATGTGGGCTCCCAAACTATCCGGCGAGGGAGCGGCACTCTACGACGCAGCCTCGGCCATGCGAGATCTGATGATTACCGTCGGCATGGCGGTAGATGGAGGCAAAGACAGCCTGTCCATGGCCACAAGAGTTGGGGATGAAACGGTTAAATCCCCTCGCCAATTGGTAATTTCGGCCTACGCCGCTATGGCGAATATCCGTAAGATTGTCACTCCAGATGTAAAGCAACCAGGCAAGTCGGTTCTCTGTTTCATTGATTTAGGTAACGGCAAAAATCGTTTGGGCGGTTCCGCCCTGGCCCAGGTACATGGCCAAGTTGGAAACGACCCAGCCGATCTGGACAAGCCTGAGTTATTAAAAAATGCCTTTGCGGCGGTACAGGAATTAATTAACCACGACCTGCTTCTCGCCGGTCATGACCGCAGCGATGGCGGCCTGATTACCACCTTATTGGAAATGGCCTTTGCCGGGAATTGCGGCCTAAAACTTGATTTATCAGGAGATGTTTCTGCCATTAACCATCTTTTTTCAGAAGAGTTGGGGCTTGTTTTTGAATGTTTACCCAGTGATTTTGCTAAAATTAATGAAATACTGCAACAGCATGACTGCCATTGCATTGAGCTTGGTAAAACCATTAGCAGCCCCCAAATCAACTTAAATTATAACGACAAAAATGTCTTGGATGCCGACATGCAACAATTACGGCAATGGTGGGAAGAAACCAGCTTCCAGCTTGAACTTCTCCAGATGGATCAAGCGTGTGCCAGAGAAGAAAGGGAAAACATTTACGCCCGCCAAGGGCCAACCTATCACCTGCCCTTTACTCCCCAGCTAACCACAGACAATATAATGAACATGGTCGTAAAGCCCAAGGTTGCCATCCTTCGTGATGAGGGCAGCAACTCAGACCGTGAGATGTCTGCCGCCTTTTATGCTGCTGGCTTCGAGCCTTGGGATATCACCATGACCGACCTCCTGTCTAGCCGCATAAATCTGGACGATTTCAGAGGACTTGCGGCAGTTGGCGGTTTCTCCTATGCCGATGTCCCGGAAAGTGCCAAGGGCTGGGCGGCTACCATCCAATTTAATCCCGAACTACGAGACATGTTTCTTAATTTTTACGAGCGTCCCGACACATTCTCGCTGGGTGTCTGCAACGGTTGTCAGCTCTTCGCCCTCTTGGGCTGGATTCCATGGCAAGGAATTGAACCGAAAATGCAGCCCAGGTTTATCCAAAACAACTCGAAGCGTTTTGAATCACGCTGGGTATCAGTCAAAATATTGCAGAGTAAATCTATTATGCTCCAAGGTATGGAGGACATGGTTTTTGGAATCCACGTGGATCATGGCGAGGGACGTTTAAATTTCCCAGAAAATGGTATGCTGGGAAAAATCACAGACCAAGGTCAAGCCGCCTTGGCCTACGTTGATGATAAGGGCAGGGAGACCGAGGCCTACCCCTTCAACCCCAACGGCTCCCCAATGGGACTCACTGGCTTATGTACCCCAGATGGCCGTCACCTGGCAATGATGCCTCACCCGGAACGGGCCTTTTTAACCTGGCAGGCCCATTGGTTACCAGAAAATATGAAAAGCCTTCCCGCATCGCCCTGGTTAACCATGTTCCAAAATGCATATAAATGGTGCCAAAATAAATAGCTCCATTTCATATCACAGTTAATTACCCTCCTGTTGCCTCCATTCACCGTTTTGCAACAAATAATAGGGCTTAAATTTATCCTTATAATTCATAGCCCCAACTTCTTTTATATAGAGGCCTAAATAAACAAAATTTATCCCATGTTGCCGGGCGTAATCAACCAAAAACATAATATTATAGGTTCCTAAGCTACGCTTGCCCTTATCCGGATCAAAATAAAAATATACACAGTTAATAGCGTTTTCATATCTATCAATGACAGATACAGCAATCAGGCGTTCATCCAGCCAAAATTCTACCTCTTGGGTAAAGGCAAAACTATTAATAAAAAAACCGGCATAATATTCAAGCGCAGAGTTACTGCGACCAGGAAAGCGCTCTCGGAGGAATTTATCACAAATTGCCAGTTTGTCATTATTGATTCGTAAAGGAGATATTTTAACCTGCAGGTTCTGATTGCGGCTCCAGGCTCGTCGTTGACTGCGATTGGGTTTAAAGGTATCACTAGCCAGCCGGATGGGGATACAGGCCTGGCAATCATGGCATCTCATTGTATAAAAATAATTACCGTTTCGCCTAAATCCGGCTTCCAATAGAATCTCCATCATATCCTTCGGCAGATCAAAAAACTGGGCCTGCCGATAGACTGCGGTATAAGGCATGCCATAAGGACAATCGACCTTTACATCGTGAAAATATCTTTCCAGTTGGCCGCTCACTTTAGAAATCAGCCCTTTCCAGACAATTTATAAAGTCATCCAGATCATTATTCTCATCATCACGATGATTCTCAGGATAGAGTAGAGCTGACATATAAAATACACTATCCAATGTCAAGGCCTTCACGGCTCCATGCGAGAATCCACCAAGCCCATTGATGACGTATTTTTTAGTATATCGGTCAAGTGTTTCAATTTTTTCATACAATTCATCGGGTAATTTGGCTAAAATTTCAGCCTTCTGACGTAAGCAATCGTGATAAACCTCAAGGTCATAATCTTTAGCCAATGCCGCCCCCGCCCGCTTTTCCAAATCGTTTATTTTCAGACTGCTTTTTTTTAATTCCTGTAGTATATTTTGCAGCATATTACGGCGACCCCACATTAAACATTTTCAAAATAAGACTTGACAAATACCTGATTTTTTTTCGATATTATATATAGCATCATAATTAGCATTTTATGTAAAGGTTTTTTACAATAAACCGATATGACCTATGTGCTTGTTTTCAAACAGCATAAATTTAAAAAAATTGATAAATTGTGAAATTGTCTCGGGTATAAATCCAATGTCAATCAAATCTTATATTACTACCCTACAGATTGTTGTCTCGGAGTCTACGCTCCGCTTACCTGTTTTTTAGAAAAGAATTTATAAGGTACTTAGGTAAGCGTAGATTCCGATACCCCCTCGTGGGGCGTTAGTACTTCTACACCCTGGAGACAAATTACATGCGTACAGAAACGCAACCAGAGGATCATCGTAACAGTACCAGGTTTCAAGTTGGTGAAAACGTCTACGCACTATTAAAGCAACCACAGTACCGAGAATTAGGTAAGGTGATTGACATAAGCGAGACGGGTATTTCCTTCCTCTGTTTGAATGAAGGAGATTGGGCGGATGATTCCTTTTCCATAGACATTATTTCTAGTGATGCACTTCAGGAATCAGGCCAGTTAACAACGATAAAGGGGTTGCCCCTAAAGCCTATTTCCTATTGTCGGGATGGAAATTGTAATGCCAGCCAGGACAACCATTTCAGTAACCAAAATCTTAAACGTTGCGGTGTTGCGTTCGAGCGACTTAGTAGCCAGCAAAAATCCTTGCTTGATTTTTTCATAGCATTTCACGCCGTAAATTGCGCTTAATTTTGTTTAAGACTCCCCTTCATCTTCCACTCGACCACATAATAAAAACATGTCAAGCAGTTGTACACAATTACTCCTCATCGGTTCCAGGGTCAGGATTTTCAACCTGCCCATTAAAGAGGTTAGTCTCTTGGCTGAAGGCAGTTTGCCAGCCTATGGATATAATCCTGGCGACTTCATAGAACTTCTTGCCGGCTCGGTTAATATTGAAAATGGCCGCTTAGAGCAATGCCGCATTTGGCTTTCTTCCTATCTCAACGGCCTTGACACCGTACCCCCGATAAATACTATCAGTTATGGTGACCCCAAAGAAATATACCAAATTTTTCGTCAACGGTCTGCCAACAACAACATAGACCAGGGCTGGTTCATGTTCCAGCAGATTTTACCTCCCGAGGGTAGAATCGCAGTATGCAACCAAATTAATCTCGCCGACAACAGCAAGTTATTAGGCGGGAACTCCGGCATAGTTATTATTGACGACTCCGGCCAACCTCCTTGCCTGGCTTCTGAGATCAAAGAACGTAATGATGCCCCCTGGGTTATTGCAATGGGAATTAGCGCTGCCCATTGGCAGGATTGGGCATCACACTTTAGAAGTAGTTTCCATCTGATTTGCCGCCTTGCAGACTTGGAGACTACCAGAATGGAGATGGATTCTTCTGTCAACTGGGAATCAATAGTAGCTATGGCCATTAAAGCCCTACGCTCACCGGAGGTAGGGCTCTGGGATATGGAAAAAGGCAGGTTCGATTGCCATATTATAGTGGAGATGTATCCCCACGGCATTCTCTATCTTGGACCGGACGGCTGCTATTTCCGTCACCGCCCTGGTCACTTGCCTGAAAAGAGTTCACCCCGCCATAAGGGCTCAACGCCGTGTTTTGATACCCTGCTAACATCAATGTTGGTCAGAGATTCCATGGAAACCGAGAGCTCACTATTTTGCCGTAGTAATTTTTATGATTTTTCACTCCGGGTGTTGGATAATTGGCATCTTTTATATCAGAATGGTTATTCATTTGCTGATGGCCTTAGTCTACCACAACTTGATCTTTCAATCGCCTCATCTGCGGCCAGGCGTTACTCGTCCCAAGAGGTTGGCAGGGATCCATATTTCGTTGAATTACCCAGTAACTCCCCTAATTTTGATCAAAACCTGGAAATTGTATCATGCCAGTCCTGGGATTCACGCAAAAAAATGGCCTTGCGCAGCCTCTTCCCTTTCAAATCATCATACGCAACCGAACTTGAGAACCGTCCGAATTCGCCACCTGGCCCTTTAAACGTAATATGCGAGGTATTACATCATCTAAAAGAAGAGGTTAGCTGGCAACGAGGCTTCGATCACTTACGTCTATATCATGTTGGGAACTTACGAACCGTAGATCCGGTAGAAATAGAGCCGGTAATTACTCTTCAGAACGTTATGTCCTCATATGTGACCAGAGAAAAGGTACACCGCCCCCTGTGCATTGGTGTCTTCGGGCCTCCTGGATCAGGTAAGTCATTTTCTGTTAAGGAGGTTGCAAGGGTTGTAGGCAGTAAACTTGACAATGCTCCATTTGAGTTCTTTGAGTTCAATCTGACCCAGTTGAACAGCCCAAACGAGATTAACTCAGCCATCGAACCAGTTAGAGCCTCTGTTGCCAAAGGTAAAGTGCCAATCGTCTTTTGGGATGAATTTGACTGCCGCTATGACAACCATGAATTTGGCTATCTCCGTTATTTTCTACCAGCTATGCAAGATGGTGTAACCTATGTCAACGGTACTCCATATAATATTGGTCGTGCTATTTTTGTATTTGCGGGTGGAGTAAAAGCCAGTTGGGAAGATATGGAGCAATTGCTGGTTGCCGAAGAACCTGATGCAAAAGCCCTACGAGTTGCCAAGACATTAAAGATTCCTGATTTTATGAGTCGTTTAAGGGTGGTTCTTGATATCGAGGGAATTAATATGCCTGAGAACCTTTTCTCTGAATCAGCCACCCCTGTGGAACTTGAGGAATTAAGGCGTATTCTGATGAAACGGGCTTTCATAATCGCCCACCAAATGGACACTCACTGGAAGAAAGCGGCCCGCAAAACCTCCGGTCTCCTACTACGCCTCCTGTTAGCCAAATATAAATTCGGGGCCCGCTCTATTGAGGCGGTAATCGAGGCAAGTGGTGCCGTAGATCGCTTAGTGTACGGACTGCCAGAGCTTATTGCCCCGGCCGCCGCTCGTATTCACGCCATATGGCGGGTTGACCTGGAACGCAAAATTGACACTATCCGCAAGAATTTGGGAATAAGGGTAGTTTGGTAAAGTTGATTCACTCGTAAAAAGTCTAGGGATGGCTAAGTAGCCAAGCGTAGACTGCGAAAAGTTTGATCTACTGCGTTGTAGTGATTTTTTAGGTGCGAGAGGCCATACATATGGTATGCCTCGTGCCTAAAAAATTGCGAGAACTCGAACCTCCGATAACCTGCTAATATCTACTCAAAGTATACACTTTTACTCGTTGTAGACCATTTCCCTGATCACCGTGTCAATTTGCTATTAGCCGGGCATTACGAAATAACCGATTCTGCAAACTGTAAGTCAACAAACTTTTCCAGGTCTATTAGTTGACCTATCCCCATCACATCATGCATGTAACGTTGGATTGTATCAAAATCCTCAAGAACCGGTAACAAGTTATTCATTGTGATTCCGAAAGAATCGTCAAGAACACTCACTAACACCTGTCGCTGCAAACCAAGTTTTTGCTGCGGATCAAGGAAGGAAACTGCAATTTCAGCCGCCTGTTCCTTGTGCTGTCCGACGAACTTGCCTGCCTGTACTAGCAAAGAGGTGAATTCATGTACAGCATCTGGATACTTGCCAATAAAGTCATCCTGAAAGGCAACAACGCAACAGGGGTGGTTCGGCCATACCTGAGCCGATTTAAACGCAAGATGAGCAATGCCTTTGGCTATAGCGTTGGCGCCTATGGGCTCAGCAACAATAAAACCTGCTACCTCCTCATTATCCTTCATAATAGTTGGCATCTGGATAGGCGGCACAACTTCAAACCGAACGTCAATCTCAACCAGACCACCTGGCACGCCAGGATTCAACCCCTGTTTTCTCAAAAATTTATGGGCCAGCATGTGATGGATCGACATCTTATGGGGGATGTTAACGCTACGGTTTTTATAAAATGCCTCGTTTGAGCCAAAATCTTCATAAGGAGTATTTGCATTTCGCACAAAAACACTACCGTTTTTATGGGCCAACAAAACAAGTTTTATTGGGATTCCAAAAGCAAAAAGGTCCATAGCAATAGGTGCCAGGACAAAGGCTGCATCTACCTTGTTTTTTTCCAATGCATCCTGTACCGGATTCCAACCCGGCAAACAGGTAGTTTGTAAATCAAAATATTGTGGTGTTACTTCACCAGTTTCTATCTGATGTTTCAGAATCCCCAGAGCAAGATGGTCAGTTATCTGAATATGAGCAATTTCCATTTGCACCTTACCATTGACCATTTTTTTAGGGCGCAACTCTTCTAGAGCCTCCTGCTTAACCCCAAAGGCCTCTTCAATTTTGTCTTTGAGATTTACCTCGTCAAATGGTTTAGCAATATGCGCATTAGCTCCTTCCACTATGGCCAGGGATTCTTGTGCCTTATCTGCCTGTGCTGTTGCCATAATAAAAGGAATTTGTTTAAAGGCATCCTCCTGGCGTACCCATTTAAGGAACTCCAGGCCATCCATATTAGGCATATTCCAGTCACTTATAATCAGATCAGCTTTCTGCTCTTTTAATTTTTTAATGGCGTCAAACCCATCTATTGCAACGACAACGTTTTGATAGCCAAGGCTATTCAGTATTTTGGTAATAAAATGATGCATGATGGTAGTGTCATCAACTATGAGTACTGAAATGTCTTTGCTGAGATTCATGTCCACCTCTTTTAGATATTTTACTTTATGAGTCATAATTGTTTTACCACCAGGAGGCTGTCCGAGAATATAGTGCCTACTGCAGGCAAGCGCAAACATCGAAGCCGGAGAAACTGGTCTCAATTCTCCAACTTTTCGCTGCGGCTTCTATTCTCGGACAGCCTCCTAGGGTGTTAGTTATAATTGAGTCTGTGGTAAGAGTACATATGTATCAAAAAAAGGCTTATAGCCGTCTTTACATTCATCCACATTTCTTTT
>CAYTNB010000070.1:0-12566 GCA_964439085.1 uncultured Desulfobulbia bacterium | reverse complement strand
TACATTCCGAGATGTTATAAAGTCAAGAGTGTGGTTTGTTGAGCACTTACAGTAATTACAACGTTAATCTTTTTCCAAACGGCAGAAAACTCGTATGGAATGGTGCCGGACAAAGAAGACAGTAAGCGCACCGATGACACCAGCCAATGCCACAATATACAACAGCCAGTAAAAGATATCCACACCATAGTCATCAGTGACATAACCGCCTGTAGCCGTAGCCAATGAACCAAGCCCAAAGATCAGAAAGAAATTCACCCCAAAGCCAATGCCGCATGAGGCCTTGCGGGTATATTTAGAAATCAGGTAATTTTGGGCTGGCTGCCAGGAGTAATAAATTAAGCTGAATAACCCGGAATAAACTATAAGTTTGTTATCAGAACTGCGGCTGATCATGTACAGCAGGGGCGCCACCAACAGGAACACTAAAGCAGGAAAGAGTTCAGGCCTCTTCAGCTTGTCATTTATATAGCCGCCAAACCAGGCACCGACCAACCCCAGTGATAAAACGGCAGTTGTCATATAGCCCGCCATAACCACGGGAAAATCACTATTAGTGATAAAATGAATTTCCTGGCGAAAAAGAGCCGGGAAAAAGGTAAGTGACCCCCGGAAAATATACCCCGATATGGTGCTGACCAGGAATAAGGCCAATAACGACAAAGGAATTAGCACTGATGGAGGCACAGAATGCCCTTCGTCTCTCGCCTGGACAGGTTTTTCATTCACAGCAGCCTTCTCTCCAAAGCCGCGCTTCATGGTCTCCCGGAAGGAGAAATCAGCCTCGTCAGAGATTCTCGATTTATAGAGCAGCAACGCAAAACCAATACCGATTACACCATAAATAATATAGCCAGCCCGCCAGCTATGAAATAGCCAAACGCACGAAGCAGCAATAAGCGGGGTCAAAAAAAGCCCCACATTGCCCATCACCCCGTGAATCCCCAGAGCCTGCCCCCGGTTGGTCTTTACCCGTCGGGCAATAAGTGATAAGCCTGCCGGGTGGTGAATGCTGGCAAAAAGTCCCAGCAAGGCGTAAGACAAGGCAAATGACCAAATACCGACCGAGAAACCAACCAGCAATGAGCCAAAGGACATGCCCATTATCCCAATAGTCAGCATACGCTTGGAGCCAAAACGGTCGGAGAGATAACCGGCAGGAAACGCCCCCATGCCGTAAAGAAAATAACCAACATTAGCGATGATGCCGATATCCATGAAACTCATGGAATTTTCTCCGGCGATGACCACCATCAGAGCTGGAAACATCGTCATAAAACCATGAGTGATAAAATGAGAGCAACTGGCAACAAGGACTACCTTGTGTTCATCTGTCATTTTTTATTTGTCCCAATTAATCCTTTTCAAAAGAAATGGTTTGTACGCAACCTCTCCCAAATCTTTGTCATCGTGCTTATCAAAAATTGTCTCATCAATCTTTTTGCTATTAATCGTGCCAAACCAATTATTTGGCGCCTTAATATCAAAGTCCTGAGCTTCTGCTACTGCGATGTTATAATCAGTATTATCGTAAATATTATTATGGTCGATGGTCACTTTCCTGGTCTGGTATAGATAAATCCCTTTTTTATTGCCAGTAATCTCATTATAGCTTATTTCGGCATCGGCTTCTTCTTTGGGGAATATGCCAAAAAATTTGTTATTCTCAATAAGGTTATGGCTTATTTCGGCACTGGAATTACGGAAACCAATACCACCCTTATTATTGTAAATACGGTTATGAACAATCCTTAGACTAGATTTTTTTCCGTACCAGGGCACATCCGGACTCTCTTCCTCCTTCTTAAAACTGATCCCAACCCCATTTTTGGCAAATTCACTATTAGTGATAACCGCCTCTGCCCCGTGACTGTGTACGCCGTTGTAGGCAAATAATATTTTACAATGATCAATTATATTTTTTTGACTACCAAGTAGATTAATCGCTCCCCAATCCTTTGGCCGCGCATCGCTCTCTGCGGAGGTAAAGACAATATTTTTTTTGGCGGTACCTTGGGCAATAATCCTGCCTCGCACAATCAATTCCGCTTCCGGATAATATGGAGATTTAACTCCAAACATGTTTTGGTCAGAGTTCTCGTCAATACGCTTAAATTTGATAACAGTACCTGGTTTAATGGTCAAAACTACCCCCGGCGGAACATAGATATCACCATCGACAATAACCACTCCGGACCAGGTCGTATCATTTTTAAGAACCTGCATTGGCAGTTCCGTCACCCGCTGTTTTTTACCACAGCCAATAACAGCCAAACCGCACACTAAAACAAGAAGTGTCCATGATATTTTTTTCATATTGATTTAATCCAGACCAAGTTGATATTCCGGCGCAATACCGTAACCACGCCGCCGATTTATAATCCCAACCCAAAGAAGAAGCGCAATGCCGAAAAGTACCGCCACCTGCGCCGTATAAGGAGTTCCAGCCTGATTACCGGCCAAGCCCCAATTCTGCACCAGCCCTGCCCCAACCAGCATCCCCATCACTGTAACCCCGGCATCGGTATCCCCCTGTCCGGCAGACACCAACTGCCTAAGAGGACAACCTCGAATTAATACCGACCCCAAACCAACCATCATCATCCCCAAAAAGGCCCAGCCGTAGCTATCGTTTGAACTGGGCTGGCCCAGCAGACCAAAATTAAACTGACCAGTAAGCATACTGCTCACCGTAGCAAAAACAAAAAAAGATCCCAGGCTAATCAACAGCCCGGTGGAACGGGGACAGTTCATAACCTCACGCGGACCCCACAAGAAAATCCTGGCAATGCCGCCGGTGATACAAAATTGCGTATGCTGAGCCCAACCACCCAACAATAAACCAAAACCCAGCGACATCAGGAAAGGGGCATGTAAAGCGGCAGAGCCCTTAGCGCTTTCGCCGATAAAGTCAGGCTTAAATACAGCCAACGCCAAGAGCAATAAAAAAAATAACGGGATCATATAACCACTAGCTTTGGTTGCCTTGCGGGGTTTGCCAAGCTGAAAGCCATTCTCGATAAACTCGAGGCCAATATAAATCCCCGCCACCAAACCTGCCATCCCAGCCAAGGCCCCGATATCGCCGCCTGCCAGCCGCAATACCATCTTCACTGGACAGCCAATAAACACAGAGCAGCCAATAATCAGCAAGATACCAACCACAAAGCGCAACAATGATGAGCTGCCGCCGATGGAGATAAAATCCCGTTTGTAGAACGACCAGGCAAAGGCTCCCAGCACGATCCCCAAAATCTCCGGCCGCATGTACTGCATCCTGACATTGTCGTGCAAGCCCATGGCGCCGGCAATATTTTCCATAAAGCAGGAAACACAGAGACCAGTATTAGCCGGATTTCCATAATAAGACAAAACCATAGAGCCAATGCCAATTATAGCTCCCATGATGATAAAATCACGGTTTTTCATGTTTCATACCTCTCTGTCTAATAGACTTTCACAACAAAGATTATAGGCTATCACCATTAAGGCCGGTCCATGGGTGCCTCTGCCTCTGGGAGGCTATCCGAGAATATAGAGCCTCCCAGACATATTCTTCTCTCTCAATTACAGCCTCCGGCAATCTTCCGTAACATATAATACAATACTTTCTTGTTTTCCTGGAGCTTCGAATCATCTGAACCATCAGCCAGAGCCTTTTCAAGCACGGACTGTGCTTCAGCAACGGTCTTTTTAATTTTTATGCCCTGAAAAATCCTGGTATTTTTGTCCAGGAAATCAGGATTTAGATCCACTGCCTCTTTATAGTTAAGCATCGCCCCGATCGAATCTTGCTTATGCAACAGGAAATCCCCCTTCAACATGTATGGCATGCCCTCAAGGGGATATTTTTTTATCATCTCATCTGCCAGCAAGCCCGCCTTTTCAAGACTGCCAGAGGCCAATAATTTTTTTACCAGCTTGGTTTCCTTGGCAAGATTAGGATCGAGATACTGACGAGCATTTAGTTGCCGCTGCCGACCAGCGGTTTTATTCTTATGCCCAGTACCACTGGTATATACAATGAGGACTAAGGCCCAGGCCAACAAAGCCGCAATCGCAGCCACTGCGATTTTATCTAGTTTATCCATGTAGAGGAAAAGAATTGGCTATAAATTAAAATGATTACAAAAACGACCAGGAGGCTATTATTTAGAATGTAGTACCAAATCGGCAGATTTTACATCCCCATCCAGGGCCAACTCACCCGACAGAACATAATCAGCATCGGGCGGAAATCCAAGGGCAGCCCCCAAATAAAACCTGCCTTTGGGCAAATACAAGGAATAATGGCCGCTTTTATCTGTCCAGGCGGAGATATATTTAGGCAGTTTTTTAAATTGTTTGGTGCTATCAGCCATCGCATAGGCCAAGGCAACCGGCTCACCATCCTCATCCATAATTTTACCGCTGACGTGCACGAGAGAGGTGTTGGTTTTTTGCTGCTTTTTAGCAGCATCACGCAGCCCCATCACCGTAAAGTCAAGATCCAGATCTTCATCAGCCCCAACATCCAACTCAACTGCACCTCCAGAGTGTTTGTCAGCCAATCCCAGAGGTCCAAACTTCCGGCCATCCTTCCTGAAAATGGCCACCAACCAGTAATGCCCCTCCGGCAGTGCCAATTTATAAGCCCCATCAAGACTAGTACGATTAGAGGTAAAGTCAGCCGGTTTCTTGACGTTCTTACCATGATAGGCCGAGACATCAGCCCCACTCATCGGCTTACCATCCACACCAGAAACCACCCCCTGCACAATAAAAACCTGCCCGGCCAAAGTCGGTACGGCCGTCCAAAGAGTGCCAAATATTGTCAATACAATGATAAATTTATTCATAGTCGTTAGTAAAAACTTTTTTTGGCCACAGAAGCATTAAGTTCAAGACCCATCTGAGGGGTACACAGAAACACCCGGAAAGTTAACTGCAACTACAGGTAAGCAAGCCCGCAATACTCCGAAAACTTTTTCCCAAGAGCATTTAAATAAGTCAGTGGTCTGGGTGGCCTGTGGCCAAAAAAGTTTTTCTGTGTGTTTCTGTGGCTAAAATTTTAGTTCCACAGCCTCTTTCAGCTCCGGCTCATATATCACCTTACCCAAATTTGCATCCCGGCGACCATCAAAAATTTTATCCAGCTCATTGTCGCCGTTCCACCAATTATAACGGGCATCTACATCTTCCTCGTCAAAATCACCGACTCTAATATTATAGCGCTCATTATTAATAAAATTATTGTAGTGAATCTTTAGACCGCTCCCTTTTTTACGAACAAAGATGGCAATTTCGTTCTCATTAAAGGAGTTGTGATGGATGTCGGCTGTCATCATAAAGGCACGCAGACCGATACGATTTCGGGCAAAAAGAGTATTTTTGATTTCCACCGGGCCACTTCTGAAACGGAAACCGCCGCCGCTGTCGAGAAAACGGCAAAAGTCAACATCCAGGTTGGTATAATGGCAGTGGATTCCCCAACTGGCATAACGAAAATCACAATAATAAAAATAACTGCCCAGAGCGTGATCCAGAGTTATTTCGCCCCAATCTTCAGGTCCGCTCCTGGCTTTGGAGGTAAATGATATCCGTTTACCGGGCTGCCCCTGGCCCTGAATAACGCCATAGACGTAAATACCTGCGGTTTTGGCAAACTCTACCTCAGTTCCCGGTTTCACTGTGAGTGTTGCCCCCGCATTCACCGTCACCACCTCCGGTACTTGGAGCAAACCGCCCCAAGCCAAATCCACCGGCACCTCCGACACCGGCCAAGTATATGTCAAGGGAGATTTTTCCTGCGGTTCATACGTGACCAGACCGAGAGTAGGGTCATCATGATGATCAAAAATGGTCTGAGCCATATCTGCCCCCCCCCACCAATTCCCGGTAGCGCTAATATTATCACCACCGTCAAGCCCCAGACCGTAAAGGCCGTTATCCACGATGTTATTGCCACTCACCGTTCCGACAAAGGACATAATAGCCATTCCCCTCTCACCATTATCCGCCACCTGATTTCCTAATATCTCCCCGCGGGAATCACGGACAGTAATCCCGTTCAGGCCATTACCCAGCACGGCATTTCCGCTGATTTTAAGGTGATCAATATTTCTCAGGGACAGGCCGTTTTCCAAATTACCGGCCAGCAGATTACCATCAAACCGCCCAAATACTGCGTCAGCCACCAGCATACCAAAACGGTTGCCAACCATCATATTTTTACCAACCACGGTTTCACCCTCTCTGACCCGCAAACCCTCCCAGCGATTATTGGCCATGAGGTTGCCACTTACAATGAGGTTCTGCCGGAAAAGACCGACGCCGCTGATATTGTCGAATATCTGATTATTTTTGAAAGTTCCCTCGGAATCTCTACTTTGCACGGCGCTTTTATTTCGATAAAACTGGCAGTTGCGAATTTCAACCAGGGACTCCTGGAATTGTAAGCCACGATAATTATGCCGCAAAATGACATTATCCACTGCAACATTTGAGAAATGGAAATGCAAGGCACGATAGGCGTCCTCTATCTGACAAAATTCTATCAGATTTCGGGTTTGATCGCTGCCCAGTATATTGATGGAATCCCAATCTCCCATAGCAGGATTAGCCTCCGCTGAACGAAAGATAATCGGTCTTTTCGGGGTGCCCTTGGCAATAAAGCCGCCCTGCGCCAAAATACCATTTTCGCCGATAGCGTCACCATTGGTATCCCTTTTGGTAAACTCAACAACGGTGCCGGGCATTATGACTAACCGCCCTTCGGGGGCCACCCGCACCTGCCCCTCAACTCTAATCCGGTCGTGCCAGATGACAAGACCGTTGATAGTCTCGTTTTTATAGACCTTGGTGAGTTGCAGGGCTGGTAATTCATAGACCTTGGGACTTATCTTGACAAATGGCACCTCTGACGACCAGAAATCCTTCTTGCGGTTATGGCTTATCTCCACTTGCTGCCGCTTAATACTTGCATTGTTAAAGGAAAACAGGCCGTAATCATTGTTTTTAATCACCGTTCGGCGCAGATCAACTTTGGCTCCAGCTCCGTGCGCAATAAAGCCGTAATGATTTTTAGACAGGTTTGAATCGGTAATACTCACCTTGCCGTTCAGGACATAGAAACCATTTTGGGCATCATTAATTCTACAATGGGCTAAATCCACCTGGCCGTCATCGACAATAATTCCAGCCCAGCGCTTGCCATTAGCATCGGCCAGGACTGTAAAGCTAATCGGCTTGTCCGTTGTCCCCAAGGCCAGCAAACTACCCCGCACCAGAATTTCTGTCCGGTGCGAAAGGTATTCAGGATCAATTTTGGTACTATCCGCCGGACGCACCCCAATAATCGCCCCAGGTTTAATCGTCAAAGTGATCCCGGCGGGAACCAAGACGTCATCCTCAAGGGTAACCTTGCCCTGCCAGACTTCATCTTCTGTTAACACACGCCCAGCAGCATTATCAACAAAAGAAAAGCAAATGACTAAAAAACAAAAAAAAGGTAAAATTTTATTTATCAAAATCTCTATTTTTCCTTATCAACTGACTTTTTCTGGACATTCATTTTACTCACCTGGGCCTGTTTTTCGAACTTATTTCTGGTCTCTTTAGGATCAGGAATTTTAAACATATTAATCACAATACCAGCAATCACCTCCCCATCCTTGCCACCCACAGCAATTGCGGAACCACCGCCACCGCCCTGGAGTCCTGGCCGGACTGGAGCCGCACCAGACTTACCTGCGGCATTCATCGACAACGACTTGCCAGATGGTGCAATTCTGCCGTAAGTGCCAACAGAAGAGCCTATGGCAGGCCGGCCTCCTCTAATTGATTCTCTGGCCATAACAAAATAATTACCCGGCGGCACCTTCATGATAAATCCTCCGTCTACCCCGGTACGATCGGTAATATATTTAGGCCGAGGCGCATTCAGCTTATCCTTTAAGGTTACCAAAACACCAGATCTCGGCTTACCCATCTCGTCAACAACCTTGCCTGAAATAGTGATAAAGGTCTTAAACTCCTTAAATTTACCCGGCGGCACACCATTTAGCCGGCCAGCATCGGTGACCGACTTGGCTTTAACAGTCAACACCAATAAATTGCCTTTTTCATCTCGAATAAAATAATATTGTTCTCCCTTTCTTGGCGGCCCCGGCCCTTTACCTCGTTCTCTGATCATCGCACCCATATAATAAGCACCGGGCAACAACTTGACTGAGAAAGCGGCCTTTTTATTGGTGCGGGCAACCATGTCAGGAACCCGCCGGGCACTGCCCAACACTGGAGGAGGCCCACTCTCTTTATCAAAAAATGACACAATGGCCTCGGGCAGAATTTTACCGTTAACATAAAGCTGCCCCTGCAATGTCCCCATTCGAGCCTTCATAAATACGGGAGCTGCGGCCCAGGTTGCCGAGGCCAGGCTCAGTAAAACTGTCATAACCAATATAATTAATTTTTGCATATCATCTCCATTATACACCATATTTTGAATTCCACATTCAAGGCAAAAGCCTTTTCCTGGCTACATCCGGCAGATCAGAGTCCATAATCCACTGCATTGCCTGTTCCCTATCACGATTAAGCCATTGCCTGGCTACCGTCTCCTGTAGCAGATTGCGGGTAGCTGTATCACGGATTCCATCCACCCAATTGGCAGCAGCCGTTGGGTCTTTCACCGCCCAGCCTGTGGCAACACCCGCTAAGGCCCGTTGCTGTCCCTGCTCCACCGCCAGGCTGCCAGCCCACTCTGCGGCAGTCACCGGATCCCGTTTTGCCCATTGATATGAAGTCTGTGACAAGGCTCTATCCCTGGCCAAGGGGTTGGGGAATTGAACCGCCCATTTGCTGGCCTGTTCAGGATCCTGCCGTGACCAGGCAGAGGCTATGCCAGCCAAAACATTATCCCGATTCGCGGAGGTATCATTCTTGATTACCCATTCCGCCGCCGCCGCCGGGTCACGTCTGGTCCAAGTCACCGCCACAGAGCTAATCATTCTCTCGCGTTCGTTACCCTCAGCCATATTGCCGACCCATACTGCCGCGGCCCCTGGATCCTTAATAGCCCAGCGTTGCATGGCGTAATTCATAATATTGTTACCAACGCCCTTATTTTCAAACTGAGTTGCCCACTGTACCGCCCCTTCAGGATCACTAAGAGCAAAAATCCGGCCAATTCTGACCATAGCAGAATTTTGATTCCCGGGATCAGTAATTTGTGCCGCCCAATAAAAAGCCCCCTGCAAATCTTTAGAGGCCCATCTTGCGGCCAGCAAGGGAATCAGGGTTGACGTCAATTTTTCGTCCCCCACGCCAGCCAGCACCTGTGTCACCGCCTCAGGATTTTTGGTATCCACCATCGTCTTAATATAGCCAACCAGAAAGGTGGTTTTATCATTACCTTCCGGCAGGGATTGCAAAAATTCCGTTACCATCTCAGGAGTAGCCCTAAACCCCATCGTCTTGCCCAGTTCTACCATGGCCTGCCGCCGTTCACCAGGGTCTTCTATTTGCAGAACATAATCCAGCTCATTTTGCATATCTTCCGGGGTCATTTGTGGATCAACATGTTCCCCCGCTCCGTCCACATGGTCAGCAGAACTATCTTGGCCAGCATCACCTTCATTTAACCAGCGGTCTAGATCTTCTAAATTTCCAGATCCAGATTCCCTACCTGAACCATTAAGGTCGGCCAAATGTTTTTTAGCACCATTTTGACCACGACGAGAATTAGCGCTATGCACTTTAGTGCCAGGAAGAGACAACTTGCCTGTAGAAGTGACCGCCATCCCAATCCCAGCCTTACCAGTCCCTTTTTGGGGGCCTCCGCTGTCAAATTCTCCCGACAAATACATAAATACAGTAATTGCCAGTAAAGCTAAAATTAAAATTATTAATTTTGCAGACTTCATATTTATTTAAAATTAAGATAATAATGGCTTGGCTATTCGGATACGATCGTTGTAGTACCGTTCCTTGACAAGGAGACCGCATTTAACTATTATAGTCAATTAAGATTTTTTCGTCACAAACATTCCTAACGGCAACAGGCTTTTTTACATATTCGGCATTAGCTAAAAAGACCAGTTTATACTGACGAGCACTCACTATAATACAGAATACAACATCTTAACAGGAAATATCATGCCCCATAACGATCTCCCTCCAGTTATCCAGGCCCTCCTAAAGCCAGATAGCTATCCCCATGCGGCCTCAAATGTCAAGCTTGTCCAGACTCATATCTCCTTTGTGCTGCTGGCTGGTGATTTTGTTTATAAAATAAAAAAACCCGTTGATTTTGGCTTTCTTGACTTTACCAGCTTGGCCAAACGGCAACACTTTTGCAACGCAGAATTAGAGCTTAACCGCCGACTTTGCCCAGAACTATACATAGAAACGCTCTCCATAAATGAGCAAGATGGAGTATATAGTTTTAACGGCCCCGGCGAGGTTATTGAGTATTGCGTCAAGATGCGCCGTATGCCGGAAGACAAGATGATGGTAAATGTCATCACCGCTGGTCAGCTGCGAAAAAATCATCTCGCCAATATTGTTAACATTTTGGTGCCATTTTACGAACAAGCCGAGGGCAGCCCGGATATTCAGAATTTTGGCACCTCAGAAGCAGTAGCCGTGAATGTCCTGGAGAATTTTGAGCAGACGGCAGGTTTTATCGGTTGTGCGGCCTTAAGCCAGGAGCAATTTGAGGCAATAAGTACCTATGCTAAAAACTTTCTAAGCCAGACCGACCTCTTTCAGCAAAGAATAGCAGCCGCTAAAATCCGCGACTGTCACGGCGATCTTTACTCCGCTAATATTTGCCTGGCCGATACAACTTATATCTATGATTGTATCGAATTCAACGAACGATTCCGCTACTGCGACGTAGCAAGTGACGTGGCTTTTTTGGCCATGGATCTTGATTTTCACGACATGGCGGATTTTTCCGACTATTTCATTAACGATTTTATCAATAAGTCGAATGATCCAGAGCTGCAAACCGTGCTGAACTTTTATAAATGCTATCGAGCCTATGTGCGTGGTAAAATCGGTCTTTTTACCGCCCATGCCCCAGAGGTTGACACCAACACCAAGGCCAACAGTATTAAAGAGGCCCAAAAATATTTTCAATTAGCAGAGCGGTATGCCAGCAAAAATTGATTTATTCATCTTCTTTGGACTTATCGCCAGCGGCAAGAGTACCCTGGCCGAAGCCTGGGCCAATAATATAGGGGCAAGCTATTATAATTCCGATCGGGTAAGAAAGGAACTTGCCGATATGCAGGCAACGGCGCAACGGGAGCCGTATAATACCGGGATTTATACCCCTGAATTTTCCCGCCGGACTTATGATCGTCTGCTCATCCTGGCCGAAGCCGATCTCACGTCCGGAAAAACCGTGGTACTGGACGGTTCATATCAGGCCAGGCACGAGCGAGACCTGGTAAGAGAGTTAAGCCAACGAAGAGCTAAAATTTATAAATTCGTCCTGTGTAGCTGCTCCGGCACTGTCACCAAAGAGCGTCTGGACATACGAGCCAATGACCCGGAGGCAGTATCAGATGGTCGTTGGGAGATATATTTACAACAAAAAGAGCATTTTACCTTCCCAGATGAATTGGGAACAGAGGAGCTAATAAATCTGAGCACAGAGGCACCGGTGGACGAGCTGATAGACAGGCTTAGCGGCAGCATAACCGTTGCTCCCCCCCTCAAATAATTTTGGTAATGACGCTGCAGTCGAGCAAAAAGGCAATTTCACCGGCTTCGATGTCTGCGCTTATCTGTAGCAGGCTCTATATTCCCGGACAGCCTCCTAGCCGCCTTCATCGTTATTGACGTATTCTAATTTTGGAGTTTCAAATGTATAATCACATGTATTTACTAAAGTTTCCCAAAGAAAGCATTGACCAGCCCATTATCTGTAATCTGGTTAAAAAATATGATATCGAATTTAATATCGTTAAGGCCGACATCTTTCTGCAACAGAACGGTATGATGGTATTAAAGCTCTCCGGCCCTAAAAAAAATGTCACGGCTGGCCTGGAATATATCAAAGATCAAGGAGTAGCAGTTGAACCTCTGGCCTCAGTAATCAGCCGAAACGATGATAAATGTTTCCAATGTGGCACCTGCACAAGCGTCTGCGCCACCGGTGCCTTATCCATCAAACGTCCAGAGATGACCGTCTTGTTTGACCCGGAAAAGTGCAGTGGCTGCGGTCTATGCATCCAGGTCTGTCCCGTCTGCGCCATGGAGATGTCAATAACGCAAACGATCCAGACAATAACCCAAAAATGAAATAAATCCCCCGCAAAATTCTATTAGCCAGCAGCTCACATAGCTAAAATCCGTAATCCCCCCTACTTCTTCTCAAAAATTATCACATCCCACATTGTGACACATGATAATTTTTACTAAAAAACTGCTTGGCTTTCATTGTCAAAATATGCTAGAATTTACTCATCTACCAGCACCTGCAATCTAACACCCCCACAAGGGGGTATTAGTACCTTTTTAAATTCTTTTCTAAAAAACAGGTAAGCGGAGCGAAGCGTAGACTCCGAGAAAAC
>CAYTNB010000069.1:0-12721 GCA_964439085.1 uncultured Desulfobulbia bacterium | reverse complement strand
GGGTCTTCGAGATTGACCTCCATTTTCTCTGGGTCAGTTACAAAATAGGGAGATAGATAGCCGCGGTCAAACTGCATACCTTCAACTACGTCTAAAGAGGTCTCCATGCTTTTGGCCTCTTCTACAGTGATAACGCCTTCCTTACCAACTTTGTCCATCGCCTCAGCGATAATATTACCAATGGTCTCATCATTATTGGCTGAAATTGTACCAACCTGGGCAATTTCTTTCTGCTCATTGGTGGGCTTAGAAATCTTGGCTAGTTCTTCGACAATAACGGCAACGCTTTTGTCCATGCCGCGTTTAATCTCCATAGGATTGTTACCGGCCGCAACCAGTTTTACACCCTCACGGAAAATAGCTTGAGCGAGAAGGGTAGCGGTAGTTGTACCATCACCAGCAACGTCACTGGTCTTGGAAGCAACTTCTTTAACCATCTGAGCGCCCATATTTTCGAACTTATCTTCCAACTCAACTTCTTTAGCAACACTTACACCATCTTTTGTCATGGTGGGCGCGCCATATGATTTGTCAAGCAGTACGTTGCGGCCCTTAGGACCTAAGGTAACTTTTACTGCATTGGCCAAGGCATTAACACCAGTCAGAAGAGACTCCCGAGCTTTAACACTATATCTAATTTCTTTCGCCATTATCATTCTCCTTAAGACAAACTTTTTCGATTCAATTTAACGCCCGGATAAACCAGGAATAAATTGACATTATTGACTCTTTTATAAATTATTCTACGACACCAAGAATATCATCTTCACGCATGATAAGATAATCTTCGCCGTCAAGCTTTACGTCAGTGCCACCATATTTGCTAAACAGTACGCGATCGCCAGCCTTAACTTCCACAGCAACCCGTTTTCCGGCATCATTCAACTTGCCATTACCCACGGCAACGATCTTGCCCTCGGCTGGTTTTTCCTTAGCGCTATCAGGAATAATAATTCCACCTGATGTTTTCTCTTCCTGCTCCAACCGTTGAACCAAAATACGATCATTCAATGGACGAATTTTCATTATACAGCCTCCAATTCTCATTATTAATTAATATACTGATACATCAACAGCTTATCTGTCGTATCACCTTTTACATCTAAAATACATCTAACACCCCACAAAGGGCATAAGCACCTTATAAATTTTTTCTAAAAAACAGGTAAGCGGAGCGAAGCGCAGACTCCGAGAAAACAATCTGTAAGGTTCTAAAATATCCTAACCTCATTCACCTGTTTGGTTCGGGGCACAGTTACCTAGGATGGGCGAAACTATAGGGACGATTTTTTAAAAATCAAGGTGGACTATAATTTTTTTTGGAATAGATGATTTTTAATCATGGTAGATAAAAAAAGGCCCATGAACTGTTGTATTCACGGGCCTTTTGGAGATACTTTTTGACGAAAAATCTGTGCCTCTTGATATATTTTACGATCCCATCTAGACAGGTAAGGCTGTCTCTGAGTCATATCGTTTAATCCAATGATTCCATCCAACCGTAAGGATCGGCTCGATGACCATATTGAATGGCCTCAAGCTCATCATACAGACGCTGGGCTACCTCACCAGTCGTGCCACCATTAATGGTAACTGCCTCACCCTTATAATATAATTCTCCGATGGGAGAGATGACCGCCGCCGTGCCAGTGCCAAAACTTTCCTCTAATTCGCCCTTGGCATTGGCCTCCATAACCTCTTCAATGGTTATGGGGTGTTCCTGGACATCCATGCCCCAGTCTTTCGTAATCCGTAAAACAGAATCACGGGTGACACCAGGCAGAATACTGCCGCCCAGAGGCGGGGTGATTATCTTGCCATTAATTTTGAAGAATATATTCATGGTGCCAACCTCTTCCACATAGCGGTGTTCCACGGCATCAAGCCACAAGACTTGCGTATATCCCTTTTCCTTGGCTTCCATTGCTGCCATAATGCTAGCCGCATAATTCCCGGCAGTTTTAACATGACCGACCCCGCCTCGTACGGCTCTGACATATTTATCTGTTACGTAAATTTTCACAGGATTGAAGCCTTCGGCATAATAGGCCCCAACTGGACTCAAAATAATAAAAAACAAATATTCCTGGGCTGGCCGTACTCCAAGACCTGCCTCAGAAGCAATCATCGTAGGGCGAATATAAAGGGTCGAGCCCTTGGCGCTTGGTACCCAATCCTGATCGATTGATACAAGCTTCTTAAGGGCGCTTAACACCTGCTTCGGATCAATCTGCGCCATGCACATTCTGGCCGCCGAGACATTCATGCGGGTTAAATTTGCCATAGGGCGAAAAAGACGAATTTTATTACCTTTACCCCGATAGGCCTTCAGCCCTTCAAAAATTGCCTGGCCGTAGTGCAAGGCCATGGCCGACGGATCAAGGCTAAAATTCTGATATTTCTTAATGATAGGATCATGCCAGCCCTTATCCGTGTTATAGGGCATCACGAACATGTGATCGGTAAAAATCTTACCAAATCCCAAAGCCGATTCATCTGGTCTAGCTTTTAGTTCACTATTTTCTGCCTGTTCCACTATTATTTCCATAAAAACTCCTGAACGTGTGGTTTTCCTGATAGAATTCAATGTTTGTATTAACACATTTAAGGGCTCTGCAACAATATTTTTCCTTATTACAACGAAATTTGCTTGAATATCTTGGCAAAAGCAGGCTACTTAGATATTGTGGTATTAGATGTTGGCTCCCCCAAAACATACCGGAGTAACATTGTTGTTACCTGACCCTGATAAACTGTGGAGATAAGCACAGACTTAGAACAAAACAAGGTCTTGGAGAAGTACCTTATAAATTCTTTTCTAAAAAACAGGAAAACAATCTGTAAGGTACTAAAAGGCTATTAACACAAGGCAAATTATGGAGAACAAACCTCTCAGTCCTTATATCGTTAAATATTTTCTATTGCTCTTTGTTATAACTATTTTATTCATGGGACGCTTGCTGTGGCCCTTTAGCTCCATCTTAATTTTATCCTTTCTACTGGTGAATCTATTTCGCCCCACATATGATTTTGTCAATCGCTATACCTCAAAGCCATTCGCCTCTTTTCTGACTTGCAGCCTAATCGTCATCCTGGTCTTTGTTCCCCTTATTTTTTTTGCTAGTTCTCTGTCGCAAGAGGCCGCGGCATATTTGCAAAATATCAAAGATATTCATCTGAGTGTAAAAATTAAGGATTTTATTCAACACAATTCAATTATTGCCAATCTGCAAGTGCGGTTGAGTACCTTTGGCATAACCTTTAACCCCGACAATTTTAGCCAGGAGTTCAATAATTATGCGCGCATGTTCGGGGTGTTGGTGTATGATAAGGCTAGTGGCTGGGCCGCCAATATTTTAAATTTTATTATTGATTTTACCTTAATGATTCTGGCCATCTTCTTTTTACTTATAGATTACGATCGCCTGGTTAATTTCATTCAGCACTTGTCCCCGCTGCCCAATGATCAAGAGACGCAACTAATCACTAAATTCCAGGATATTTCCAAGGCCATAATACTTGGTAATGGTATCTGCGGACTTCTCCAGGGAGTCGCCGGTGGCTTGTTATTTGCCTATTTGGGTATTAACGCTCCTATTCTTTGGGGCGGCATCATGGGGGTTATGGCTTTTCTTCCTATCGTGGGTATTGGGATCGTCCTGATTCCTACAGCAATTATTTACTTTATTAGTGCTCAAGTGGGATTGGCCATTTTTATTGTGATTTTTTATCTAGTACTCTCCCTCTCAGTTGATTCTTTGCTAAAGCCCAAACTGGTTGGCCGTAAGGTCAAAATGAACACCCTGCTGGTTTTTCTTTCTATCCTCGGCGGCCTCAACGTTTTCGGGGTGTTGGGTATAATATACGGCCCCCTAATTGTTACAGCCTTCTTAACCATGTCTGAAATATATCTGAAAAATTACGATTATCACATTAGATCCGCTTCATGAGACCGCAATTTTTCACAAATATACCCAAAACTTTTGTCGTATTTGTATCTACCCTGACGATTCTAGTGTTGTTAAATGTGGGGAATGCTCAAGCGAATAAGCTTGATGGTATTAAAAACAAGGCTGCCGCAGGTGTTGCCTGGGCGCAGGTGGCCTTGGGACGCACTTACCAAAATGGTAAATATGTTAAAAAGGATCTGGGAAAGGCCTTTAGCTGGTATAAAAAGGCGGCGGAGCAGGGGTATGCCAAAGGCCAACGTCCACTGGGGGTTATGTATGAACTGGGCCTGGGTGTTAAACAGGATTTTACACAAGCGGCCTTTTGGTATAAAAAGGCCGCTAAACAAGGACTGGCCAGGGCTCAAGTGAATTTAGGCATTCTGTATGAAATGGGGCAGGGTGTAGAACAAAATTATTTAAACGCCAAGCAATGGTATGAAAAAAATGCCGACCAATATCCCAGAGGAGCCTTACACCTGGGAGCACTCTATGAACATGGCTTGGGCGTGTCAAAAAATCTTCATAAGGCTATAGATTACTATAAAAAAGCCGCCGCCCTGCACTATGAACCGGCTAAAATCGCTCTGCAAAAACTCCAGGGAAAAATATCATCCAAGCCTGGTGCCGCCTCTCAGATTGCCTCAAAGATATCTACGCCAGCCGAGAAACGTTCCAAACTCCCGGCAGATACGGCAAGTTTGGAGACTATGGCCCGAAAATATCTAACGGGTGATGGCGTCGATCAAAATCCAATCAAAGCGGTGGAGTGGTACCAAAAAGCAGCAGAACAAGGCAGTATCTCCGCCCCCAATACCCTTGGACAACTGTATACAGATGGCCTGGGAGCAGTGAAACGTGATCTTAATAAGGCGGCATTTTGGTTTAAAATGTCTGCGGCTGTTCAGGATAACGATGAAGCGCAAAATGACTTAGCTGTTATGTATATTCAAGGCGATGGCGTAAAAAAAGATCTTAAAAAAGCCGCCTTTTGGGTTTCCAGAGCCGCTCGGAGTGGTAATCAAGTGGCTCAAAATAATCTTGGTCTGATGTTTGCCAAGGGCGAAGGAGTAAAAAAGGATTTAAAGCAGGCTGCCCATTGGTATGAGTTAGCGGCCAAGCAGGGGCTTGCCGCCGCTCAAAACAATCTGGCAATTTTATATACCAAAGGGCAGGGCGTAAAGGTAGATTTCAAAAAAGCTCTACACTGGTTTCAACTGGCCGCAAAACAGGGACAAATTGATGCCTTAAATAACCTTGGCTTGATCTATTCAGACGATAAAGCGGGTTGGCGTGACCTGAAAAAGTCTGCTTTCTGGTACCAACGGGCAGCGGCGGAGCAAGGTGACGGGGCGGCCCAAAATGAACTTGCCCTTATGTATATCAAGGGAGAAGGCACCAGGAAAGATATGGCAAAGGCTTTTAAGTGGCTAACCACGGCAGCGGAGCAGGGAATTGCCGGTGCTCAAAACAATTTAGCCATTATGTACTCGCAGGGGGACGGTGCCCCTATTGATCCTGTCAAAGCCGCATTCTGGTGTAAAAAAGCTGCCAGTCAAGGTAATATGAGCGCTCAAAATAATTTGGCAATTATGTATAGCAAGGGCTTGGGAGTAAAAAAGGATCTCGGGAAGACCGTGCATTGGTTTCAGGAGGCGGCGGCCCAGGACTCTGCCATGGCCCAAAAAAACCTGGCCGTTTTGTTTACTGAGGGTAAGGGCGTTGAAAAGGATATGCCCCAAGCTGTGTATTGGTTTAGTCGGGCAGGTGAACAGGGGAATGTAACTGCCCAGAACAATCTTGGCATAATCTTCGCCAGTGGCAAGGGGGTTCCGCAGGACATGCAGAAGGCGGAATATTGGTTTAAGAAGGCCGTTGCGGCGGGGGATGAAACTGCCAGGCAGAATCTAAAGGAAATCAGGAAAGTAAAGGCGGGGGCACACTCTCAGGCCAAAACTACAGCCCCTTGAGTGGGCAGGTATCACATTTTGGTTTACTCTTCTTGCAATATTCTTTCCCCAAGCGAACCAACAGGGCATGATATTCATTAAACATGGCCGTGTCTTCAGGCAAATTGCTCATAAAAAAATCCTGAATCTGGGCGTAATCAGCCTCGTCTTCCAGCACTAAATCATGACGGGATAAAATACGGTGGGTATAAGCATCTACAACAAAAATCGGCTTTGTGGCGGCATAAAGGCAGATAGAATCTGCGGTTTCTGGGCCAATCCCCTTAGCCGATAACAATTCCTGCCTCAGAGCGGCCAAATCCTGGCCAAGAAAAAAATCTACGTCACTGTCACAATTCTCACTAATCAAGTTTAGAAGATTTTGCAGTCGATTGGCTTTTAAATTGTAATAGCCGCAGGGGCGGATGTGTTCCGCTAAAACTGCGGCTGGTAATGAGAGAAGCACCTCAAAGGATAGGAGATCGAAATTTTTAAGGTTATTAATGGCCTTTTCGACATTCGTCCAGGCTGTGTTTTGGGTAAGCACTGCCCCCACCATAATCTCAAAGGGGGTGTCACCCGGCCACCAATCCTGCGGGCCGAAAAAATCGTATAAACGCTGGTAAATTTCTTGAACTGTATTTGCCATAAAAACGCTAATCCTGGCGGATAAATACGAGATAGATCAAGATCCCGATCCCGACAATACCAACCCCGGCAATGGGAAGGATATGGCCGATCTGCACTTCACCACCTACCACCGATGATTTCACAAACTCGGTGCCGCTGAAATACCACAGACCCATGCCGAGGGCCGTAATTATCAAATTATTAATGGCCTGTTTGTAGAGATAATAAATCATCAAACTAATAAAAGGCACAAGAAAATAGGGGTTATGAAATAGGCCGTTAACATCAACTGCACTGAGTTGATCTGGTACCTGTGTATGATTAATCCATTCCAAAACAGATTTTACAAATCCCGGCATAACCATATTAACCCCTTTATTAGATGGTGAACATTCTGTGCCCTCTGTTTATCTTACGGCCACCTTAAATAAGAAAATACTCCCCAATCTGGGATAGATCAACGAGTATCTTATTCTATCACCTTGATGGCTTTCTGATAAACCTTAATCGCACAATAAGAACCGCACATACTACAGGCATCACCCTTGTACGAGCCACCGTCTTCTCTAAATCGTTTGGCTTTCTCTGGGTCAATGGAGAGCTCAATCTGACCTTTCCAATCCAATTTATTGCGGCAATTGGCCATCGCAATATCCCGTTCCATCCCGCCGGGAGCACCCTTACAAATGTCTGCGGCGTGAGCAGCAATCTTTGAGGCGATTACACCCTCATGCACATCTTCCCGGCTAGGTAGTTTCAAATGTTCGGCTGGAGTAACATAACAAAGAAAATCCGCTCCTGCTCGAGCAGCTATGGCCCCGCCAATGGCTCCGGTAATATGGTCATAACCTGGGGCAATATCAGTCACCAACGGGCCAAGGACATAAAATGGTGCGCCATGACAAATGCGTTTTTGCAACAGGACGTTGGCCTCTATCTGATCCATGGGCATGTGCCCAGGGCCTTCAACGATTACCTGTACCCCGGCATCCCAAGCACGTCGGGTTAATTCACCCAAATGTAGCAACTCTTGCAACTGACCTCCGTCGGTAGCGTCGTCCAGGCAACCGGGCCGCACTCCGTCACCAAGACTCAAGGTAACCTCATGCTCACGCAAAATGGTCATTAACTCATCAAAATGTTCAAAAAATGGATTCTCTTTTTTGTTATGAGCCATCCACTCTATAATAAAAGAACCGCCGCGGCTTACCACGCCCATGCGTCGTTGATTGCCTTTGAGCCGCTCTACGGTATTTCTGGTGAGGCCACAATGAATAGTCATGAAATCGACTCCATCTTCAGCTTGCTGCCGTATAGTATCAAAGATATGCTCAACGGTGACCTCGCCAATGGAAAGTTTCTGATTCTCCACGACTTCTGCAACGGACTGATAGATTGGCACAGTGCCTAAAGGGATCGGACAATTTTTTAAAATTTGCTGCCGTACTTCGTTAAGGTCGCCGCCCATGCTCAGATCCATTACTGCATCTGTGCCGGCTTTGATGGAGACGCAAAGCTTCTGCAATTCCTGCTCCACCCCCTGATGATCTTTGGATGAACCAATATTGGCATTTACCTTGGTGGTCAAGCCCTGGCCAATTGCAACTATCTTGTCAAAATGATGATTTTTATTCTTCGGAATGGCAATCACTCCCCTAGCCACTCCGTCCAATAAAAATTGTGGTGTCACACCCTCATTCTTAGCGCAATTTTCAAATATTGAGGTCATTTTTCCATTTAAGGCATCTTCTCTAATCGTCATGTAGAACTCCAGGGATACGGTTTTAATTAGTTTTTGAAATATTTTGGTATAACTGTGGTGGTTATCTCGGACAGCTTCCTAGTAATTTATCTTGCCATAACCACCAAATTTTTTATGACGCCATTCCTTCTTGTACAACTCATCCGTGCTATCCAACTCCGGGTCACCGGAGATAAGGCAACGAAAGGTCAACTCGTAATAAGACGCATCATAATTTCGACCAGCCGGGGCCATGAATAAGTTTTTTTCGCGGCAAAAGTCCAGGGCGTGTTCGACTAACTTCTTACGAATACTGAGACTGTCATTTCCCGCTTTGCTCACGACATAAGTATCTGGGCGATCAGCCTGTTTCACATCCGCAAACTCTGGTGTTGCGCAGGCAGAGAGCATCAAAAGGCCACTTGTAAAAATTATATATAGGGTGTATTTCATGAAAAGCTCAATGCAATTTGGTTCCAGCCCTCATTCCAGAGCCAGCTCCAGTAGTTTATCCAGTAATGCCTGAAATGACAATCCGGCAGCGGCGGCGGCTTGCGGTAGCAGACTGGTGGGTGTCATACCTGGGATTGTATTGGTTTCCAACAAGAAAATGCCCTGCTCATTCGCAATCATATCAGTTCGGCTATAACCCCGCAACTTTAGACTTTTATGGGCTTTTATCGCATAATCTTGAGCCGTCTTTGTCAACTCCGGCGCTAGTTCAGCCGGACATATTTCCTGCGAAGCACCTGACTGGTATTTAGCCTGATAGTTAAAGAAAGGATGCTCCGAACCTGGTATAATTTCCACCAATGGCAGAGCAGATAGCTCATCATTACCAATGACCCCCACCGTAATTTCCCGACCGGTAACGTATTGCTCGACTATAACTTCACTATCATGTTGAAAGGCGGTCTCTATCCCGTCGGCCAGCTCTGTAGCATTATGAGCGATACTCATCCCAATACTAGAACCCTGTCGTACTGGCTTAATTACCAAAGGCAAACCCAGTTGCTCTATAAGACGGCTACTTCTGGCATCGGCTGGTTCAGCCCTGAACCAACCAGGGGTTGGCAAACCACTGTCTCTGTAAAGCGTCTTGGTCAAATCTTTATCCATAGCCAAGGCACTGCCCAAGATCCCGGAACCTTGATAGGGTAAAGACAATAAATCGAGAAAACCCTGCACGGCTCCATCTTCACCAAGAACGCCATGTAAAAGGATAAAAACAACATCCAGATCTTTGGACTCGGCGGCCAATCGGGCTATATCTGTGGCTGGATCGTAACGTTTGACAATGTATTTGTCAGAATCAAGGGCCTTGTGAACCTCCTTAGCGCCCCGTAGCGACACCTCTCGCTCACCGGATTTACCACCGGCCAGCAAAGCGACTCTTATCTTTCCCTTACTCATAAATCCTGCTCCGCATCTTAATCCGTATAAGCTGGATTTTTTCCGGGATACTGATATACTTTCTTTATTAGAAGCTAATTTACTCCATTAAAAGGCTTTTATAATCAAAATTTAGACAAAAAACACAAAAAAAATATGGACAAAAAAATAATTGCTCAGTTAAGGGAAATCGTGGGGCCAGCCCATGTCTTAACCTCGGATGAGGACAGACAATGTTACTCCTATGACGGTACCACATTGGAGTATCTGCCCGAGGCCGTTGTCCTGCCTGGCTCAAGTGATGAAATTAGTAAGGTTATGTGCCTGGCGGCGAAAACGCCTTTTCCCGTTGTCCCCAGAGGGACGGGCTCTGGCATGACCGGTGGATCTTTACCGCTTAAAGGCGGCCTGGTGATAGCTCTGGGCCGCTTGACTCGCATTCTGAAAATTGATCAGGAGAATCAATTAGCCATTGTAGAACCAGGGGTTGTTACCGGTAATTTACAATCAGAGGCCAAACGCTACGGATTATTTTACCCACCAGATCCGGCCAGTGCCAATTTTTGTACCATTGGCGGTAATGTCGCCGAGTGCGCTGGCGGCCCAAGTGCGGTAAAATATGGGGTAACCCGAGATTATATAAAAGGTTTAGAGGTGGTGCTGGCCGATGGTAGAATCATTAATACCGGCGTTAAGACAGATAAGGGCGTGGTGGGTTACGATTTGACTAGGTTATTTGTCGGCTCAGAGGGGACTCTCGGTATTATAAGTAAAATAATTGTCCGCCTCCGCCCCCTGCCTCAGGCCAAAAAAACTTTTTTGGTGCAACTTGACAGTATCAGGCAGGCAGCGGCCTTGGTGGCAAAAACTCTTGCTGAGTTCATCCCCTGCACCTTGGAATTTATGGATCATACCGCCATTACAATTGTGGCAGATAAAATTCCTTTTTCTCTCAATCAAAAAACCAGATCGTTACTATTGATAGAACTTGATGGCACCAAAGAGGCTGTGGCCGCTGAAGGAAATAATCTGGTGAAGTTTCTAGCTACTAAAACCGGTGTCATAGAGGTGCGTCAGGGCAAAAGCCAGTCGGAAACAGAGGCCTTATGGGCTGCCAGAAAACAAATTTCCCCCTCTGCTTTCAAACTGAAACCTCATAAAATAAGTGAAGATATTGTGGTGCCTCGTACAAAAATTCCAGATTTAGTAACCTTTGCTGAAGATTTGGCAGAGGAGCTTGACCTGTTGATTTTCACCTTTGGTCACGCCGGTGACGGTAACATTCACGTCAATATAATGCTGGACAAAAAAGAGGCCCGTGACTTGGCTAACGGTATTATTGCCAAGGAAAGATTATTCAAAAAAGTAGTTGAATTAGGTGGCACATTATCTGGGGAACACGGGGTTGGCAGTACAAAGCGTGACTATCTTGGTTTGGAGATTGACGCCAATACCATGGCGGTTATGCGCATGCTCAAAAAGGCCTTTGATCCCCTGAACATTTTAAACCCCGATAAAATTTTTCCACAAAGTGGTTGACAGTATCCCATTAAATCAGCTATAAGTCTCTTTTTTGTTGTAAAAAATTCTTTCGTCTTAGTAAGGGCGATGCCACGATGTATTTTTATTGTGTCATGCTGGTATTTTTTTTGACCGGCATTTAGTGATAAACCAAATTTAGGGAATTAAACATGATTCAAGTAGATGTAAGAGGCGATATAGAAATTGCCATTCGCCAGCTTAAAAAGAAAATCCAGCTTGACGGCATAAAGAGAGAATTGAAACGACGTGAGTTTTATGAAAAACCAAGTGCAAAGCGTCGGCGCAAGCAAGCAGAAGCCCGCCGCAAGATGCGAAAACTTCGTTATCGCATGTCACACGACTGATATGTTACGGGTTCATTTATTTTGATCCCTCAAGACTTATATAGCTATCTGACAGGCCTGAATTTTATTCAGGCCTGTTTTGTTTTGACAGTCCTGCAATGAAACAAACGGCTTTTGAAGAACAAATTTCTTTTTCTAATAGCCTTGATTTATTTCTGCAATACCTTACCGCTCAACGGTGTCTGTCTTTAAATACCGTTAGTGCTTACCAGGCAGACCTGGAGTTTCTATTTAATTCTCTGCCGCAATCCGTAAAATATCCAACCACAATTCGGCCAGCTCATATTCGAAAATACCTCCAGCAAGATTACGAGAGGGGTAATTCAAGCCGCAGCAACGCCCGCCGTTTATCCGCCTTTCGTCTCTTCTTTAAATTTTTAATCAGCGAAAATTTTTTGGAAATTGACCCGTCACAGGGCATAAGTCTGCCCAAATTAAAGAAAACGCTGCCGCAAACGCTTTCTCTTATAGAAGTAAACAGGCTGCTGGAGACTGGCAGCACTCAATCGTCTTTAATCTTAAGGAATTCCGCAATGTTACACCTGCTTTACGCCACAGGTCTGCGGGTAACGGAACTGGTCAAAATATCAACTGCAGGCGTAAATTTAACCGCCGGATATCTGAGGGTGTTGGGGAAGGGGAGTAAAGAACGGTTGGTCCCCTTCGGTGATGAAGCGAGAGAAAGGATTGAGCACTACTTGCAAAGCAGTCGACCGCAGCTTTTAAAGAGCCGCATGAGCGATTATCTATTTGTCACCAATCGCGGCACTAGCATGACAAGGCTGCGATTCTGGCAAATTATCAAGGAAACTTGCTTCGTCAAGGGGATCACCAAAAAGATTAGTCCGCACATGCTTAGGCATGCGTTTGCTACTCATCTTGTGGAAAATGGCGCAGATCTACGTTCGGTACAAATGATGCTGGGGCACTCAGATATAGCTACCACCCAGATTTATACCCATGTCGACAGCCGCCGCTTAAAGACCTGCCATAAAAAATTTCACCCAAGAAGCTGATCCTGTAGATAATCTTTGTCTATATCTTGAATAATTTCGCATAATAAAGAACTTCCTGGCAAAAAAAAAGAGCTAACCTTTAAAAAGGCTAACTCCTTAAAAAATTGGCTCCCCGGGCCGGGCTCGAACCAGCGACAAGGTGGTTAACAGCCACCTGCTC
>CAYTNB010000068.1:0-12737 GCA_964439085.1 uncultured Desulfobulbia bacterium | reverse complement strand
ATTCCAGTATCACTGCGTTTCAGGGGCGTCCGGGAACCGCTGTAAAAAGGCCCTCTTTCTATTGAAGCGTGAGGGGAGTTCAGTCGCTATGGCAATTGACAAGTCTATTAGCAAACTGAAGAACATTGAGGTTGCCCAGGCGGGCATAAAATCGAGGGCAAATTCCTCAACTGCCGCCAGCGCCCTTAAAATTACGATTTTTATGTCTGTTGGCGGGGTACTCCTGGCTATCACCCTGGGGCTGCTTATCTCTCGGTTGATCAACTCCCCACTCAGAATGGCAGTGGATTTTACCCATGCTGTCACAGAGGGTGATTTTACGCGCAAACTCTCCCTTAAGCGGCAGGATGAGATCGGGGAATTGGCTTCCAGCCTGAATAATATGTGTATAACACTTTCTAAAATGATTGCAGTGACCATGAAGTTGGCTGATGAACTGACCAAGTCTGCCGAAGATCAGGCCGCTTGCATTGAGGAGACCTCTGCCGCTGTTAGTGATATTGATGGTAGAACCGGTGAAATTGCTCACCGAGCTAACGAAACTGATGAGCTTATGCGACACTCGATCGACATGATTGGTAAGGTGCAAACATCCATGTCGGAACTAATCAGGACGATCCGCATCAGCGAAGAGGCAAGCAGTGAAACATTGAAGATCGTCAAGGTAATCGAAAGCATCGCCTTTCAGGTCAAACTTCTATCACTCAATGCCTCAGTTGAAGCAGCACGAGCTGGAAAGTTTGGAACCGGATTTGCCGTGGTTGCTGACGAAATGCGCAATCTGGCCACACGAACGTCAGAAGCCGCCAATGAATCCACTGAACACATCGAAAAGGCTACCCAACAGATTAAGGAAGGCTGCAAAATTGCGGAAGAGATGATCAAATCATTTTCTACCGCAGCTCAGGATGCTCGTCAGAGCGGGACTCTCGCTTCTGAGATATCCAACGTACTTAAGGACCAAGCAGAAGGTACCCGCCAGATTTCGGTAACTCTTGTTCAAATTGGAGACTCCATCCAGCATCACGCTCAAGTATGCAATGAGATGGTTGACAACATGAGTAATTTCAAGATCAGTCGAACTGATGTTGTCGGCAGTGAGGTCCGCCGGATCGATGCTAATAACGGTAGTTCTTCTGCCATGATTGCTGAAACAACTTAGGTCCTGTAAGAAAATAACCTCGCCAATCTTACATCTTAGATTTGGGCCAGGTTATTTCCTTACAGACCCTTAATAGTATTCTCTTTAGGCCTCAAATAGGTTGATGACTGTCATGATCCTATGACTTTAGGCCTATTACTCAGAGGGCGGCTATCTAGACCGTTTTCTTGGAAAATTAATAATCGGGAGGGATTTGCAATTATGAAAGAAGGAAAGAAAAAAATTGTGAAGAATCATTGGGCTGTTGCTTGCGGAATTGCGGTGGGAGCTATGACGGCTCTGGGATTAGTTGGACAGGCCCAGGCCATACCCGCTTTTGCCCGTGCCTATAACACTGAATGTACTACATGCCATACAATTGTTCCAGAACGTAATAAGTTTGGAGAGGCGTTTAAAAAGAATGGCTTTATCTGGCCAGGTAAACGACAGGCACCCAAACAACAGGCGCAACAAAAAAATGACGCAAATAAGGATGCTCTTTTTATCTCCGGAATTCCTGCCCAATTTCCGGTATCCTTTTTGGGCGAGGTGGAAGGGAGCTATAATAGAGCTAATTCCCCTAAACTCGATCTTTTTAGTACTAGCGGACTTGAGGTGGTCAGTGCCGGTGCCTTTCGCGATGTGGCAAGTTGGTGGGGGGGATTTGGTATTTCGAAAGTGGGTGATGCGGCGGCGGAAACCGATACGGGCGAACTGTATATTCAGTTTCTAAAACCGTTCAATTTGCCTGTTTTCGTGAAGGTTGGCCGCTTTAATCCGACCTTGAGCCTATGGAAGGAGAACGATCATACAAGTGTCGAGACATTCGCTTTTATTACCAACAAAATTAGTAGTGCCGGGCCTAGCTCACTTTCAGACAGTGACGCAACAGCGTTTGAAAGTGCTGTGACTGATCGTTTGTTCTCACTGGACAGCAAAAAAAATGGAATTGAGTTGTCCAAGGTTTTTGGCTCCAAGGTGTATGCCACTGCTGGTGTGTTGAATAGCGAGGGGGGCAATAATAACGATTTTTATGGTCATCTTTCCGTCCGCCTCCTGGGAACCGATTTTCTGGGGAAACAACCGCAGGTTAGTTTAACCTCTGCTGAGAGTATATTTGACTATTTGACTGTCACCATAGGGGGCTATGGCTACTCAGGTTCATGGCAGTCTCCTGATACTGTGGTTGCTGCGCCTGTTTATGGCAATGACTTCTATCGTGCTGGCCTGGAAAGTGAGATCCTGTACAAGGCGCTGACTGTTCGTCTTGGCGCTTCCTTGGGTAGTGACGATAATCTCTATGACGACAATCAGTCACGGGATTCACATTCGTACCTGGGACAAGCAGAGTATATGATAAACTCGAAGGTGGTTGTGGGGGCTCGCTATGAGGAACTAAGTGCTGAACAGAATGATGGCTCTGATGCTGTTAATCGGATTTACGGGCCGTCCGTGACTTATGCGATGCTCCAGAACCTCAAGTTGTCGGCCGAGTATACACACGATGATGGCCCGATTGGAAGTACGGATGAAACCGTGGCGAATATTTTCTTGGCTTTCTGAACAACCTTTCACGTCGTGTTGGTGCCTACCACCTTTGCTTGACGTGAAAATATTTTACATAGAGAGATAATTATGAAAAAATTGTTTTTAGGTTTCATTGCTTTACTATTGTTTTGTCCGACTGTTTATGCCGGTGTCTCGACCATTGGAACAGGTGACAATATCGGGTTTGACACTACCGGATTCCCGCCGGGCATGGTCGCAGATTACAAGGTCATGCAGGTTAAGTGTAAAAAATGTCATACCCTTAAACGAGTGGTTGTGGCTATCCAGACCGGGCTTGCGCCTATCTCCAATGACATCTTTGACAAAGATTCTGTAACGGCCTATGCTGTCAAGATGCTTCGTAAACCGGATTCTGGTATGAACAAAAAAGAGGTCAAAAAAGTGGTTGATCTGCTTAATTATTTGTTGGATCTGGCTTCCGAGTAGGTCGGCCACCCCGCAATTAGACATGTCCTTGGCGAGAGTAATGAGGACAGCACTCAATAAACCACACTCTTGACTTTATAACATCTCGAAATGTAAGCGTTTCAGGGACGCCCTGCTGTGCGCACTTAAGTCCCCCGATAATACCCCTGTATATTGGGGGACTTAAGTGCGCACAGCAGGGTGTTCATGGAGCGCTTACATCACCTGTCGTATCAACGTGCTGAGTTGTAGCCCGCCCGTAGTAATTCCACCACCTTTTCACGAACATTATTGGCTTGGTTTAAAATCAGGACAAATGGATCTGGATTTTTTATATTACCCAGGTAGCCGGCGTAAGCGTAAACCCCGGTAAGAGTTCCGGACTTCATTATTTGATGATGATGAACCGGCAATAGACAGGCTTGTGGTTTAAAATAATACAGCAGCTTTAGCATGGCTGTTGGCGTGATCATATTTTGCCGTGACAGTCCAGAGCCTTCCATTATCTTGTAAGTGCCGTTGGGAAGCTTTACGGTTAGCTCCAAAAACTCCCGCATGGCCTTTCTTGCTTTATCCCAGGTTGCCGGCCAGCCGTAACGTTGGGCCCCACAGGTTAGAAATATTTGGTTGGCAATAAAGTTGTTTGAGTAGAGAAAAAGAGCCTTGATCACCTCAGTCAAATCTTTATCGTTACGGCTGGTGTAAATAACCTTCAGGCCACTTGGCACCTTTCCGCGTCTGATCGGTAATGATGACGTACCAGGCTGTAGGTTGCCAAGGGCCGCAAATAACTGGCCCGCGTAAATAGGAACATTTTTTTGACTACGCAGGGCAATCCGGTGTTTGCCTAATCCCATGTTTTTGCCTAGCTCAGACATAATTGGCAGGTAAGGGGTTTGCTCCTCGGCAGATGTTATGCCATCATTATTTACCTGTAGATTAATTGTATTGAAATTTACGGCCAGGGCACTAAGGCCGGCATCATAAGGATTTAGAGTCAGGGAACTGCCGTCCGTTCGTGAATCAAGATTGAAGGCGGTGTCGTCAATTACTATGCCACTAACAGGCATTGTTAGTTGCTTTTTGAGATTTACCAAAAGCCTGGCGACTTGTTCAGAAGTCAGGAAGGGGTCTCCGAAGCCCTGAATGAATAGTTGCCCAAAACTATTCTGGTAAAAAATGGTTTTAAAATGATAATGGTTTCCCTGGGTGTGCAGGGCCAGGCTGGCAGTGGCAATCTTCCAGGTTGACGCCGGGATAAATGCGCTTTTGGGAGCGAATTGGCTTAATATATGTCCCCCCTTGGTAACGATAAAACCACCATTTGTAATTAGCGATCTGGCTTGGCTGAATTCAGGAGATTGGCTGGCATGTGCCAATCTGGCAGTATATGTCATCACCAATAACAGCATATAATAAAGTATTTTGTGCTTCATTGTAAATTCTCCTGAACTTGGTTACAAATTTTTGTATAATGACGCTATACTTAAATATATAAGAGGATTTTTTCAACCATCGTTTAACTGCGATGCCACTTTTTTTATGGATTGATGATATGGATAGGCAGTTTGCTAAAATAATGCGAAAGATGGTAGTTACCCGGATGACTTCTTCCTCATTCTCACTGTGGGAGCCTCCGCTTGATCTCTATGAATCTGACTCTGAGCTTATTGTATTTATGGAGGCGGCAGGTATTGCCGCAGAGCAGATGAAAATCATGGTGGAACCCAGGATGCTGACTGTCAAAGGGGAGAGGATATGCCCGGTGGCGGGAATCTCAACAGTTCATCAATTGGAAATTGAGTATGGCCGTTTTGCGAGGAAGTTACCACTGCCAAAGGTAATTGATACCAACCGGGTGACATCTGAATGTCGGGTGGGTTTTCTGATTGTTCGGATGCCGCTTTTGGAAATTCAGAATACGGTAGAAGTATTTGTAAAGTGATTTGTAACTGCTCGGCTGTACCTTGTACCGAGTCTACCGCTGACCTGTAGTTGCTATTAACCGTCTGTGTACCTCTCAAGGGGGTATTGAACTGAATGTTTTAGTGGCTAAAAAGCAGTTCGCCCGCAAGGGCGGACGTTATATTCAGTTTTCCTTGCGTGGGGGGCAAATGTCTTAACAGTAGGTGCATGTATGTCCCTTTGAAAATTTCTTGTTTTTTTATACAAAATTAGCCATAAGGCACTAATAGGATATTTAGAATATGGAAAGTGAAAACGTCGAGATCAACAAAACAGATGGCGAGACACCGGAGACTATTACGATACCTGGTAAATTACCAATTTTACCTTTACAGGGGTTTGTGTTTTTCCCAGGCATGGGCTTTCCGCTCCAGATTACCCATAAAGAATCAAAGGCATTGATTGATGAGGCCCTGGTAAAAGATCGCTTAATTGCGATGGTCGCCCATCGTCCGATTAAGAAAGACCATACGGATTCGGCCAAGCCGGAAGATCACCTCTTTGGTATTGGCAGTGTCGGCTATATTCATAAGATGACTAAGGGCAAAGAGGGTGGATATAACGTTCTGATAAGCGCTATAAAAAAAATAAGGGTACTGGATTATCTGCAAACCACTCCCTATCACCGAGGTAGGGTAGAAGTTAAGGAGATGGTTGAAGAACAGGGCCAGGAAGTTGAGGCCTTGATCCTCAATCTTCGTACCCAGTTCAAAAGAATGGCCGAGTTGTCGCAATTGCCGGAAGAGTTAATAATGACCATTATGGCTCTGGAAAATCCCTTTCATGTTGCTTATTTAGCTGGTTCGCAGCTTGGCCTTCGTCTTGAAGAAGAACAGGCCATTATGGAAATTGAGCTGATTCGTGATCTCCTGAAAAAGGTTACCATGGAAATCAATAAAAAGCTGGAAACCCTGGATGTCAGCGCTGAGATTCAAAAGAGTATGAAGGCCGATATTGACAAGAAACAGCGAGAGTATTTTCTGCGCCAGCAGCTTAAAGCTATTCGCAAAGAGTTGGGTGACGATGATGATAATGTTGACCTTGTTGATTTGCGTAAAAAGATAAAAAAAGTAGCATTATCTGGCGAAGTAAAGCAAACGGTTGATAAAGAGATGGATCGGCTACGCCGGATTCCTTCATCTTCACCGGAATATACGGTTTCTCGTACATATATTGAGTGGATTCTTGATTTGCCCTGGCAGGTTACCACGGAGGACAGCCTTGAACTTGATAAGGCCCAGCAGGTTATGGATCATGATCATTTCGGCCTGGATAAAATCAAGAAAAGGATTATTGAGTTCTTGGCAGTTCGCAAGCTGAAACCCGATTTACATGCGCCAATCCTGTGTTTTGTCGGCCCTCCTGGCGTTGGCAAGACCTCCTTGGGACAGTCCATTGCCCGTACTATGAATAAAAAATTTATTAGAATTTCACTGGGAGGCGTTCGTGATGAAGCTGAAATCAGGGGGCATAGGCGGACATATATAGGCGCCTTGCCCGGTCGGATTATTCAAAGTCTAAAAAAAGCAGGTTCTAATAACCCCCTTTTTATGCTGGATGAGATTGACAAACTGGGGGCTGATTTCAGGGGAGATCCATCCTCGGCTCTTTTGGAGGTCCTCGATCCTGAACAAAATTTTTCCTTTGCTGATCACTATCTGGAGATTCCTTTTGATTTATCCAGGGTGATGTTTATTACCACCGCTAATTATATTGACAATATCCCGGGGCCGTTGCGTGATCGGATGGAAGTAATTGAGCTCACCAGTTACACAGAAGATGAAAAGGTGATGATCGCTAAAAGGCATCTTATAGCTAAACAGCTTACCGCCCATGCCTTGACTGCGGATAATGTGGTTTTTCGGGAAAAGGCCATTCGAAAGCTTATCCGCTCCTATACCAGAGAGGCCGGGGTTCGTAACCTGGAAAGACGATTAGGTGCTGTTTGCCGGGGAGTTGCCCGGGACATTGTGGGCGGTGCAACTGCCCGCAGGGTTATTACCGAAAAAGCGGTGGAACGATTTCTTGGGCCTATCGAATATTTCCCTGAAAGCACGGCCAGACACTGGGGGCCAGGATTGGCTACGGGATTGGCCTGGACACCAGTGGGTGGAGTGTTATTGTTTATTGAGGCCGCCAAGATGCGGGGCAAAGGTATGCTGACTCTGACCGGAACTCTGGGTGATGTTATGAAGGAATCCGCTACAGCCGCCTTGACCTATATTCGTTCTAATGCCAAGGAACTTGCTATAGATGAAGAGATGTTTGCTACCCTGGATCTGCATGTTCATGTGCCGGAGGGAGGCACCCCTAAGGACGGGCCATCGGCTGGTGTGGCAATGGTCACGGCTCTTACCTCCCTGCTCGGTGGCAAAACGGTACGTAAGGATTTGGCCATGACCGGTGAGATCACCCTGCGAGGTGATGTACTGCCTGTTGGCGGCATAAAGGAAAAGGTTTTGGCTGCGGCACGGGCCGATATCAAGGAACTTGTATTGCCTGCCAGAAATGAGAAGGATGTTAGAGATATTCCGAGTAAATCTATCCATGGCATTGATTTTCACTTTGTGGATGACATTGGTCAGGCTCTGGGATTTGTTTTTGAATAGGGCCGCCGTGTAGGTGCTTACGGAGTAAAGTAGCCTAATAATTTCCACTCAACACGCCGATAAGACCTCGTGTGTATCCAAATCGTGTTACGAAGAATAGTCCGAGAGTTTAGAAAAATATCGGTTTTGGGTAGTTGGGGGTTCCTTTGCCTCAGTCTCTTCAATGCCAATCAGTAAAGAAATGGAATATTACTCTGATTTTGTGGCTGAGCAAATTATACTTATTTTACCCCCACAGCTCCGGCTAGATCGGCATCTGTCATGTCGGCATCGGTCAGGTTGGCGCCAGTTAGGTTCGCACCGCTGAGATTTGCCCCTCTTAAATTTGTTTTGTAGAGGTTGGCACCTTGAAGATTGGCGTGGCGTAGCACGGTGCCACTCAGGTCGGCGCCGGTAAGATTGGCTCCTTCCAGATTGGCGTTCAGTAAATTGGCACCGGATAGTTGGGCATGAGCAAGATTGCAACCAGGGCAGTTCCTGGCGGTTTGCCTGACAATGAATTTTAGATCTTCTGGGGATATAGGTTGGGTGGGAACCTGTATCCTGGTTGCTGTGTTTTGGGGACTGGCGGAAGTCGTCTTTGACACCGTTTTGCTTTTTTGTTCAGTAAAAGTGATGCCTTCCTGGAATTTGCCGCCTTGCTCCGTTATTGTAAAACTGTAGGTTAATATACCACTTTTATTGAATTGCTTATATTCCTGCCCCTCTTTGTATAACCAATAACAAATTTTGTCCCCCTGGCCCCATTTGCGGAATTTAATACAGAGCATTTCATTATCATCGACCTCCCAGGTGCCAACATCTTTGTCATTATCCTTATTTTTGGCGGAAAGATTGCCATTTCCCAAATATTTTATCTCCGCCTCTTGTCCGTAACCATGGCTTTTGACTGTGCTGCCGGTGAGTAACTCTCTTATCTCATGCCCGGTTAACTTTGTGGCACCATTCTTAACCGCAGAATCTATATGTTCGGTGCCGCAGCCAAATAATGCAATTGTCAGCCCTAATAAAATAATTGTTTGTTTGATAGTTTTTTTCATTTCATTTTTTTATAAAAATATTTTTGATGTTATCGAATAACTCGCTGCCCATCTTCTTTTTTTACTCTGAATTTTTTAAATTGTCTATGCCTGCTATAGTATTTTATATAAATTGAAAATATGCTAGAGTACTGCCAATTTCGTATATTTATTCAAAAGTCGTTTTTATTATTGAGGTCTATTGTTTATGGAAAAATATTCAAGGGTGTTTTGCAACATTGTTGCTTGTCTGATTCTGGTTCTTCCAGCCAGTGCGGTTCAGGCTGCAAATCCGATTAAAATCGGGGTGCCTGGCGCTCATAGCGGGGATTTGGCCTCTTATGGTCTGCCTTCCCTGGCGGCCGCCAAACTTGTAGTTAAGCAAGTTAATGAGACGGGTGGTGTTCTTGGCCGACAGGTAGAGCTGCTTGCTGAAGATGATGTTTGTAAGCCGGAAGTGGCTGCCAATACAGCCGCAAAACTGGTTTCAGAACATGTGGATGCCGTTATTGGCCACACATGTAGTGGGGCAACCAAGGCGGCTCTTGGAATTTACAAGGCCGCGCATATTGTTACTATCTCGCCTTCGGCCACCAATCCTGATCTCACCAATGGCAACTATCCAAATTTTTTCCGTACTATTGCCTCAGATGATGCCCAGGCCAAGCGAGAGGTCGACTTCGCCCTCAATGTTCTGCATGTAAAGAAGATCGCTGTTATTCATGACAAGGGTGATTATGGTAAGGGACTCGCTGAGTTTGTCAGAAAGTTTATAGAAGAATCTGGCCGGGCCCAGATAGTCCTTTTTGAGGGAGTGACTCCTGGAGCGGTGGATTATTCGGCCATTGTCCAGAAGATAAAGCATAAAAGGGCTGATGCTGTAATATTTGGTGGTTATCATCCCGAGGCTTCGAGGGTAGTTGGTCAAATGCGCCGGAAACGCCTGAAGGCCTATTTTATTTCCGATGATGGCGTTAAAGACGATACCTTCATTAAGGTCGCCGGCAAATATGCCGAAGGTGTTTATGCCACAGGCCCTAAGGACACTTCCCAAAATCCCTTAACCAAGAAGGCTATTGCCTCTTATAAAAAGGTTTATCATAAGGAGCCGGGGGCGTTTTTTCTGAATGCCTATGCTGCTACCCAAGCCTTGCTAAACGCCATTAACAAGGCGGGTTCCACTGACTATACAAAGGTCGTCAAAGCCCTGCATCACGAATATATTGATACGCCTCTTGGCAAGATCAGCTTTGATAAACATGGTGAGGCCGTCGGGGTCGGGTTTGCCATATATCAGGTGCAAAAAGGGCGTTATGTTGAACTTAAATAATCTTATTCGCTGCGGCCAGCCCCGAGTTCCTAATAACATGAAAATACTGCGAAAGTGACAACCTCTGTTTCCTGCTATGGATTATTTTCTTGATCTCTTCTTCAGTGGCCTGACCCGGGGTAGTATTTATGCCTTAATCGCCCTGGGGTACACGATGGTTTATGGCATTATCGGCCTGATAAATTTTGCCCATGGCGAAATCTATATGATTGGTGCTTTTACCGCTTTGATTTGTGCCAGTGTGCTTACCGTTCTGGGCATGAATGGTCTGTCAATTTTGGTTATCTCCGGCCTGTCGGCAATGATATATGCGGCAGCTTATGGCTATACCATAGAAAAAATTGCCTATAAACCGTTACGCCGCTCCTCTCGATTGGCCCCCTTGATCAGTGCCATCGGCATGTCTATTTTCTTACAGAATTACGTTATGCTGGCCCAAACCTCTGATTTTCTGTCATTCCCTGAATTGATCCCCGATTTTGCCTTTATGGAACCTTATGCTGATTTTATGGGCTCCACTGATCTGGTTATCCTGGCCACTACCATCGTAGTCATGCTGCTGCTGACTATTTTAATTAAATACACCCGAATCGGGAAGGCCATGCGGGCTACAGCCCAGGATATGCAGATGGCCATGCTGGTAGGTATCGATGTGGACAGGGTTATCTCTTTTACCTTTATCATTGGCTCTGTGCTGGCCGCTATTGGAGGCTTGTTGATTGCCTCGCATGTTGGCCAAATTAACTTTTATATTGGTTTCATCGCTGGCATTAAGGCTTTTACGGCGGCAGTGTTAGGCGGTATTGGCAGTATTCCTGGAGCCGTGTTGGGAGGATTTATTCTGGGCTTAACTGAAAGCTTTGCAACCGGATATGTTTCAAGCGATTATGAGGATGTCTTCGCCTTTGGTTTTTTGGTGCTTATTCTAATTTTCAGGCCAGCAGGGATATTGGGTCGCTCTGAGATCCAAAAGGTGTAAGCCGTGCGTATAATCGATGAAATAAAAAAATCCGCCTTGGTAGCGCTCTGGTTTATGTTTCTCACCTTTCCCATTATAGTGATTAAGGTTAATCTTATTGAAAAACTAATTGTCTGGCGTTGGCACAATTTGGCTCTGGTTGGCATCGGCAGTTTCTTAATATCTCTCCTGAGCCGCAACCTTGGCAAGCGCAAGTCCCACGGGCAGAACCATTTCTTGGATTTAGCTGCTAATATTAAAAACACTCTATTTTACAAACCCTGCTGTTATTATAGCCTTTTTATTGCACTTGCCTTGTTTTCGCTTGTTTTTCCCTTCATGTTTTCTTCCTATGAAACCAGTATCATGACCACGGCTCTAATGTACGTTGTCCTTGGTCTGGGGCTTAATATTGTGGTGGGCCTGGCTGGTCTGCTTGATCTGGGGTATGTGGCATTTTACGCCGTAGGGGCCTATTCTTACGCCCTGCTTAACTACCATTTTGGCTTTGGATTCTGGGCCTGTTTGCCCATTGGGGCAATGCTTGCCGCTACCTTTGGCGTTTTGCTTGGTTTCCCGGTATTGCGGCTGCGTGGTGATTATCTGGCTATCGTAACGCTGGGATTTGGTGAGATTATTCGGCTGGTGCTAGAGAATTGGAACGATTTTTCCTTTGGCCCCAGCGGTATTGCCAATATACCTCGACCATCCTTTTTCGGACTTGAACTCTCCCTGGCCGAATCAACGATTTATATCTATTTTTTGGCACTGCTCCTGGTTTTATTCACTATTTTTGTGATTAACAGGCTGCAAAATTCCAGAATTGGCAGGGCCTGGGTCGCCTTGCGGGAGGATGAAATTGCCTGCCAGGCAATGGGTATCGACAAGACTAAAATAAAACTTGCCGCCTTTGCTATGGGGGCTACCTGGGCGGGGATGGTTGGGGTTTTGTTTGCTGCCAAAACTACCTTTATTAATCCTGCCAGTTTTACCTTTATGGAATCGGCCATTATTTTGTCTATTGTTGTGCTTGGCGGGATGGGCTCTATCGTCGGGGTGGTTATTGCTGCCTTGTTATTTGTCTTGCTGCCCGAGTATCTACGGGCCTTTGCCGATTATCGCATGTTGTTATTTGGGGCGGTTATGGTGCTGATGATGCTTGTGCGGCCCCAGGGGTTAATTAGTAATGTGCGTCGCACCTATAAATTCAAAGCACAGCCCAAGGCGGGGAGTTAAAATGCCTCCGGTACTGAAGGTCGAAGGGGTGAGCATGAATTTTGGTGGACTGCGGGCCTTGGATGCGGTTGATTTGAGCGTTGAACGACAGGAAATAGTTGCCTTAATCGGACCCAACGGTGCTGGCAAGACGACTTTTTTTAATTGCCTTACCGGTATTTACCAACCGACTTCAGGAAATATATATATGCAATCTGCCGGTGCGGCAGCACTGACATTAAATGGCTTGCCGCCCCATGAGATTACTAACAAGGGATTGGCCCGTACATTTCAAAATATTCGGCTTTTTCCCGAGATGACAGTTCTTGAGAACGTGATGATTGGTTGCCATTGTCGGACGTCCGGCGGCATATTTGCGGCAATTTTTCGCCCCAAGTCGATTAGGGATGCAGAGCAACAAATTGTGGATGGCAGCTACAAAATTCTGGTGCAAATGGGGCTTGCCAATGTGGCGAATGACTTAGCACGCAATCTGCCTTATGGCGCCCAACGCCGGTTGGAGATT
>CAYTNB010000067.1:0-12846 GCA_964439085.1 uncultured Desulfobulbia bacterium | reverse complement strand
CCGAACGAACAAAAATGGTCCACGACGCAGTAGATCGGATTGCTATGCCCCTTTTTGGGGTATCTTTTACGACGCCATCATAATTACGTTGCCGAGAAGTTATGTTCATCAGAATTGCCATAAAAAATATTCGTGCCTATAGGAAGCGTAGCATTATAACTGTGGCCCTCACCGCTTTTTCCACCGCCCTGCTTATCTTTTCCTCGGCGCTTATGACCGGTTCTCACAATAAGATGTTGGATAACGCAGTTGAGGTTTATCCTGGATATTTGCAAATAACCCGGAAAAATTTTAGAGATGCGCCGAGTTATGATAATCTGATCTTTGATGTCAAAGCCATGCGACGAAAATTATCATCCATTCCCGGTATTGCTGCCACTGGGGCTCGTTTCGAGACATTTGTCCTATTTGTTGCCGAAAACAAGACCGTGGGTGGGATGCTTGCTGGCATTGAGCCAAAAAATGAAAAGCGTCTTTCCCGTTTGGCACAATCACTTAAGGAAGGGAGCTATCTGTCTGACGGTGATGCTGCGCAGGTATATCTAGGTTTGGGGCTGGCTAAAAAGCTACAGGTTAAGGTTGGTGATACGCTGGCCTTTGTGGGTACAGGGGCTGACTATTCCTTTAGCGCCGATACCCTCTACGTAAAGGGGATTTTTCAGACCGGTTTTTTTGATTTTGATACCAGTTCCGCCTTTGTTAACAAAGCCTATTTCGATGAAGCCATGGTAGCGGAGAATTATGCCACTCAGATCATCGTTCTACCCCAAAATCCTTCCCAAAGCGATGAGCTGGCAGAACAAATAAATCAGCAATTAGGAACTGAATATCAGGCTCTTAGCTGGCGGAAAAGCATGGATGGTCTGGTAGGGGCTATGGAGCTTGATTCCGTTTTTGGCTATATTAGCCTGGCAATCATTTTTATGGTTATCTTCTTTGTAATTATGATTTATACCCTGCTTAACATCATGGGCCGGATTAGGGAAATTGGCATGATGCGTGCCCTGGGAACAACGCCTGGGCAGGTTTTTATTATGCTCTGGATGGAGTGTCTCATCCTGGGCATGCTAAGCGTTTTTATTGGCGGTCTCTTTGGCGGGGGACTTACCGCATATTTTCATTTTTATCCCATCCAGCTGTCGGGTTATGAGGAGCAGTTTAAACAATATGGTCTGATGGCCGCCTCCCTGCCCACCGCTTTTAGGCCGATCATGATTGGTCGTGACATCCTTATAATTCTAACCTTAAGCCTTTTTGCCGCTATCTATCCCATCTTTAAGGTCAATCGCTACCGTCCGCTGGAGGCGATTCATCATGTTTAGGGTGATCATGAAACTGGCCTGGGCTTCACTGAATCGCCGCCGGGGCCGTTCCCTCCTGGTGATTTCGATGATTGCCGTATGTCTCTGGGGGCTTATATCATTAGAGGGTTTATATGACGGAATGATTGCCCAGATGATTCAAAATGCCACTTGCAGCGATAGCGGAGATATTTCCATATTCGCCAAGGGGTATCGCCAGAATAACGAGCTTGCCGAGTTGGTCGATTCCGCAGCATTGGATAAGTTCTTAAAGAATGACGAGAGAATTCTGAGCTTTAGCAAGCGAATCATGCAAAGCGGTCTGGCGGCTACGGCCCACTACGCCAGGAATATAACAATTTATGGTATAGATCTTACAGAGGAGCAGAAAAGTGGGCGATTGAATAATTACATCGTCAGCGGAGAATACAGTTTTGCTAGCAGTTTTAAGGGGGCAATTATCGGAGCTGACTTGGCCAGTAAATTAAGTGTCAAAATCGGTAGCAAAATTATAATTTCAGCTCAGAATATGGTAAATGAAGTATCGTCAAGTGCCCTTAAAATAACCGGAATTTTCAAAACCAATACCGTACTCGACAAAAATGCAGTCTTTATTGATCGTCAAAAGGCTCGTGACTTATTGGTGGTGCCAAGAGGTATAACCCAGGTACGAATTACGCTCAAAAACAGGAATGAGGATATAGTTGCTGTCCAAGGGGATCTGACGGGGATAGACGGGCTAGAGGTGTGGCGCTGGGACGAAATTTATCCCGCCCTGCTGCAGAGTGAACAAATGATCGAAAGATTTAATTTGATTACCAGTTTTTTGGTATTTTGCGTGGCTGGTCTTGGCATCTTTGGGGTTATGTTGGTAAGCGTCCTGGAACGAATGCGGGAATTCGGTATTATGCTGGCTTTGGGAACCAAATTTAGCCAAATAGGTTTGATTATCATGTCAGAGGCTTTTTTTATGGCGATTATGGGTTTTGTCGTCGGCTCAGTTTTTGGTGGCGCAACGCTCTATTATTTAAAGCAATATGGCTTAAATTTAGCCCTTTTCAGCAAGGGACTAGAAGCATTTGGAATGGATTCGGTTATGCGTGCGGTTATCCGACCGCAATATTTTTTACTGGCTCTGGCAGCAGTGATGTTGGCGACCCTCGTTAGTGCCCTTTTGCCTTTGCGGTTTTTGCAAAGGGCTAAGCCTGTTAGTGTGATTCAAACAATATGAGGGCCGTACCCCATTTGGGGAGTTTGCGTTGTCTCCCTCTGAGGGATAAATGTCTCAACATTAGTACCTTATAGATTGTTTTCTCGGAGTCTGCGCTTACCTGTTTTTTAGAAAAGAATCTATAAGGTACTAGGTAAGCGTAGACTCCGATACCCCCTCGTGGGGTGTTAGGTGTAAGTCATTTACTCTACTCTAAAGTTTTTTATTTATTGTTATTTGGGGGGCAAAACAAGATATAAGGTATGATGGTGTCGTAAAAAGTACCCCAAAAAGGGGCATAGCAATCCGATCTACTGCGTTGTAGCCATTCTTTAGGCACGAGGCACCACATGTATGGCCTCGCACCTAAAAAATCACTAGGCCTCGGAGTCTCACTCCGTTCGCTTACCTGTATATCAAACTTTTCGCAGTCTACGCTTACCTGCTCAATCGCTACATCCAAACCCGGCCCAAATCTAAGCGTAATATCAGCCAGGTTATTTCCTTACAGACTCTAAAGAGGATTTTATGGTGGCATTTTTAGACATCGAACACATCAGTAAAAAATTTCAGAACGGAGCTGGGAAAACTCAAGCCCTATCGGACATCAACCTCCAGATCAGCAAGGGTGAACTTGCTGTAATTTCTGGGCCATCAGGTAGCGGTAAGACGACTTTGCTGAACATTATCGGGGGATTAGATGCCCCTACTAGCGGTGCAATCATCCTGGAGGGAGAAAAATTAACCGGATTGCCGGAGAATATTTTGGCTGCCAGAAGGCGGGATTACATCGGTTTTGTATTTCAGGCCTACAACCTTCTGCCGGTTCTAACTGCCGCCGAAAACATTGAGTATATTATGAAGCTGCAAGGCTGGGGCCAGGAAAAGTGCAACGTCCGGACGCTTGAAGTTGCCAAGAAACTGGGGATTGCCAATCTACTAGACAAACTTCCTAATCAAATGAGCGGCGGTCAACAGCAACGAGTGGCGGTGGCCCGTGCTGTGGCGGTTAAGCCTAAACTGGTTTTAGCCGATGAGCCAACGGCCAATTTGGACAGCAAAAGTGCCGCCTCACTAATGGCCATGATGCGAAGTCTGAATGAAGAGGAGGGAATAACCATTATTTTTTCTTCTCATGACCCCTTGGTCATTGCTCAGGCCAAACTGACGATTACCATCAAGGATGGTAAGGTTGATAAGTAATGATCGGTTTTACGAGCCTGATTTTGGCCTATCTTATGGCGGTGCAGTCCGATCTGTCTTTTGAAAATACCAATGTCATTACCTGGAATCAACAATCTCTTAACGATTTTAATCGTCTGCGGGTCGATATAAACCTGACCCATAAAAAGTTTAAAGGTCTGGCTGCCAGATTAATTGTGGATAATGAAAATATTTACCAGGACAAGCCAAGCCTGATAAAGAATGACAGTAAAATCTATCGGGCCTATCTGGAGTATAGGGGCGATAGGCATTCCATGGTCATAGGACGTCAGCGTATCCCGCTGGGCGTGGGGCGAATTTGGAACCCCATCGACATCTATAATCCCATTAACGTGCTGTCCATCGAAACGGCCGAACGTCCTGGCACTGAGGCCATCCACTATGAATATGCCATAAACGACTTAACGGGTTTAGAGATTACGTGTGGGCGGGAAAAGTATGCGGCACGGCTTAAAGGATATCTAAATTTTGCCGACCTCGCTCTGGTGGCGGTAAAAGACAATTATAACCAACGTGACATTATCGGCTGGGAGTTTTCGGGGGAATTATTTGGTAGTGGAATTGAATTACGCAGTGAGGGCGGCAGTTTCTATGATTTTCAGAGTGGTAAACGCCATACCGAGTTTATTGGCGGCCTGGAGTACGCCTTTGCCAATTCAATAACCTTACTCGGTGAATATTATTTTAATGATGAGAGTCAGGTCGATCACTTTGGGGCCCAACTGACTTGGCAGCCGGGGCCGCTCTGGACAATAGCCCTGCTGCCGATTATTAACTTTACAGATAACTCCTTTGTCGTCAGCCCAACGGCAACATATAGCTTAAGCGATGAAGCAACACTCGCTGGCGGTGCCTTCTGTTATTATGGCACCGATACCAGCGAATTTGGCAGTCAGGGCGACCTTTATTTTTTGCGTTGGTTCACCCATTTTTGATACAGGTACGAACCACGGTCGTATGTGTTAAAAGGTGCGGCTGTCAATCAGGAACATGGTCCAGATACTGGCCCCATACCCTAGGGCAATAACAGGCGTCCATTTCAGATGGGCACCAAAGGTGTAGGTGCCGCGGGCGGTACCCATAAGGCCGACACCGGCCGCTGAGCCTATGGAGAGTAGGCTGCCGCCAACACCAGCGGTGAGGGTAACTAGGAGCCATTGACCAAGATGCATAACCGGGTCCATAGTCAGAACAGCATACATAACTGGAATATTATCTACCACAGCAGAGATGATACCTACGAGGATATTGGCGGTGGTGGGGCCAAGGCCAACATAGAGGTGGTTAGAGACCAGGGCCAGATATCCGAATTGCGATAGGCCGCCTACGCACATTATCACCCCGTAGAAGAACAGCAGGGTGTCCCATTCTGCTTGGGATACATGCCGCATAAAATCAAAATGTTTGACTGAAGATTTATCAGGCCGCGGGAATTGACTATCACTCCCAGCCCCCAACATTGCATCATGTTGATAAAGACGATCTTCGTGAATCTTTATATAATAAGAGAACAAACCAAGGTAGGCCATACCAAACATCATGCCCGCCGCTGGTGGCAGATCCAAATAATTATGGAAGGATACTGCCGTCATTATGGTTAGCAAAAAGAGGAACATTACCCGTTTAGAGCCAAATTTCATCTTCACAACGTCTTTTAAGGGCTCAGGGAATTGTTTGCCAACAGCAAAACTCATGCAGATGGCTGGTACCAGCCAATTAACTAAAGAGGGCACGAAAATATCGATGAACTCTACAAACTGTACTTTGCCCTTCTGCCAGACCATGAGGGTGGTGATGTCGCCAAAGGGGGAATAAGCGCCGCCAGCGTTGGCAGCCACGACAATATTGATACAGGCCAGGGCCACAAATTTCTTGTTGTCACCAGCTACAGCCATAACTACAGCACCCATAAGCAGGGCGGTGGTCAAGTTATCGGCGATTGGAGAAATAACAAAGGACAGAACGCCGGTAACCCAGAAAATTACCCGCAAGGAAAAGCCTCTTCCCACCAACCATGAACGCAGGGCTTGAAAGACGTCACGCTCCTCCATAGTATTTATATATGTCATGGCCGAAAGCAGAAAGAGCATCAGCTCGGCATATTCGAGAATATTATGCTTAATCGCCTCTTCGGCGGCCTTGGGCGCACCCAGCTGTTCAAATGTAATGGCCACTAGAACCCAGATAATACCGGCGGCAAGCATCACAGGTTTACTCTTCCGGAGGTGAATTTTCTCCTCCAAGACTACGAAGATATAAGCCAATACAAATAAAATTACTGCCGCCCACCCCATGCTTGTCGCTGTCAAATCACGTATTGCCGTTGTGCTTCCCCCGCCATGTTCGGCGGCCAAAAGCGGCGTGGCTGTCAAAAGCAATAGATTAATGATAGTAAATATTGTCTTCAGCATATCTTCTCCTCTACGGTTAATCGGGGCAAAATCGCAATTACTTACAGAGTATAAAATATAATTACAGAGGGCAAGGGTATAAAAGAAAAAAAGCCGCTATCTCCAAAGTATTGGGGATGGCGGCTTTTGTGGGTATAAAATAGTTCTTTATGTTTAGCTAAGACTAGGCTTTTACTTCGGCGGTTATGCCAATATGCTGGCGGGCCTCCTCTACACTGGTGAAAAATTTATCATTTCCAATGAAGTCTTTCAGACCGGAGCGCTCGAGCACCTCGTTAATATGGGGTTGAAGACCAATAAAGATCATTTCTCTGTCCTGCTCGCGTAATTGGCTGATGAGCTCACGGAGCATTGCCTCACCGGAGGCATCTAGCTCATTAATGCCTGCGCCGTTAACCATTACTCTCTCAGCCTTGGGGTTTATTTCAAAAATTTGCCGAACGGTGTCTTCAAAATAGGGTACATTGGCAAAGTATAACTGGCCATGGAAATTCATCACCGGGTTTCTGACCTTCCGGGCGATTTCGCCATTGGTACAGTCTATGTTCAGGTTACTAACAATTTCAACATGGGGCTTCATGGTATGGAAAAGATGCAGGGCCAAAGCCAGAGCGCCGCCCATGAGAATACCATTAACAATATGGGGAGCGTAGAGCAGGGCCGCCGCAAAAGTTACGCCGGAGGCGATACCATCGGATCTATTTACTTTCAGGGCATGGAACATGGCTTTAAAGTCTATGAGGCTGGCAACGGCCATAATGATGATTGCGGCGAGGACGGCTTGAGGCAGAAAGACAAGGTACTGGGTCAGAAACAGCAGAGTAATCAAGACCATACCTGCGGCAAACACGGAAGACATTCCAGTTTTACCACCGGCGGAGTAATTTAGTGCTGTCCGGGAAAAGGATCCGCTGGTAGGGTAACAACTGGAGAAACTGCCGACCAGAGCGGAAACCCCCTGACCGATCATCTCTTGGGTCGTATCTATTTTTTGACCACTTTGGGGGGCAATGGCCTTGTTGACCGAATTGAACTCCATGAAACCGATAAACATTACGACAAAGGCACCAGGAATCATATCGATCATCACAGGAATATCAAAATGAGGTGCGGCAAATGCCGGCAGACCTGCCGGGATAAAACCAACAACAGCGACGAAACGGCGACCAGCCTCGGCGACTGGCAGAGATGCATCAATGGCATGGGGATCAGCCCAACCCATCATCTTAACGATAACTGAGCCAAGAACCACAACTACCAGCGCCGAAGGAATTTTAGGGAAATACTTTTTAAGAAACCAGAGAATAAACAGGGAACCGACCCCAATGCCAAAGGTTGGAACATGCAGCTCATTAGGGATAGCCGTGAAGACATTCCAAATGTCTTCCAAATAAAATTCACTACGGTGCATGTGGACTCCGAAGATTTTGCTGACCTGTGACGAGCCAATAATCAGAGCACCGGCATTGATGAACCCGCGGATAACCGGTTGCGACAAAAAATTTGCCATAATCGTTAATTTAAAGATGCCGACCAGAAGCCTGACCAGGCCAACCATAAAAGCTAGCAGAATGGCTAATTCGATATAATGTTCCGAGCCGATAAAATTAGGCGCATCATTCCCAAAAGGAGTTAATGTAGCCATGGTAAGTAGAGAGGTCATGGCCACCGGCCCGGTTGCCAGATGAAAGGATGAGCCCCACATGGCGCCGATCAGTCCAGGCAATAGAGCGGCATATAGACCGTAAATAGGTGGCAGTCCCGCCAGCTGGGCATAAGCCATGGACTGCGGAATAAGCACTAGTGAAACCGTCAGACCAGCGACAAGATCGGCACGTAAATTCCGCGAGTTTATCAACGGGCCCCATCCTAGAAAGGGGAAGATTTTTTTTGCTGCATCCATAATTAAACAAACTCCTTATATAGATAATGATGGCCGGAATTCACTGTAAAACCCGGTGTTTTGTCGAGACAATTAAGTGGTAGCGGCACATGGCGGCAAAGGGTAAGAATACACAGCGCCATTGCTACCAAAAAGGTACAAATACTTCTTGACGGACAAAACTATCTTCATCATTTGCTGAGGTTAGGTATCGGGCATGCGTTTAAGATCGTGCTCGATAGTCCACTAGAATAACTGTTCGACAACTTACCGATTTTTTCTTAAAAAGCAACAGAGAAATAATGTTCTTGGCTTTTTCAATAGCATAAGCGCTTATTTTTTGGTTAAGATATTTGCGTCAAAGATTCGCATACGACCGTGGTTGTACCGCTGTATTAAATCATCAGGTTGTGGTGTCTGGGGAAAACACCATCCTCATTACTCCGGCGCTCGTCAATTAAAACCCATTGCAACAGCAAATTGGAGGAAATTCCATGCCCAATCAATACCGTACCCCAGATATTATCAGAGAAATAGCGCCATTTAAGATAGATGGCCTGGCTATCCCCTATGCTGAGTTTGTCCCCCAACTCTATAATTTTTGCATGGAGTTGGGCTTCAGGGCTGGGCTTATTATGCCGTCCAGGGCCTTCTGCTCGGATGAGAATCAGGGGCTGCCAATTATCTTACTTACCAAGCATTTCGGCACCTTTCCCTTTAACCACGGTCGAGTGGGTGGTGTTGTCGCTGTGGATCGACATGGCCCCCATTCTCAGCATGGAGAAGATTTGGTTATTCTCCAAGCCAGCCATGTAGGTTATGAGCCGGATACCGGGGGATATGGAACCTTTCGCCGTCCTCAGATAGCAGGAAACTGTGTTTCAGTTTCCTGCGGCAAATTATCACATGTCATCTCGCCTTATGTGGAACAATATCAATTTGCCCGATGCCGTATTTTTCTCCATCAGGATGCTGAGCAGCGCTGTCTGATTACCGTCAAGAATTCGTTTGTCGACTTTGACTCCCGGCCAGTGAAAAATGGTCTCGTCCTGCGGCTGCAAAACATTGTCCAAGAGGATAATGATGGAGTTATCCGCCCCTTGGCAGCAGCAAGCACCTCCCAAACCTACGAGGTGTCCAAAGGTTTCAAAAACCGATTGGATGCGATGCACTATAATTGGAAAAGTGGAGAAGGGGAGAGTATCAACGATTTATTGACTGCCGATCTTTTTTTCTTTCGGGAAGAATTTCATGAAACTGATGAGTCTATTTTGCTTGAGAGAAACCTGATAGAATTCATGCCTAATATCGTTAGCGCCAAAAATCCAGCCCTGCGGGCTGCAAAGATAAATATTCAACTGGAATTTGCCAGGGTTACCGAATCAATTCGTCGCAGCAACGACTATAAAAATAAAAATTTGCTGTATATCGCTGGTATTAACCTGGACATATCGGAACACCAGGACTACCCAGCCACCACATATTTTGTGCCTTGGGCGGCCCACATCCAGCTAAAAGACAGTACTCCGACGGAATATATTCATCCCGTTGAGCAAAACAGCCTTTTTGAAAAACTCATGGCCCAGAGTACCAAAAATACTGCCCAAGTTGATCTGAAAGAAAATATTCAACGTATGCTCGCCACACCTCATTTTGACATCCGGGTACCAGAATAAACTCGCCGGTAAATGGTTCGTGCTGTTAATTATAAACTGACTCTATATCAGCGTGATATTTTTAAAAAAATTCAATCGCTTGCCAAGGCAAGATCGACAACGGCCCATAGTTTTTTATTTTTATACTTGACAAATGGCATGACTTGTAGCATACAGACCGTTGTTTGCCGCCAGCCATGCCTGCTTTAGTTTCATTTCAATAACATCCATGACCGACGACATCTTGGTGTATGCTGCCATTCGTCCCCAGCGTATCATTTTCCCAAATAACCAGATAAGTTATTATAAAGTTTTAAGATTTGAAAATTTAGATTCCTATGGTGTCTCTGCTGTTTCTTTCGGATAATAATGGCTGATAATCTGAGTCTTGTTTTATGGTCTTACAGCAAATCGCAGAGAACAGGGAGTCTTGTACTCTCTTGCCGCTGACCGATCGTGGAAAGATCTTTATGAAATTATATTAATAAGCAACTTACTTTAAAGATACACTCGTAAAAAGTCTCGGGATGGCTAAGTAAAAAGTCTGATTATGGTAATTTCCCATAGCTAACCTATTGAAATCATTAGGTACGAATCTTGAAACCTTGACTTTTTACGAGACCATCAACCTTGTTTTTTCAGCTATATTAGAAATATTTACATTATGGTACCTTTTAATTTACCTTTTTTTACTGGCAATTCAGTGATGGATGTCTTTTTTCTCGCCGGCATTCTGATGGTGGCGAGTTCGATTCTTCCCTTGTTGTTACAGCGTTACCCTGCGGCCGCTCACACCACCGCAATGATTTTAAGTGCTTCCGGCAGCTTGGTCGGGATAATTTCTGCGGTAATGGCTCTGTTTGCCAAAAGCCCCTGTTCCTTTTCAACACCATGGGCAACGGCTGGTATACAACTTTCACTCAATATTGACGGATTGGCCGCATTTTTTCTCTTACCGATTTTTGTCCTTGGTTTCACTGCCGCAATCTATGGATATTCCTATTTGCAGCATGATATTCACCAAGTCCAAAAAATCTCTTTTCACTGGTTTTTCTTCAATATTCTCATGCTTTCCATGGCAGCCGTTGTAACTGCCGGGAATGGCATGGAGTTTCTTGTTGCCTGGGAGGGAATGTCGATATCGTCCTTCTTCCTGGTCTGTTATAATTTTAACGATGAAGAGGTGTGTCGTAATGGCTGGCAATATTTTATAGCCACCCATATCGGGGTAGCCTTTCTTTTCTTCTTTTTTCTTACCGCATCATACCAGTGTGGCAGCTTGGATTTTGCAAGTTTTGGCGCACTTAAATCACTATCTCCTGTCATGACAGGGGTGATGTTCTGCCTCATTTTAGTGGGCTTTGGCTCTAAAGCTGGCCTTTTTCCTATGCATGTCTGGTTGCCGGGAGCCCATCCCTCTGCCCCTAGCCATGTTTCGGCACTTATGTCAGGTGTCATGATTAAAACTGCCGTGTATGGCTTTTTACGGATGCTCACCTTATTACCTCCATTGCCGGGATGGTGTGTGACTGTCCTGCTCAGCATCAGCCTTATCGGCACTATTTTCGGGATCACCATGGCTGTTTCGCAAAACGATATAAAACGGTCGTTAGCCTACTCCACCGTTGAAAACATAAATCTTATCTTTGTTGGCATAGGACTCTGGCTTTTGGGTGTTAACGCCGGTTGGCCGATTATGGCCAGCATTGCGCTTACAGGAGCCTTGTTACATGTATGGAATCATGCCCTGTTTAAAGGGCTGCTTTTCATGGGGGCCGGTTCCATACTGCATAGCACCGGCAGCCGCCTATTCTCCCATTTTGGCGGATTGATGCGTCGTATGCCGATTTCAGGGGTTATGATTATGTTTGGCAGTGCCGCCATTGCCGGGTTGCCGCCATTAAATGGTTTTGTCAGTGAACTGTATCTATATATGAGTGTTGTTATTATGGGCCAGAAGGCTAGCGGGATGACAGCGTTTTCGGCATTATTGATTCTCGCCCTGATGATCCTTGTGGGGGGATTGGTGCTTTTTACCGTATGCCGATTAACGGGGATGGCCCTGCTTGGAGAACCACGAGAACCGGAAGCCAAACAGGCCGTAGAGTCTGCCCCACTCATGCTTTTTGCCATGTCTGCTCTTTGCGCTCTTTGCATACTGTTTGGGGTCGCCCCTTTCATACCACTGTCCGCAGTTGCTAAACCTCTCCAGGTTTTATCCGTTGTACCGGATATAAGCCTTAATGTTCTGCCATTCCTGTTAAGCTGGCAATGGACAGCTGCTTCCGGCTCTCTTCTCTTATTATTTATGCTGTTCCTGTGGATGCGAACGAGAAGCGTAGGCGATACACCCCGTTCGGTAACCTGGGGATGTGGTTTTCAGAAACCAAACAGCCGTATGGTCTATTCGGCAGGAGGCTTCACTCAACTGGCGCAGGATACATTGTTTTGTAGCTGCGTTTCGCCCACAAATGAGCCGATATCGCCACTTGGCCTTTTTGGCAAACCGTTCCGTTTTATTCAGAACAACAGTGATCCGGTTCTACGCCGCCTGTTTATTCCACTTTTTTCAGGTTTTGCAGCCAGGGCAAACAGGTTCCACCGACTCCAGGCCGGAAGGCTAAATATTTACCTGCTCTATACTTTTATCGCAACAATCCTGCTGCTGGGATTGGATATATTTCATAATTAATGAGGGATGCCATGGTTCTCCATATAATTTTTCACATCCTCCTGCTTCTCGGGATAGCGCCATTACTGTCAGGAATAATCACCAGGGTCAAAGCCAAAATTGGCGGTCGTCGGGGAGCACCTCTTTTGCAACTCTACTATGATCTCGCCAAACTCTTTAGAAAAAAAATGGTGTTAAGTGTCACAACTACTTGGGTCTTCAGAGCCGGGCCAATTCTGGCTGTGGCAGTACCGCTTCTGGCCTGTCTCTTTATCCCTTTTGGAACGTTAAGTGCTGCCCCCATTTCCTTTACTGGCGATTTTGTTCTTTTTGCCTACCTTTTCGGCTTGTCCCGCTTTTTCACTGTCCTTTCCGCCCTGGATACAGGTTCCAGTTTTGAAGGAATGGGAGCTGCCCGGGAAGTAACGTTTTCCTGCCTGGCCGAGCCCACCCTGTTTATCATTTTTATGGTCTTGACCCGTCTCTCCGGTG
>CAYTNB010000066.1:0-12880 GCA_964439085.1 uncultured Desulfobulbia bacterium | reverse complement strand
GGCTGGAAAGGTAGCCCCGGAACAGATTAAATTTTTTTAGCATGGAGGGGACAGAGGTATGGAAAAAACAATAAAAGCTGCCGCTGTTAGGGATTGTCGGGGGGTAGGTTGCCCCATGAATATGGTTTATGCCAAGGTCGGACTCTCAAAATTGGTGTCAGGGCAGATCCTGGAATTGCTACTTGATGATGGGCCGCCAATCAACAATGTCCCAAACTCTGTGAAGAAGGAAGGCCACGTTATACTCGCCAATAGCCAGCTAGAGGACGGCTCCTGGCGGCTTATGATTAAGAAAGCATGAAAAAATCAGGTAGAGCAAAGTCCCCCTGGAGAGGTTACAGAATATAACTCCATGACTGAAATTCTCTATCCAATAAATAACGGCCATAGTACTTGAACATATTAAGAGCCTCACCACAGGAATGCTGACTGAATTTAAGGCGGGATAATTTGTCCATAGGTAGATTGAAGGCTTTATCTAGTAATTTTAAGGTCGGAATTGTCATGGGAATAGCCGGTTTTTTTTCCTTACTGCATTTTTGGCAAACAACTATTCCCCGGCCTGTTTGAAATCCGTAGGGGGCATTGTCGGGATCAATATTCCGGCAGATTGCACAACTGCTAAAATCTGGCTGATAGCCCAATAAACCGTATAGTTTGGTGAGGAACAGAATCAGGGGAGGGTGCGGTTGGTTGGTGTTGCTTAACTCGTTTAATAACCAGAGAAGCCAGGCAAATAGTTCTGAGTCACCATCATTTTCAGCTGTCCAATAATATAGATGTTCACAAATAAGGGTGCCTGCCGCATAGGGTAGAAATTGTTGGCGCAGGGGCAGGAAACTGGCTAGAAGCGTGGCTTCTGTAATGATTGGCAGCTTGTATTTGTCGTTGTACTGGATGTTTAAATGAGAAAAAGGCTCAAGCTTGTTTACAAATCTTTTCTTACTGCGTTTAGCGCCTTTGGCGATGACATTTAATTTCCCGGCCTCTGGGCAATAAAGGGTGACCAGTTTATCAGATTCACCGTAGTCTATAACCTTTATTACAACACAATCTGTATTTCTGTCGGCCATACCTTTCGGGTGGTGGTAATTTTATAGGCTGTATTTTATAAAGGCCTTTTGCCGTAGCTTGGCTAGCCAGTCCTGGTAGTTCTTGTCGGCCTCCTGCTTATAGAGGATGGATTTTATTTCACCTTTAACATCGGCCATTTTGGGTATTTCATGACCAGGAGCCGCTTTTAATTTGAGGATCTGGTAGCCTACGGGGGTTTGTAAAATTTTACTTACTTCACCTACATGCATAGCCAAAATTGACTTTGCCATATAAGGCGCCATTTCATCTTTTTTGAATTGGCCGAGATCCCCCCCATCTTCAGCAGAGGGCAAATCTGAAAATGAGTGGGCTAACTCGCTAAAATTGCCGCCAGCCAAGAGCTTCTCTTTGACATATTTTGCATTTTTCAAGGCCTCTTCACGGGTTTTGGTACGATATTTATCACCCCATAAAAAACCCATCTGTAGAATGTGGTATCCCGTCGCATTAGATTGTTCTGCGGTGTAATTATTGTCATAATATTGTTTTATCTTTTCATCGGTAATTACAATTTTTGATCTGATTTCAAAACTGACCAGACGTGATTTTAAAATCTGGTTCTTGATCTTGTTACGGTAAGCCGCCTCAGTGGTTCCCATGCTCTGCAAATCACGTCGAAATTTTTCTATACTTATATGATTATTGGTAAGAATTGATTCTACCGCCTGGTTAATATCCTCTTTGCTAATTTCTATACCAATGTCCGCGGCTTTTTGTTTGATGAGTAATTGATCGACGAGATGCCCTAAAATCTCTTTTCTGGCCTTATTTAGTTCTGCCGCCTGATGCTCAACGGGAACCTTACTTATAACGGCCTGAAAATAGGCATTACCTTCAGTGTTAAGATCTGAAAGGGTTATAATATCGTCATTTACTATTGCAATAATTCGATCAACCAATTCGGCGCTGGCGGTAAGTGAGAGTAATAATACAAAAAATATAGCCATCAAAAATCTGAAGATTTTCATAATTTAATATTTATCAAGTAGAGGTTAGATTAAGCGTTATTAGACGGCTACTTTTTAGCTGTCTTTGTCCTTGTAGTCTCAATATGTAGATTTATTTTTTGGTAACTACTCACGGGGTGGCGCATTACTTTAAATAACCACCGTAGTTACATTATTTAAAAATAACCTGCTACCAGATTGCGTGCAATATTTTTTTGACCCGCTTGAATATTGATTCAGTCGAAGCTGTTGGTATTTCCACTATCAAACGGCTGTCAGGCAGCAGGCGACTGCTATCTGGGTGACTTTTTATAAAGATAAGTATTTGCTGGGGGGAGATCGGTGTGCCATTTGCGAAGGTAAATACCAAATTCCCCGGCCCCTGTTCAAGTTTGGTGATTTTTAAGGGTTTAAGTTCTTCTTTTAGGCTGACGGTCTCCAGCAGATTTTTTGTTTCGGCTGGGAGGACTCCATAACGATCAATAAATTCGTTTTCTAAATCAAGGGATTCTTCCGCTGATTTTAGGGCAGCAATGCGCCGATAGGCAATATACCTCTGATCGAGATCTGGAATATATTTTTCGTGAATAAATGCAGATATATTAAGGCTTATTTCTGGATCTATTTCAACCTCTTCAGGAATTTCACCATTCACGCCCCGTCGTTTTAGGTCTTCTACGGTTTGTTGTAGTAAATCCAAATATAGATCGTAACCAACTGCGGCAATATTGCCGCTCTGTGATTCACCTAAAATATTACCGCCGCCTCTGATTTGCAAATCACTCATGGCCAATTTAAAGCCGCCGCCTAATTCATTGTGGTCCATTAAGGCCCGCATGCGTTGTTTGGCATCTTTGGAGATATTTTCTATTGAAGGGACAAGAAGATAGGCATAAGCCTGTTCCGTGCTGCGACCAACCCGGCCACGCAATTGATAAATACCCGCCAGGCCCATCCGGTCGGCTCGGGTAATGATAATGGTATTGGCATTGGGGATGTCAAGGCCCGATTCAATAATTGTCGTGCAGATTAGGACATCAACCTCTTTGTGGATGAAATCCAACATAATGTCTTCGAGATTTTTACCCGGCATCTGGCCATGAGCCACAGCGATACGCGCTTCCGGCACCAATTTCTGCACCTTAAAGGCAATCTCATGGATTGACTGCACCCTGTTATGTACCAGAAAGACCTGGCCACCCCGCTGTAACTCCCGGATAACTGCTTCTTTGATGATCAGATCATCATATTCTGCGACAAAGGTCTTAACGGAGCGGCGATGGCGGGGCGGGGTCTGAATAAGTGATAAATCCCGAACCCCTAAAAGGGACATCTGGAGGGTCCGTGGGATCGGGGTGGCCGTCAGGGTCAGGACATCAACACCCGCTCGTAATAATTTAAGCCGTTCCTTGTGGGTAACACCAAAGCGATGTTCCTCATCAATAATCAATAAACCTAAACGGCTAAAGCCTACATCTTTGGAAAGCAGACGATGGGTGCCGATTATTATGTCTATTTTGCCGTTGTTGATATTTTTAATAATTTGGCGTTGTTCGGCAGGCGTACGAAAACGATTCAGACAATCTACGGTTACCGGAAAGCCCTCCAGGCGTTCTTTGAATGTTTGGGCATGTTGTTCGGCAAGAATAGTGGTGGGAACCAAAATAGCTACCTGGTATCCATCGCAGACTACCTTGAACGCCGCTCGGGTGGCCACCTCAGTTTTGCCAAATCCAACATCACCGCAGACCAGACGATCCATACAGCGTTCCGAGGTCAAATCGGCAATAACATCGTTGATGGCCTTAAGCTGACCCGACGTCTCATCATAGGGAAAGGACTCCTCAAATTCCTGATAAAGTGAATCCGGACTCGAAAATACAGTACCTTTTTCTGTTTGTCTGCGGGCGTAAAGATTAAGCAGGTTTTGGGCTACCTTCCAAACGGCTTCATGAATTTTCTTTTTAGCATTGCTCCATGATTTGCTGCCCAATCGGGTTATATGGGGTTGCTTATCGGATATCCCATTGTATTTACTTACCGTGTTAATCCGATCCATCGGCACATACAGTTTATCGTTATCCTTATACGATATCTGTAAGAAATCAGCGGTACGACTTTGATCTGACCCGTTAGAGGTAACGGCCATTTCCATATTGATAATACCGTTATAAATGCCAAGACCGTGGGCACTATGAACAACAATGTCGCCAATTTGCAATTGCTCGAAATTTATGGGTGTGGCGTTTGTTGAACGGATTGATTTTTTCTTTTTACGTCCCAGGAGGCGGTTTTCGCCAAACAATTCAGCTTCAGAAAGAACATGTATTTGCTCATCAAGGAGGTCGAATCCGGCCGAAAGAGGGGACGAATAGATTTGAATTATGCCATTAGTGGCATTGAGTGATTTGGGAGGCTTCGTCAGCTTAACGGCGGACAGATCATAATTGCCGAGCATTTGACAGAGGTGGTCACTATGGCGTTCTGAACAGCAGGCAATATGAATATTATCTCCCTGATTTAACCAATCTCGAATATTTTGGGCCAGGGGGGGCAGGAGGCCATGCTTTTTACGTTGCAAAGTCAGGTGCTGTTTAAGTAGATTGTGGTTGCCGCTGTTTATTTTGATGGTATGTGCTGGTGCTTGAATTTCACTTATTGGACTCTTGTTTTGCTGGAGATCAATGGCCTCAAAGTCATGCAGCTTACAGGACTTAAATTGGGCAATTTTTTGTGAGAGATCATTTTGGCCAAGAAAAAGCTGATTGGGTGGTATTATTATAGACTGTTCGAGTGCCGCAGCGTCATGATTAGCGCTAATTCTCTCCCATACCAGATCGCCTGATCTTTTGATGGCGGGAGGATCAAGGAGTAATATCAATGTTTTGGGGGGCAGATAATCTAATGGATCGCTTAAGCTCTCATGGAACAAGGGCAGAAAAAATTCAATTCCAGGAAATTTGATATTTTGGCTGATTTTTTCATTTATTACTTCTAGTTCGTCAGCTTGCCAATTGTTAGCTGTTGCGGCAGAGTGCAGACGTGCTTGTAGTTTCTTATTTGCCTCATCACTAGCGGGGTACAGTATATCACTGACCGGAATGATTTCTGCCTCACTTATTTCCTGAATAGAACGCTGGGTTATGGGGTCAAAAAGCTTGATTGTCTCAACGAAGTCGCCAAAGAAATTTATGCGAATTGGGTAGGAAAAACCTGGCGGGAATATGTCCAGGATATCTCCTCGACGACTAAAATCTCCGGCATTTTGAACCAGATTCATCTGCTCATAACCTGACTCAACTAAAGCGTTTAACAGGTCGCTTTGGTCTATTTCCTCACCCGCAATAATTAACTCTGCAGAACTACTGAGAATGGGCGCTGGCATAACCTTCCGTAACAGGGCTTCGACAGAAGAAGTGACTAGATAGGGAGTGGAGGCGGTACTAATATGATATAGAGCATCGAGGCGTAACGCCGTAGTGGCTGGATCTGGCGACAACGGAGTGTAAGGTGGAATTTCATAGCCGGGATAGTGATAGATCGGTAGTTGACTAAACAAGGCCATGTCCTGGGCCAAAAGCGCCGCCTGAGATTCGCTGGCGGTAACGCAGAGCACTGGTTGGCTGGCATTTTGGGCCATCCTGGCTGCTAAAAGCGCAGCGGCAGGTTCACGCAGGCCGGTTATATGTATAGATTCTGTCTCCTTGGAGATAAAATCTATGAGTTGTGTAAAACTAGAGGAAAGATGCACTAAATCGAGAAGAGGTATTAATTATAAAAGGTATAAAACAAGGAAAATACACGAAAAAGTAGATACTATTTTGGTTAGGGCAATATAACTATATCTTAACAGGGGTAGTTACCACTGTTAAGATATAGTTATATTGCTAAAAACTGCCACCCATACTAAAGTCCCAGTTGCTCTGGTCTTCATTTGGGGTGGGAGCAAGATTATAGCCCCATTCCAGTCGCAACGGGCCCATTGGGGAGAGCCACCGGAAACCAAAACCGACGCTCTTTTTGATGTCGCTGAAATCCCATGCGACATTTTCATCATAGACATTACCAGCATCAAAGAAGGTTACGCCACGTAGTCCGGCGTTTTTAAGCAAGGGGAATATAAATTCCAGATTATAATACCACATTTTACCGCCGCCGATTTTCTGACTGGTAATTGGATCACGGGGGCTGATATTGCCAGACTTAAAACCACGAATGGTATTAATCCCGCCCAGATAAAATTTCTCAAAAACCGGTAGTTTGTTGCTGGCATTGGCAAAGGCCCAACCGGCGGATAGTTTATTATGCAGAGTTGTATCCCAGGGCAGCGGATAGTAATAACTTGTGCTGGCCTCAAATTTGGTAAAATCACTATCTCCGCCTAAGGGGCCGCCTGCGTATTTAATGGTTATGGTGTTTAGGATTCCTTGGGTTGGATTGGAGCGACGGTTTCTGGAATCCTTAGAAAGACCAAATTTAACTGAACTGGTATAGCGGATATTCATTGAGTCCAAAATAATTTGGGAGGCAGTTGATCTTACATTGTCGAGCTGGGTGTCATCAAAACTATAGGCTGTCGACAGATACCATTTATTCCAGATCGGATGCCCTAATCTAATGCCAACCCCTTTAGACTTCTTGGTATAATCATCATAGTCCCGTGACCAGTTATAGAGGTTAAAGCCAAATAGCAAGTCGCTGTCTGCCAGGTGAGGTTCGGTAAAACTCAGGTCGTATTCATTGCTGCTACCACTTATATTTGCCTTCAAGGCAACCCGTTGCCCCTTGCCAAGAAAGTTGTTCTCGCTGACTTCAGTCATGAACATAAAACTATCTACAGAACTATAGCCTGCCCCCACGCTGAAATTGCCGGTGGCCTTTTCTTTTACATCAACCAGGATGTTCATCTGGTTGTCAATTGCTGTAGGCTGTGGTGTAACGTCAACATGTTCAAAATACTCCAGTCTCTCCAGATGTTGCTTACTGCTCTTAAGGGCCGTGGCATTAAAAATACCACCCTCCTTAACTTGCATTTGGCGGCGAATAACCTTATCTCTGGTTCTTGAATTACCCTTGATACTAATTCGGTTTATATGGACGAGTTCCTTTTTATCTATACGGATATTGACATTGATCCGTTTGTTATCTATATCCTTGTCAGTTATGGGATTTGCATCAGCAAATGCGTAGCCCTTTTCAGCATAAAAATCAGTGATTCTCAAGACATCATCACGCAGTTCCTTGCGGTTGAAATATTTTGATTCATGCAATTTGGTTAGTGCTAGCAATGCTGTTTTGTCTTCAATAAGATCACCTGAGAGATCTACAGTACCTACTTTGTAACGGGGACCCTCGAAAATATTAAAATTGATATTAATCCACTCTTTTTTTGTCGAGATTTCGGGCTTGCCAACCTTGGCATCAATATAACCATGATTATGGTAAAAGGCCGCCAATCTGGCCGAATCCTGCTCAACAATTTCATAATTTAAGATGCCACTATCGGTAAACCAGGAGAGCCAGCCCTTCTCAGAAGTTTGCATTATCTTCTTTAATTCTTTGGATTTAAAGGCTTTGTTTCCGGTAATATTAATGTCCTTAATGTAAACCTTTTTACCTTCCTTAATAGTAAAATTGACGTCAACCTTGCCGGACTTGGATTTTTCTATATCGGCTGCGACCTTGCTATTAAAATAACTTTTGTCCTTATAAAGCTTTTTGATCCCTTCTATTGATTCTCGCACATCTTTGTTACTAATGATATTATTGGGCGATAATTTGATAACATCACGAATACTATCTTCGGTAATTTCGCTTTCTCCGGAGATTGAGATTATACCTATGACCGATTTTTCCTTAACCTTAAAATCGAGACGGCGGCCCTGATCAGTGGGTGAAGAAGAAACCGTAATATTATCAAAATAACCCATCCTGTAGATATCTTTTATTGCCTCTTTTACCATAGCGGCATTATATTTATTTCCAGCCTGTAATTTTATCTTTTGAGCGATTGCCCCAGAGTCTATTTTTTTATTACCGCTGATGGTTATTTCAGCAATTATTGAATAACGATTGGTAAATGAAAGTATTTTAGTAGTTATTTTGTTAAAAATCCCGGCAAGATTAGCTTTATCACCCTCTTCATAAAAATATTTGGTCTGGCTGGTATCGAGAAGATCAAATATCTCCATATCCACACTAATTCTGGAGCCTAGCGGAGTCAGGTTACCGGTGACAATGTAGTCTATGCTGGCCGGGATTTTCAGGGTTTGAAGATCCTTGAAGTTAGGTGGCCAATTACTCTTATAACTAAGTTTTTTTTGTACATCAATCCGGGACAAAAGCACAATGTCTCTGGATTTAAGTGCGGTTTGCAGGGAGCTGTCAGCTTCTTTGGTAAGTTGGGTGCTTGGGACAGAATTTATTTTCAGGGGCAGAAATATGGTATTAGCTGGGTTAACAGCGGCGGCACTATTGTGTGCCAGATAGGTCAAGAGAACTACTGATACAATGAGCAAGTTCGGAAGCAGCTTCTTCGGCACCATCATAGATGCGAGAAATTCAATGTCGATAATTTTCATGATACATGTAAGGTGTTGGAATAATTGCTTGATTTTATGAGCAAAACGCCCTTCGGGCGATCCGCTTTTTTTAGCCACAGAAGCACACTGAAAGTTAACTGCAGGTAAGCGCAGACTCCGACTACAGGTAAGTGAGCCAGTGAGACTCCGAATACTTTGATTTTCCGATACATTAATTTACGAATATAAATCTTTTACTGTAAAACATCTTAAAATTCAATAATTCCATTGACTAATTCTGGTCTGCCGCCAAAAAAACATACGGAAATATCAGGGTGGCGTGTTTTCGTCCTTGTTTTATTGAGAAAAATTGTTCTCTTCAGTAAGATCACCATTCTCCAGTTTAAGGCAACGATCCATTTTTTCGGCCAGTTGATAATTGTGTGTTACCATAACTGTGGATATCTTGAAGACCTCATTCATTTCGGTCAATAACTCAAATACATTTTGGCCTGTTTGGGGGTCAAGATTGCCGGTAGGTTCATCGGCCAGAAGAAGAGCTGGTTTCATAATTAAAGCCCGGGCCAGGGCAATGCGTTGTTGCTCCCCGCCTGATAACTCTCCAACTTTATGATCAGCACGGTCAACTAAACTGATTTTTTCTAACAACTTATCAGCATCTTGCATTAGCTCTTTTTTATTTATTCCAGCAATTAGGCCGGGAATAATGATATTTTCCAGGGCTGTAAATTCCGGTAATAAATGGTGAGATTGAAATACAAAACCAATGGTTTTATTCCTAAATGCGGAAAGATCTTTGTCATTTAGCGCAAAAACGTTTCGACCCTGATAAATTAAATTCCCCGAATTTGGTCTTTCTAATGTGCCAAGTATATTTAATAGCGTGGTTTTGCCGGTACCTGATGCCCCTACAATAGCAACCATCTCTTGTGGAGCAATGGCAAAATCCACAGCCTGCAAAACGTTAATTTGATTATTCTTAAAGAATGTTTTACTGATGCCGTGCGCTTCAAATAACGGCTCTACTGTAGTTGCCTCGTTCGGAGGATTATTAGATGGTCTATTCATAACGTAGAGCGGTGGCGGGATCAACTTGTGAGGCTTGCCACGATGGATATATGGTGGCTAACAGGGTAATGACTATTGCACTGACGGAAATCAAAATAATATCATGGGGAACTACCTCTACAGGCAGAGTAGAGATGGGGTAGACATCCGGAAGTTTAATGAAATGATAGCGAGCCAATATTTTACATACGGTCAGACCACTCAGAAGACCAAGCAAGGTGCCGCTTATACCAATGACCAGCCCCTCATAAATGAATATTTTCATGATTTGGCCAGCAGATGCACCCATGGCTTTTAATATGGCAATGTCCTTATTCTTTTCCATTACCACCATAATCAAGGTACTAACTATATTAAATGCTGCGACCAGTACGACTAAAGCCACAATAATAGAAAGGGCACTTTTTTCAAGTTCAAGGGCGGAAAAAAGATTTTTGTTCATCCGCATCCAGTCCTTGGTAATAAAATTCAGGCCAAGGCGTTTTTGAATATCTTTGGCAATGGTATTGGCTTGATAAATATGTTGCAGTCTGACCTCAACGCCATTCACAGAAGTGCCGAGTTCCAGAAAATCCTGGGCAGTTTTAAGCGAAACGAAGGCCATTGCCGAATCATACTCATACATGCCGGTTTTAAATATGCCCAATACCCGGCAAGACTTAATACGTGGAATAATTCCAATTGGTGTAAGGGATCCGGCGGTTGACATCAACCTAACCTTATCGTTCTTATAAACCCTCAATTGTCTTGCCAACTCACTGCCTAAGATTATGCCGGGAATCGGACGCCCACCTTTTTCGGAGGGTTCGGAAATAGAGAGATCTGTCAGGCGGCAGCCTTTGAGATATTTACCGAGCTTTAGGGTCTGAGCAGCAGATCGGGGATCAATCCCGCGTAAGATTGCCCCGGATCCTCCTTGCTCGCCAGTGATCATAGTTTGTGTGAAAATGTATGGGGTGGTGGCGCTAACCCCAGGAATTTTTTTAATTTTTTTAGATATTTCCCCATAATTAGTAATATTCCCACCGTATTTCTGGACAATAATATGTGAGTTTATACCAAGTATTTTAGCCCTCAATTCATTGGTGAATCCCGTCATGACCGCTAAAACAATGATTAGGGCAGCCACACCAATGGCCACCCCGGCAACGGAGATAATCGATATAAGGGATATAAAACCCTGTTTACGTTTGGCCTTAAGATAGCGCCTACAAATAAACCATTCAAAACTCACCAGGCAATCCTTTGTTACTTCTTTAATGATATGAAATAACGGTATTTAAAATTAACTATTTAAACACCGAAGTGATACAAGCTTTTTTGAAGTTTTTTGAAATTAGTTGAAATAAAATATGTCACAAGGCACTATTTGACTGTTGCCGTTTTGGAAGTGCCTTTTTCTGGGCGCATATGGGGGAACAAAATCACATCTCTAATTGAGGGAGAATCAGTAAGCAGCATGACTAAACGGTCAATACCAATTCCTTCACCGGCAGCCGGTGGCATACCATATTCCAAGGCCCTAATGAAGTCGGCGTCCAACTCAGGGAAAATTTCATCATCATCACCGCGTTGGGAAATTTGTTTCTCCATGCGCTGCCGCTGATCCGTCGGGTCATTTAGTTCACTAAAGGCATTGGCGATTTCCCGGCCAGTGATAAAAAGCTCGAAACGGTCGGTGATGGAAGGATCATCGGCATTGCGGCGGGCCAAGGGGGAAACCTCTGTTGGGTAAGCGGTTATAAAGGTGGGGTCGATAATTTTTTCTTCAACCAATAATTCAAATAATTCGGTTCTGGCCTTACCTGGCCCGGCGTTTTCACTTAGTTCAATCCCCTTATCTTTGGCAAACTGCATAATTCGGACATCGTCATTAACAATTTCTGGATCAATCTTGGCAATTTCCGTTAAAGATTCGGCCATGGTCATACGGCGCCAGGGTGGGGTAAGGTCAACCTCCTGATCCTGATATGTAATCTGCATAGAGCCATTTATCTCAGATGAAATCCAGGCCACCATCTCTTCCGTGAGTTCCATCATGTCCTTATAGGTGGCATAGGCCTGATAGAATTCCAACATGGTAAATTCTGGGTTGTGGCGGGTAGAAAGACCTTCATTTCTGAAATTACGATTAATCTCAAAAACTCGGTCAAAACCACCTACCAGCAGGCGCTTAAGATAAAGTTCTGGGGCTATGCGCAGATACAACTTCATATCAAGGGCGTTATGATGCGTTTCAAATGGTTTGGCCGTGGCACCACCTGCAATAGGGTGCATCATGGGGGTTTCAACTTCCATAAATCCACGGTTATTTAGAAAATCTCTTATCATTCGGATTATTTCCACCCGCTTTTTGAAGGTATCTTTAACCTCGGGGTTGACTATTAAATCAAGATAACGCTGTCGGTAGCGAATTTCCACATCCGTCAAGCCGTGAAATTTCTCTGGCAGGGGGCGCATTGACTTGGTAATTGGTTTGACGAGAGAGGCCTTAATTGATAATTCACTGGTCTTGGTCGTAAATAGGCTGCCCTTAAATCCGGCGATATCGCCTACGTCCAGTTTTTTGAACCAGGCGTAATTGTCTTCTCCAATTTCATCACGTTTAACATATACCTGCATTCGGCCAGAGTTGTCCTGTAGGTGTAAAAAGGCGGCTTTGCCGAATTTTCTAAGAGCCATTATGCGGCCAGCAATGGTGTATTCCGGGCCGGGAGCCTCTGCGTTGCCAGGTTTAGCAGCAAGTACTGTCTTAATTTTATGACTGGGTACAAAATCATTAGCATATAATAGGGCGCCAAGGTTGGATAAATCATCCGCTTTTTGCCGTCTTTGCTTTAAAATCTGTGTTTCTTCACTCATCGTATATTATCCATCTCAAAAATTATAGTATTACTCGGTTATTGCTTAGCGTATTTATCACGTAGTATTTTCGATACATCACGGGTAAGCTCCAATACCCTGATTGCTGCCTCTAGGGTAAGTGCGCCGGTGCCACAACTTGGCGTTATCAAACTCCGTTCAAATATTGCCGCCTTGTCCCAATTGCCATCTGCTAATTCTTCAATATTTCTCTCCCAGCGGGCTGCTAGAGAAGCACTGGTCTCACTGAAAATTAATTCTTCTTCAGCGGTAGGTATTAAACCCCAGGCGATTATACCGCCCTTGTCTAAAAATGAGTACACATCATTCTTGCAGGCCGCTAAACGATCAAAGAACCCATAGGCA
>CAYTNB010000065.1:0-12901 GCA_964439085.1 uncultured Desulfobulbia bacterium | reverse complement strand
CACGACTGGCGGCGCATAGCAGCGCTATGTAACAGAAGTCGTAACGCCGTTGGTGTGTCAAATGACAAGTAAGATGCGATACTTTAAGGTTTATGAGGCACTAGTACCCCAAACGACCATAATACGACCATAGAATTTTTTCTTTATTCCATTTCACATTCATATGATCCCTCTTGATCGGACACTAATATACCCCCACAAAAAAATGTAATTTATTGTGAAACGAAAATCAACTGTCAATATGTGTCAGCGGCCATTTGAAAATGCGCCTTTTATCTTCTTTAAGGAGATAATCAATAATGAGTTACGTTTTCCTTTTTCTTCGTTGTTCACCTATGTGACTGAAAATACCGGAGTTGACGATGAGTGTCAGAATGTGAATCGGCAAAATCCATGTCTCGAAAACGCTGCATTTTCAAATGGCCACATTCTTACATTTTGGAACGACCGCTAACACTATGTAACATATCCACGACAGGGTATGTTACATAGTGCTGCTATGCGCCGTCCCTGAATCGCTTACAGTTTAGGGGGCTGCAAATGTCAAGGTGTAGTTAGTTGATCGCCTACAATCACTTCGTAATCTTGCGACACTTTAAGGTTTACGAGGCACTAGTCTGGAACTTCTGAGTCACTCAACCTATCTATCACATATTACCATGCCGAATAATCGAAACCAACAGCCAGAAGCCCATAACCCCTGCAACAAGAAATCCAGCCAGACCGATAATGGGTATCCCGTTCCATTTTGGTGGAATATCTGAGAGAATAATTAGAGATGAACCGATAATCTGTGCGGCCAACACAATGGCGAAGGCGATACGGTTGGAAACTCGATCAAGTGCCTTAGAAAGGCTTTCCAGACCACGATGTTCAAACCCAAAATTCATCTTCCCGGCTCGCAGTTGTCTCAAAATTCCTCGAGCGTCCTCTGGTATTTCCTGAATTAGTTTCAGATATTCACCACTAGTCTCGCCAATTTTTTCGGTGAGGCGGCCAGGTCTCAAACGCTCTGTCCTTACCTTTTTTATATATGGTTCCGCCAGCTTAATGAGTTCAAGATTCGGATCAAGCATTAGGCCTACACCTTCAATTGTGGAAAGGGCTTTGATCATTAAGTATAAATTCGGTTTGAGACTGAGGTTGTGGCGTTGAACGAGACCAAGGAGTTCCTGTAGTATTTTACCTGCCTGCAGATCCTTGAGTGGTAAGTACAAATAGCGATCTAGAAGTTCGACAAGGTCATGACTGAGTGCATCATGATCAACTTCACCGAGTTGAGTTGTTATACCGATAACCCCACCTGTTATCTTACGATCGTTTTTGGTCACAATAGAGAGCATCAGATCGGTAAAATCATCCCGGTCTTTACGGCTGAGCCTTCCCATCATACCAAAATCAAGAAAACAGATTATATTGTCCGGTAGAATAAAAATATTACCAGGATGGGGGTCCCCATGGAAAAAACCATGAACAAAAACCTGTTCCATGACCAGATTAGCACCGCGTTCGGCTATCAGTTTCAGATCAAATCCTTGACTGTGTAAAGTATCGACCTTTGATGTTTTGATCCCGTCGATGTATTCCATTGTTAGTATTCGTTCAGTACTGAAGTCTGGATAGACAATAGGTACGTAAATATTTTTGTTGCCACTGAATTGTCGAGCAAAACGCTGGATATTGGTGAGTTCTACGGTATAATCGATCTCCAGCGACAAGCTTTTAGCAAACTCTTCAACAACAGCGGATGGCCGATGCCCTTGGAGTTCTTCCAGGTATTGCTCCATAAGTGAAGCAAGATGCGCCATAATTTCAAGGTCAACGGCAATGATGTTCTCGATGTTTGGTCGCTGAACTTTAATTACCACTTCATTGCCGTCCTGGAGACGGCCTCGATGGACCTGACCTAGGGATGCTGCTGCCATGGGTTGTTCGTCAAATTCCCGAAACAACTCAATTGGTTTTTTACCGGTTTCGGCAAGAAAAATCTCTTGCACTTCTGTAAAAGGGAAAGGAGGCACGTTGTCTTGTAACTCGGCCAATTCATCTAGATATTCAGGTGAGATCAGATCGGGACGGGTAGATAATATCTGCCCCAGTTTAATAAAGGGCGGCCCCAACTCTTCCAAGGCCATTCGAAACCGTTCAGGCCTAGAGCGTTTTTTGATCTCTTCACGTGGTTTTCTATTGATCATCTTTAACCCTGTTTCCAGGTACTGATCAATGCGCAGCCCTTCAACAAGATCGCTAAACCCGTATTTAAATAGAATCCGTATTATTCGTTGGTATCGACTGAGATGTCTGTACGTTCGGCCTATAGCACCGATTTTATTGATACTGATCATAATTTCACGCTATTGTGTTACTTAAGTTCTGCTTACGGAATCTTATTTAAAGCGATTTGCAATTCTTCAACCTGTCGACGTAAATCTGCAAAATCATCATTTGTAACAATGTCGAGTTGTTTGATTTTCTTTTCGACTATATGGTTGATCTTGAGGTCTAATGAATCCTTAATAGAATCAGTTTTTTTAACTAGTTCGTCAACAAAATCGCGACCTTCGTCCTGTCTTAGCTTACCTTGTTTTACTAAATCATCTTTCAACTCTTCCATTTTATCCTTAGTTAGAAATGCTACTCCGATACCAGTGTAAACGATGTTTTTCAATAATTCCTTCATGATTGCCTCCCTGTTTAGTAGATAATTTTATTATTTAGCCATTTTTGATGGCCTTGCGAAAAGTGTTTTTCGTTAACATACTTATTTTACAACATAAAATTGATATTAGCTATTGCCTTAAAACTTGTGGCGTATTACAGTAATGACGTAAACTCAATAAGATAAGAAGTCTGGCGTATTTAGTGTGAAAAGCGACAAACAGCCTTACATTTTCGACCCATTCAGCCACTTGGGGCCAAGCAGAAGATTTTTACTTGATCAATTATGGACGGGGATATTCAAGAATCAAATCCTCCCAGAATTGCCCGTTAATAAGCTTCGTAAACATTACCATGAAACTGATGGTCGACCAACCAATGAAATGTATTCAATGGTCGGATTGCTGATTCTACAGCAAATCAGCTATTACTGACGCAGAAGAACGGGGGGGCTCCAAAAGAACTACTGGCCGATTCGCTGTATTGTAGCGATGCCAATGTTCAGCAAGCAAAGATAGACCACGGTGTTGAGGTTGTGGCACCTGTTATGGGAGCAAAAAACAAAGGATTTAGTTTGGATGATTTCATCTTGGATTGTGATAACAACATTGTGTGTTGTCCTCTGGGCAACAGCCCTATCAGTGTTGAACGTCCGAAAGATAGATTTATCGTAAAATCCAAGGCACATGCGGGATAGCACCCGGCAGTAATGCTAATTTATTGGCAGTACGCAGTATTTTCAAAGAACATTTTTGCTGAACAATGAGAATGTGCAACAAAATTGGCTAAAAATTAGACCAAAGAAAAAAATTGGCTAAAAAATGTCTTGCAGAGCAAGCATAGTTTTTACGAGACCATCAATAATAGCGTTGCCTTTATTCACTGCACCGTAAGTTGTAAGCTAACAGGGGGATTACTCACTCTCCAAATCTTAAAGAGAACCATGCAAAATAGAATATTGCAAATAAAACTCTATCCAGAGTCGCAGGTTTTATGCTGGGCATATCCTCAGTCATAGCACACGCACAGCATGGTAATACTATAACACTAGCTTGGCAATATGGTAGCGATATGGTCTTTAAATTAAGTTTGCGGCAATCGCTTAAATTACTTATTATTGTATTTGAAGCGCAATAAAATTGTCCTAAGACAACAAAAAAGCATTTAGTGTTAACTATACTGTGCGAACCAAAGGGGGAACTCATGGAATATTCTGACTCAGAAAGAAATCTTTTAGAAAAGATAGGGCTTCGTTTAAGGGAAGCTCGGATAGCCAAGAATGATACTCAGGAAGAATTTAGCGCAAGGATTGGGGTTTCCAGAAACATCCTTGGCAAAATGGAAAAAGGCGATCCATCCGTAGCTTTCGGGCGTTGGCTGAAAGCTGCTTCATGTTTGGGGCTGCTGGAAACCTTTGCTAATTGCTTTGAACAAGAGGCTGATCCTTTTGAAGTGTTTGACTTGCAACAGAGCCGGGTTGCAGATTTAAGAAAAACCAGAGTGAGAAAAGGCGTGGCAAAGCAATGATGAATTTAAAGCCCAATGTTGATCTTAATGTTTTTGTAGTCTTCCCGAATGGAGAAGTTGTTAAGGCTGGGCGAATACTTTCTCTGAATCTTGATACTTTCAAGAAAGAGGGGTATTTTCGTTACGTTCCGGCTTACCTGGCTCACAAACAAGCCTTTCCTATAGACCCCGCTCACTTGCCGCTCTCGGACAAATCTTTTGCTGCTAGGGATGCTCAAGATGAAGATGCTGAATTACACTTCACTTTTGCTGACTCACTTCCCGATTCTTGGGGCTTGCAGCTTTTGGCAGGAAAGGGGATGGTTGACTTGGTTAATTGCTCAAAGGCTCATTTGCTGTCGATTCTAGGCAGTAGTGGTTTGGGTGGGCTTCTGTTTAGCGAAAAAGACAAACTGCCGCAGATAGAAGACAACAGCTTGCCTTTTAGTGATATTTTTCAAGCCCTTGATGAATCTGCAATCATGGAAAAGCAGGATGGTTTTAACATTGAAGAACTTCGCCATATTTTAGCTTCCGGGTCTTCTGCCGGGGGAGCCAGGCCAAAGGTTTTAACCTTTTTCGAGAACCACCACTGGATTGCCAAGCTCTCCAGTATTAAAGACAATCCTCAAAAGCTTAATGTTACATTAGAACAGGCAGGAATGATCTTGGCTGGGCAGGCTGGACTTGATATTCCTCATATTAAGAGGGTATCTATTCGTGGGCGTGAAATATTGTTAGTGAAGCGTTTTGATGTTACCCCGCAGGGTGGTAGGAATGCCATGTTAAGTTTTAAAAGCCTCCTTGGGACAACAGACCCATCTTTGGTTTCTTATGGCAAAATGGCAGAGATTCTTAAAAAACATTCTGGTTGCCCCAAACGTGATCTTGAGTTGCTTTTCCGACAAATGATCGTGAATGTTGTTTTGAAAAACGGTGACGATCATCTACAAAACTTCTCCATGATCCACACGGGTCAGGGTTGGGAGTTATCACCAGCATACGATATTGTTCCAAATATCCATCAATCAGGTTTGCTCATACCTATTAACGGGAAACATCTCGAGATAGGCATTGAGGATATTGTTGTGGAGGGTGGGCGTTTTGGTTTCTCACCTACCAAGGCTCGTACTATTCTTGACGAAACAACTCACAAGCTGTCTAACTGGAAAGATGTTTTTGAAGAATGTGGTGTGCCGATTGAACAAACTGGTCAATTAAGAGAAAACATTACCGCTGCTTTTTTTCAACTACAGGAACAACCTTAAAACGAATTAAATCAAAAGATTGGCAATTAAGTTAAAAATAATGGCTCCTCGCTGTTTCAAGTGGGTAAAGGTTGCTAATGCATAGGCCAAACTGGTAATCTACTTTGCATTATGAGAGATACTGACATATTCTAATCGAGATGTTCTGAAGTCAAGGGTGTGGTTTATTGAGCACTTACATTGGCTTTACCCCTGAACTCGTCAGTGTATTTTCTTCGTGCTTTTTTCTTCATCTGAACACCTCCTCTGGGCATATTAAACGCTCTTAAGTTTGTGTCCACTTTTATTAAACCACGTCAGTTTCTATGTGCAGAACAAACCAACCATAGGCGAGGAATATTTTTTAGCGGAGACTCCTGATCATTTGGTAGAAAAAGAAATACATGGATGGGAGCCAAACAACTCAAAAGGCCTCTCATCATTGAAAGATGTTTACTAAAAATTTTCAATTTTCTGTTTTGTGCAAAATGGTTGTCTGCCCCCCCCCCCATTACTTTCATTATAAAATCCAAAACCTCCAAAAACCACACTCAAATTTGTGATGCCTAACCAATAGGCACAAATGATATTGATGTTAATTTTTATGGTCGAGGGGGTATACTCGCAAACTATTGGAGGTGGTTATGCTTTGGGCATTGTTTTTATTTGGAGTCTTATGTCTGGTGGAGAAGTTGGAGGAGGTTCAAAAGAAGAAGGATGATAAACGGTATTATTTATTTGATGAGTTTATTGATAAGGATAGTTGAAAGAGCAATGGCAAGTTTTAAAGGGATTCCATGTAACCACAAAAAAGCACTTAACTCAAAGATGAGCTAAGTGCTTGATTTTATTTGGTGGGCCATCGCGGAGTCGAACCGCGGACCTGCTGATTAAGAGTCAGATGCTCTACCAATTGAGCTAATGGCCCCAAATTTGGGTTGAAAATATCACAACTGACCTTGGAGGTCAAGAAAATTGCGTATTTATTTTTTTTCTACCATTTTCCAGATGCCGCAGGGACATATTCCGGCGCAAAAACCACAGCCTATACACCGGTCTTCATCAACCAAATAGGAAAAGCCGCCACCTGAAGCAGTCTCTCGAAAAATTGCTTGTGGGGGGCAGCTAGCAGCACAGATGCCACAGTCACGGCATAATCCACATGACAAACACCTTTTTGCTTCATCACTGGCACAAAAATCATTTTTCTGAGCGCAGGGTGGTTTAATAGGGTAATACTCGGTTTTTAGCTCCAGATAGGTAATCGTTGGCCGTTTGTTGGCAATAAATTCCTGGCCTGTTAGTTGGGCATGGAGAGCTTTGGCGCAGGTAATGCCCTGGCCTATGGCGTGAGGAGCCAAACCACGGTTTCGTACCTCGCCTGCCGCAAAAACTTTAATATTGCTGGTACGCCCGCTCTCATCCGTTTTGATTTTACCCTCGGGACAATTGATGTCGGTACTTAAAAACCTCAGGCCTCGGCCATCTTTTTTATGGAGGCCGCACGCTACAATTATGCCATCGTATTCCTTGATAAAACGTTCAAATTGATCCGGGGTTATCAGAGTTTCTGGAACTATATTAATTCCCGTGGCCTTTATGCGTTTTAGTTCTGTCAGAAGTATATCCCTATCTAACCTGTTTTTGTCTATTTGCTCCCATAATTTGCCGCCGAGCCTGCTAGTGGCTTCAAAAAGATCTATTTTATGCCCAGCAATGGTCAGATTCCAGGCAGCACTCAGCCCTGCGACGCCTCCGCCGATAATAGCAATTTTATGGCCTGTGCTTGTTGCTATCGGCGGGCTTTGCACTTTTGCTGCCCACGAACCCAGTCTTTTAATGTCCAGAGGCTCATCAATACTACCTCTGGTGCAGGCTCGCATACACATATTTGGACACACCGAGCCGCAGACGCTGGCCGGAAACGGGGTGAAATCAAACATTAAACGTATTGATTCTTGTTCCAATCCTTTTCGCAATAAGGAGAAACGTTGCTCCGAGGGGATATCGGCTGGACAGGCACCGCCGCAGGGCGCGGCTTTTCTCGCATTTTGCCAAATAGGTTCAAAACGACGACTTTTGCCGGTGGTGAGGTACGGCAGAGTAGAGAAGGCTGGGTGCTCTAAAATATCGCCGAATATTCCCCCTTGCCCAACCTCCTTTTCCCAACTCTGGCGGCGGAATTTGGCCATGTTGATCTGGCCTTTACCCCGAGCTGCTTTTTCAGTAGGGGAAAAGGGAACCAACTTTTGCCATTCCTCGCAAGTGGCGGTTAATTCTTTGAGGTATTTTGTTTTCTTGATAGCCTTGAGGTAAGGCTTCATGTTGTCGGTCAGCCATTTCCAGTCAGTGTCATCCAAAGGCAGGGCTTGAACATCACTGGCACTATAACCTACTACGGGACCACGAACGTATATGATACCTCCTACCATGCCGACGCAGGGACGGTATCCCAGAACATTATCTGGATCGCGGGGGTTAACACCACAAATAACTGAAATACCTCCAGCCTTGAATTCGGCGAAAGAGTCTCCAACATTTCTGAAATACCATGATTGGAGAGTGGCATAGCGTGGGTTCTGCTTGGTCATGGTATCGCATCTGGCTCCACCGCTGCCCTGAACATATAGAATGCCCTGAGCGCCAGCGTTATGGGCGCCGTTATTTACATCTCCCAAAATCGTGATTTGAGCGCCGCAATTTAGCCAACCAGCATCATCAGAGGTACTGCCGTTGACAAGAATCTCAGTACCAGTCATGCCCATGGCACCCAGACGTTGTCCAACAGGGCCGTTTACCTTGATTTGGGTTCCCTGGTTGCCGGGCCAGATTCGTCCACCGATGCCATGTTGCCCTTGGGCCTTAACCTCAAGGCTGTGAGAACCGCTTTTTATGGCGTCCTGAATATTCTCTTCAAGTTCCTTAGATGACAGGCGCTTATTGTTTATTTTACCATTTATAATCATACTATTGCCCTAAGCCCTATCCTGGGACTATTTTCAGTCCCCGCTAAGGGGCTGTGAGGAAATAAGCTGGCTGATATTACGCTTAGATTTGGGCCAGATTATTTTTTATAGACCCTTAGCGGGGGATAAGTGCCTTAAGTGTAAATGCAACTTATCGATTCTAGGATTTGTAACTACGGTGGTTATTTAAAGTACTGCGCCACCCCGTGAGTAGTTACTATGATTTTTAATTTTATGTCGTTGGTTATACCAAGATAATTTACAAGACACTAACAAACATAAGAGATTCCGAGGCGCTTGGCAATGGCTGGATCGGAAACACCAAGACCGTCGGACATGCCAATGGGTAACTGGGTGCTGCGGCCCATGGGTGCGAAAACCTTTTTTAGCTCCATTTCGGCGGTTTTAAAAACATCAACAACCCTTTTGGCGACCTTCTCGGCACTTAGACGACGGTATAGTCTGGGATCCTGAGTGGTGATGCCCCGTGGGCATTTTCCTAAATTGCATAGATTGCAACGGTTATGCTCATCACCAAAGCAACCGGCGGCGGCCTGCATAATATACTTACCTATATCCACCCCTGAGGCACCAAGGAGAATCAGGCTGGCGGCGTTAGCGGCCAGGTTGCCTTGTTTGCCTACTCCACCAGCGGCGAAGATGGGCAACTCATTTTGTTTGCCGTGCTTCACAAGTTCAAGATAACAATCTCTTAGATTACTGGCGATTGGATGCCCCATTTTATCTAAAGAGACATTATATGCGGCTCCTGTACCGCCATCCTCGCCATCAATGCATAGACCAGCAGCATAGGGGTTCCTGGCCAGGTTGTTGAGGACTGCCAAAGCTGTTTTGGTGCCGGAAATTTTAGGGTAAACTGGCACTCTGAAACCCCAGGCCATGCTGACACTTTGGATCATCTTGGCCACGCCCTCTTCAATGGAATATTTGGTCTGGTGAGTGGGCGGTGAGGCAAGATCAACTCCCATGGGTACCCCGCGAATTTCTGAAATGAGTTTTAATACTTTGTTGGCCATCAGCAAACCACCATCACCGGGCTTGGCACCTTGGCCGTATTTTATTTCAATGGCCGCTGGATCTTCTACCATATTTGGCAGGGCATGGATAATCTCATCCCAGCCGAAATAACCGGAAGCAATTTGTGGGATGAAATACTTGATAAATCGTGATTTAAGTAATCTAGCTGGTACGCCACCCTCGCCAGAACCCATGACCACAGGAATATTTTCAACTTCATTCAAATAGGTGATCCCCATAGCCAGTCCTTCCCACATGGGAGGAGACAAGGCACCGATGGACATACCTCCTATGCGGATTGGGAATATTTCCCGGATCGGAGGTAGAAACTTCCCCTGTTCAACCACCAAATGACCATTTTTGACAACCAGAGGCAAGTCTTCGGCTGGCAGGTTGCGGCCCATAAGGGTGCGGATATTAAATTCATGCCGCCCGGCATCGAGGGCGGGATCTGTAAGCATGGATATGCGGGTAAATTTAAGCTTGTCCAGGGTGCTGATGCTGGGATCATTACGGCGGCCACCTCGTTTATACGCTATGCCGCCCTTGTTTTTATGAAACAAAAACTTGGAGGCTTGATTGTATTCCGGGGCAATGGCCATATTAGGACAGACCAAAGTGCAAGTGCCGCAACCCGTACAGTAATGATCTATATCCGTGGATTGCTTGATGACTTGCACAACGCCTCGCACGGTAGTTGGCAGAGGCAGATCAGCTTCTGAATGTACCAACCTCTTGGCGATAACCGCCGGCGTGATGGATCTGGTGGGGCATACAGCAGTGCATTTACCGCAACGGGTGCAACGATCGTCGCGCCAACGAATAATATAAGGAAAATCAATCAGGGCAAGTTCCATAGCTAGCCTTTTAGCTGGTTCCATACTTGAACCTCTTTGGCGTTTGGGCTAATGACCACAAAATCATAGCGCATTGGCATAATATCTTCATCTTTATTTCTTGTGGGAATAGCCTGATCAAGGCCGCATTCCTCGGACATTAAGGCATAACGTCCCGATGCTCCGCCAACGACTCCTGGCCGCAACTTTTTGCTATCCTGAATCATAAAAACGGAGCCGTCCGGTAGAAAACCAATTACGCAATTTGGTCCGTCTATACACAGAGGCCGTAATGATTTTTTTATGAGTCGTAGAGCGGCAGCATCTGAACGGGCGGCTATCTCCTGGTTATTTAAGGGTGTTATAACATCTTTGTAATAGCGTAGGGGGTATTTAAGCTTTTTGTGCAGGAAATGCAGGGTATGGCAGAATATCTCTGAGTCTGAATCATAATTACTGTATCCGGAAAACCCACGTCGGAGCAGATAGTCACGGTTGGGCAGAAATGCGGTATTCTCGCCGTTGGTCATGGTGCCGTAACCTTGCAGGAAGAAAGGATGGCAAGCGTACAGGTAAATGGCGTAGTTGGTGTTCTGGCGTCCCTGTGCTAAAATAATTTTGGCTTTAAGCGGTTTTTGGTCTAAGCCGAAAAACTCTCCAATTTCCAATGGATCTCCAACCTCTTTCAGGGTAATGACGTCAGGCCAAAAACTAAAGACATACAGCGAATTGTCCTTGGAACCTTCGGCCCTAAGTAGAATGCGTGTATGGGTGAGCAAATTATCTCTTTCTGCCTGTGACCGATCAATGTACTCAGCAGGATATTGATAAGCTATGGTAAGGTAATGTCCCCGTTTAGTAACTGAAGAAGCCGGTGACTCGGTGATTAGCGGCTCCCACATGAATTTGATCTTAAAACCTGCTTGCTTCATGAATTCATCTAGTTTTATGCGGCCTTCATCCGTGCATATACCAGATAGTATTGGGTATTCTTTCAAATCTTTAAATTCACCACCAAGATCCTTAAGAATTAAGCCAAGTCCGGAGCCGTCGTGGCCCTCTTTCATGGTATCCAGGGCAAGAATATTATCCATTACCGGAAAATATTTATCGGCAGTTATCGCACTAAGTCGGCACATAAAAATCCTACATTGAAATGATATTTAGTACCTTACAGATTGTTTTCTAGAAAAGAATTTATAAGGTACTTATACCCCCTCGTGGGGTGTTAGGCTATACGAAAATAGCAGCAGTCCTAATAATGATGGCGTCGTAAAAAGTACCCAAAAGGGGCATAGCAATCCGATCTACTGCGTCGTGGACCATTTTTGTTCGTTCGGCATACCATATGTATGGCCTCGCTCTCAAAAATACCTTCTCCTCGGGGTCTACGCTTACCTGTATATCGAAATTTTTACTTAGCCATCCCATTGGTTTTTGCGAGACCATCAATAATGGTGGTCTCGCAAAAAGTACCCAATACCGTCATCCCCGCGCAGGCGGTGATCCGTAACATATTGAAACTACTGGATTCCCGCTTCTGCGGGAATGACGAAGAATAAGAGAATTATAGTTTTTACGACGCCATCAATAATAGATGTATCAAAAAAAATATCTATTTAATGCACTGGACAATATCTTTCAAGACATTCTTTTACTCTAGTTTTAGTGATGGGTTTGCGGATTATTTCGTGGACGCTTTCTTTTTGGGCGAGATCTATGAGTTGTGACATTGGTTGAACTGCTGTTTGAATCATAATTTTAAAGTCGTGGGTAATATTTTTTTGATGCATATTTTTTTCTACAATGGCAATAAAATCATTTCCGTCAATAACAGGCATCATAATGTCGAGGAAGACAATGCTAATTTTTGTGGTAAAAAAATGGAATAAACCTTCTGCGGCAGAATTAACGGCGATTATCTCCACATTATCTTCAGGACGTAAGTCTGTTATGTGGTTCTCCAATAGGGCTGCGTTAATTGGTTCGTCGTCGATGATTAAAATACGGTAGGGGATGGAGGCAGTGCTCTTGCTAACTGGTTTTTTAGTGCTTGTCGCTGGTGTATCGTCAAGTGTGACGGACTCCTTTGCCTGAAATGTCTTATCTTCTATTTTGTTTTGAATAAGTTTTTGTAGATAAACAAGATTGTTAAGATTTGTGGCAATTTCGTCTGTGCTTAATTTGACCGGTTCGTTGTCGTGCTCAGGGAAAAATATTGCTTCCATTTTACGGGCTATGTCTAAGATGTCCGCAAAGTCAAAAATAGCCGCAAGATTTTTTAGTTTATGCCAGTCCAAATAGCATAGTAGAATACGCTCTTCGTTAGCAGGGTTTTTACTTAATGCTGTCAAGGAAGCATTTAAATTGTCTAAAATATCAGCGGTGCTATTTCGGAAGTCTGTAGCCGTTAATTTTATTGCCATAATTCCATCCTGTTTTATCAATGTTCATTGATTGCCCCCCCATAACCGCTAAAAGAACGGAGTTAAGAGTTCCTTGTCGCCACGTCTGAACAAGTTACTACCGTATAAACAATATATAAATAATGTAAGAGAATAAGCAAGGAGTGAATCAATAAAAAAACTTGACATGTAAGAGCCTCTTGCAAAATTAAAAAGTCATTTTCTAAGCCTAACATATTGAAATA
>CAYTNB010000064.1:0-13081 GCA_964439085.1 uncultured Desulfobulbia bacterium | reverse complement strand
TATCACCTAAGCTTAAGGTAGAAAGGTCAAGGCTGTACTGGCCGATCTTATACCATAAAGTGCCCCCACTGTTCCCCGCATTTACCCAGGCGGGATCAGTTCCGTGAGCAAGCGCATCAGCACTATAGTAAGCATAGGATGATCCATTTACAGAAACGTCAATAGAAAAATAAGGCTGTGATCCTTGCGGGTGCGTATTTGAAGGTTCAATAAGCGCAGCGCCCCAATTGACGTAGAGGGTGGCGCCATTATCAATGTCCGCCTGAGAAATTGTATCCGTTTGCGACAGAGTAGTCGTATCATGACCGCCCCAAATATCATTAATTCTAGCCATATAACTGCCATTATATGGGTCAATGTCTAAAGTCTGGCCCGACATTGTACCTGTACTGTCAATTACAGTCGCAATACCGGCACCACCAACCGTCCAGCCAGTTAAGTCACCAGTTTCAAACCCCCCGTTTGTAAATAGGGCGAATGCTGGCGTACTAAGCAAAACCGCCGTAGCCGCAGAGGCAATCCCAAGTGCCAACCTAATCTTCATCGTTTTTTTCATTTTTATCCCCTTTTTGGGTTTAGGTTTAGTATGTATAGATAACTACTCTTGCTTTAATTATAAACACATATCGTGCCAACTAGCGCAACACGTCGTTATCATTACGCATTTACCATCAAGACAACTTTTACACACTAAAACCTCAACACAAGTGTAAATTTTTTCGACACACCGACACACCGACACACCAATGAGAACATAGAGCTAATGAACGAAGATAACGAGCCACGAAATTAATCAATCTATCCGGCAAAACTTTAAATCACCACATTTTCGATAATTTTTCCGCCTCCAAACGCTCAGGGAAATCACCTTTTATTTTTAATGAATTATTAAGTACTTCAAGAGATTGATCAATCTTCCCCTGGGCGCGCATGTTAAGGGCAAGATGAAAATGGACAGATGGACTTTTAGGGAGGCTTTCTGCAGCTCTCGACAAAAGATTTGCAGCAAGGGAATAAGACTGTCTTTTATAATGAATAAAACCAAGGGTATCCATCAAAAATGGGTTATCGGGATATTTTTCATATGCAAGCAGTGCCAGTCTTAATGCCTCTCCAAGATCACCATTTGTTTCATTTGCCATAATCATCGCAAGATTGTTTGCGGCAATAGCATTTTGAGGATCAATATCTAAAATGCGATAAAATTCTTTTTTGGCCTCAGGGAAATTGCGCATCTGTTGATTTGTTAATGCGAGCCCCATTATTGCTTGCATTGAAGAAGCATTTTTTTGTAAGATTAAATTGTATTCATTTATGGCATTTTCACTTTGTCCCATTGTAATATATAGTTTTGCCGCCAAGAAATACGCTTTGATATTACCAGTCTCTAACCGCTTAATTTTATTACAAACTTGCAGACTTTCCTTATATTCATGACTTTGGGCTAACAGCTTGGCATACAGCATGAGATGGCCTGAGTTATCTGGACTTGCCTCCAGATATTTTTTCACCAATTTAATGGCACCGGGCAAATTTTTATTGACAGAGAGTATGTTAACTAAAGACTCCAAAGCAGGGGTGTAGCCATTATCCAAGAGAAGAACTTCATTAAAAACTTTTTTGGCTTCATTTTCATTGTTAATGCCTAAATAGGACTCGCCCAGCCCCTGCAATATTATAATATTTTTGGGCGCAAGAGATCGCATTTTCATAAAAATCTCTACAGCTTTTTTGAATTTTTTCTCACCATAATAGCTTTGCGCCAATATTAGGGCCGCCGGGAATGAAACAGGAGTAATACTCAAGGCCGAGAGGGCTTCCTGCCTTGCTAAATTGTAATCAGGAAGCTTGAGATAATGTTTGGCCAATAGTACATGGGCCTTAGAATTTCGCGGATCCGTTTTAACAGCTTTTTCGGCCATTTCTTGTGCAATGTTATTATTACCTGTGTTCATTTCTACCACACCTTTAAGATATAAAGCGTCGCTGTATTTAGGGCGAACCTTCAAAACATTCTCTATAATTCCCAGAGCATCATTGTATTTACCCTCACGAATGAACAACTTGGCTTTAACCAGATTGGCCAGGCTGTGTTTAGGATTTTCAGTTAGGACTTCCTCCATTTCCTTTTTTGCTTTTTGGGTCATATTTTGTTCTAAATGAAAATCTGCAAGGATAGCCTTTATTTCAATAGGATTTTTAACTTTTGCCAAGGCATCCTGTAAAATATTTTCGGTTTTCTGGTATTGCCCGATATTCCTATAAAAATCGCTGAGTGTAAGGTAAAGTAAAATATTGTCCGGCTGTACTTTAAGCCCATTTTTTATACTCGTTTCCGCTTTCAGTTGATCATTTATCCCCTCATAAATTAAAGCAAGTTCAATATGCGGCTTAGCAGACTTGGGGAAAAGACCTATCATTTTACCTAAGTAAGATTTCGCAAGATCAATTTTTTTCAGACTTTTATAGAAGTTAACTAATGCTAAATGGTAGTCTTCATTCTCTGGATCAAGTTCTATAGCCTCCTTGATTTCCTTTTCAGCGTTAATATCCTTATGAAGAGCTGTGGAAATTTTTGCCTTGGTTAAATACAGGTTAGCCAGCTTCTGGTTAAGTTTTAATGCCTGATCAATGCTTTTTTCGGCCTCCAAATAATGGCCAGACCCAAGTTGCACATTAGCCAACAAGGAAAGGCCATGTATATTTTCTGGATCAACCGCAAGAAGTTTATCGATATATTTTAGACTTTCGTCAAGACGTCCAGATAGAAAAAGCAGCTCCCCAACCTTAAGGTGCGCATCAGCCAATTGAGGATCGAGAGATGAAGCTTTAGTCAGTTCTTTAAAAGCATTTCTTAAATCACTTGTTTTAAGATAGGTTAAGCCCAGCCGATATCGAGCTTTCGCAAACTTAGGGTCAATCTGAATAGCATTTCGGTATTCGATGATAGCGGATTTCATATCCTTGTGCTCAAAATACGTCATCCCCTTCTTAAGGTGCTCCTCTTTCTTTGACTCTTTACTAGAACAACCCAGGAAAAGAGAGCAGCATACTAATAAGGCACATAATATCGTAATTGGTGGCACAATTTCTTTTTTCATAAGGGTGATAATCCCATCGGTTAAATTATAAAGGTTTCCCAGAATCACTTCGAGTGGTTACTCCATCTATACTAACACCCCACGAGGGGGTAATAAGTACCTTATAAATTCTTTTCTAAAAAACAAGAAAGTTCACTATCTTCTAAATCATCAGGTATTATTAGAAAAACTGAAGTTTCACGCTTTTTAGTTTACCGTTTTCAGCCTTTTTTAGGGTTAGATTTCATATCTTTTAATTAAATCATGAAGTGTAGGTCGACTGGTATTAAGCAGTCTGGCAGCCTGACTGATGTTGTTGCCAGATATGGCCATTGCCTGTTTAACAACGGAAATATCCGCTTTTTTTCTAGCTTCTTTTAATGAGGGAAGTATTTTAGCCATCTCATTCGTTAAACTATCACCAATTCCCAGCTCATCAGCAGAGATAACCTTGCCATCGATGAGACTCAAGGCCATTCTTACTTTATTCTGTAGCTCTCTAACATTTCCAGGCCACGGATAAATCAACATAGCCGCAATAGCTGCGGGGGAAAAGTGCACCTTCCCAACTGCTAAATTCCTAGATTCTTCCCGAAGAAAATGGTTGGCAAGCCCCACAATATCATCGCTCCGCTGCCTAAGGGTAGGAAGATTTACCGGAATAACATTCAGCCTGTGGAATAAATCCTTCCTGAACGTCCCATCCCCGACCGCCTTTTCAAGATCAACATTGGTAGCAGCAACAATACGTATATCCAGTTTTATGGTTTTAGAGCCACCGACCCGTTCAATAGTTCCTTCCTGAAGACATCGCAACAATTTTACCTGCATCGCCATTGGGAGTTCACCAATCTCATCTAAAAAAACTGTTCCATTGTCACCCTGCTCAAATTTACCTATTTGCTTAGATACAGCTCCGGTAAAAGATCCCTTTTCATGTCCAAACAATTCACTCTCAATCAGGTTCTCAGTAATAGCCCCACAATTGATAATAACAAAAGGAAAATTTCTGCGCGGACTTAACTCATGAATTGCACGACAGGCCAGTTCCTTACCCGTTCCAGACTCCCCGGTAACAAGAACCGGAAAGTTATTACTGCAAATTTTTCGCAATCGGGAAAAAAGATTTTCCATAACCGGCGAGACCCCTATCATTCCACACAATGAAGTTGATTTGGGGGTAGCTAATTTCTGGTTAGTACGATTTATCTCCTCAAGAGAATAAATCCGAAAGGTACGCGACAAAATGGTACGCAGAAGATCAAGCTCTATTGGCTTGGCACAAAAATCAACCGCACCAGCAGCAATAGCTTTTACAGCGTTTTTCTCTTCAGAGTTACCCGTAATAACAATTATCTTTGTGTCGATATTTTTTACACAAAAATCCAAAATCTCAAAACCGACCCTGGTAGCGTCAGGAAACGGGGGAAGTCCTAAATCCAGTGTAGCAACTGGAAATATTCCAGACAGCAGAAGTTCCTTCGCCTCTTTAGAATTATTGGCAATGGAAATATCATATTCCTTGGCCAATCCCCACTTCAACTGTTTGGCAACAGCCTGTTCATCTTCAATGATCAAAAGTTTTTGTAGGGACATAACAAAGTAGATTTTATTATATATTATTTTAAAAAACACGGCCCCAAAAGATACATATTTTGGACTCACCTCAACAGCGATATTGTATCATCTCATATTGACATAAGTCAATACACCCCTCAACATATTGCCATACATCTCCATATCGAAAACTCTTCAATGGTATGATAAATATTTATATGTTATTAATGATGATGGTTGTATATACATAAAAAATTGAGAGCGGAGAAGATGATGATTAGCAAAGAATTACTTGATATTTTGGCCTGTCCGAAATGCAAAGGCAGTCTTAAACTAACCGAGCAAGAAGACGGTTTAATATGCGAGTGCTGCAAACTTCTTTATGAGATCCGTGATGATATTCCAGTCATGTTGATCGAAGAAGCCAAAAAAATAGATTAAGGGCTAAAACACAGCCATGTCTTTTACAATTTCTTCAGATAATTTGTTTGTCAACGCCCCATTTCGCCATTTGGAAGACGGGCTGCTGGATATATTTATAAAGAAAGGCCTGCAACCTGAAATCGGTTTAGAGGGAGAATTTCTATACACCCGCAAGCCCGCAGATTACGAGAATATCGCTCGCCAGTTGCAGGAGCATTCTCTGTCTTGCACCCTTCATGCCCCTTTTTTTGATCTGGCGCCTGGTGCCTTAGATCCACATATTTTAGAGGCCACTCGTCATAAAATGGCCTTGGCTTTTAAGTTAATTGATATCTTCCATCCCAGGGCTATTATTTGCCATCTTAATTTTGAAGATAATAAGCACGGTTATAAATTGACGGAATGGTCAAGACACGCCGAAGTAACCTGGCGGCAGCTTCTTAAGATGGCCGAGGGCAGGCATAGCAGGTTAATGCTGGAAAATACTTACGAGAAAAAGCCAGAGCAACATATAAACATGCTTACCGCCTTAAATTCACCTAATGCTGGCTTTTGTCTGGACACCGGTCACCTTATAGCCTTTGCCAATAGCCCTTGGCAGGAGTGGCTCCCGGCCATGCACAAATGGCTCGGCCACCTGCATCTCCACGACAATCACGGTCATCTGGATGAGCACCTGGGGATAGGCCTTGGTGATTTTGATTTCAAGGGACTTTTCGAATTTCTGGGTACCAACCATCTTAGCCCCACTGTTACCTTGGAGCCCCACAGCGAAGAAGACCTCATGACTAGTCTTGAGGCCTTAAAAGAAATGGGCGTTATCGCCTAATCCAGATAAATTGGAGATGAGCGTAGACTTCAAATAAATCAAGACCCTGGACTCTGTTCAATACACCATGAGGGGTATAAGTATATTAGTAGTGATTAAGTTATTAACCTCAAACGAATTATTCAAAGCCTTGACATTAAAAAATAACGATTGAGATCACTTGCCCGCCTTGAATATACCGTCAAACTCAGCAGGTAACTTCTCCCAAAGTGGTGGTAAGTGGTATTGTTGAACTTTTCTGGATTCCGTGACACCGCATCGCTGTTAAAAACATGCGGGAATCCAGGAGTTTCACCACCACTTTTGGAGAAGTTACCTCAGCAGAAGATAACAGCTTGAATCAATACAAAAAATCGGATACGAGTTGCGAGCCAAGTGAATTGACTGGTTGGCCCATTTTATTTCTGGTATATACTTACAATTTACAATAACCGAATATTTGTTTTTTGATAGGTGAGGTGGGACTTGCTATAAAAAGAGCATTGGTTAGTTGGCATGGTGAGGAAAAAAGGTGCGCGCTCAAAACTTAGAGAACATTTTTTAGCCATTATTGGCAAGATTATGAACTCTGACGAATTGCGTACCGTGGCTGGTGGGATAACTGAATGGGCAAGGCGGCTAAGAGAGCTAAGAACCGAAGAAGGCTACCAGATACAAACCCATAATGACCGAAGTGATTTGAAGCCGGGGCAATATATTTTGGAAAACCCTACGCCTCAACCAGCTTTTGAACGTGCTATTTCAAAAGGAACTAGAGCATTCGTGTTTGATAGAAACGGATTCACTTGCCAAACGTGCGGTGCAGTTGCCGGGGAGCCACACCCATATGACGCCGAAAGAAAGACAAGATTATATATTAGACATATTGTTGATAAATCGGTGGAACAGACGATCAAGCAAACCTTTGTGCAATCTGCTCAGTTTGCAACGAAGGGGCATAAAATCTAACCCTGGAACGACCCTCCTGCCTGAAACTTCTAGCTCAAGTCCGTCGAGCTAAAGGCAGTGACCAAGTCGAATTGTTAAAATGGCTCATTCAAAAATACCCCAAGCAAACTAAAGAGTTTCTTGCGTGATACCTAGCGGTATTTCCTGAGGGCTAACATACTTATTATCATGACCAACGCCGCAAATTTTGTTCACCTCCACGTCCACACCCAATATAGCCTGCTTGACGGAGCCATTCGTTTTAATGATCTCTATGCCAAATGCAAGGAATATGGCATGGATACCGTTACTATTACCGACCACGGCACTATGTTTGGCGCTCTGGAATTCTATGTTACCGCCAAAAAAGCAGGCCTAAAGCCCATTATAGGCTGTGAATTTTATATAGCCCCCAAAAGCCGTAAACTCAAAGGCTCAAGGGCTGGCGACGACATCCCTTATTATCATCTTGTTCTCCTGGCCATGAACAAGACGGGCTATCAGAATTTATTAAAATTGGCCAGTACCGCCCAGTTGGATGGTTTTTATTACAAACCTCGTATCGACAAAGAGCTTCTGGCCGAATGTAGCGAAGGCCTCATCGCCCTCTCTGCTTGTCTGCACGGCGAAGTACCATATCAAATTGGCCATAATAAGAATATACAGGCTGCGACCAAGGCGGCCAAAGAATTCAAAGAGCTTTTCGGAGACCGATTTTACCTGGAGATTCAGGAAAACGGCATGGAAGAGCAGCGCATAGTTAATAACGGCCTGAAAGAATTATCCACTCAGCTGGATATCCCCCTTGTCGCCACCAACGACTGCCATTATCTGAACCGTGAAGATAGTTATGCCCATGAGGTTCTGCTCTGCATCCAAACCGGTAAAACCATGCAGGATCCCAGCCATTTTAAATTTTCGACAGACCAGCTCTATTTCAAGTCTCCCGATGACATGCGCCGAGACTTTGCCGATTGCCCGGAGGCCATTGTCAATAGTGTCGCCATTGCCGAGCGTTGCAATCTAGAACTGGAATTTAAAGAAAATTATTTCCCCATTTTTGTTCCGCCTGACGGAGAAACAAGAGAATCCTATTTCGAGAAGCAGGCCCGAAAAGGACTGGAGCAGCGTCTTGTTGGGCTTAAAGGGCAAATGGACTTCAGCGAAGAAGATGAAAAAGTCTACAACGCCCGCCTTGACATGGAAATTGAGGTCATAAAAGTTATGGGATTCCCAGCCTATTTCTTGATAGTTGCCGACTTCATCAATTGGTCAAAAGACAACGGTATACCAGTGGGACCCGGTCGTGGTTCCGGCGCCGGCAGCCTAGTGGCATATACAATGCGCATAACCAATATAGACCCTATCCTGCATGGTCTTATATTTGAACGTTTCCTGAATATCGAACGGCAGGGAATGCCTGATTTTGACGTGGATTTTTGTCAGGAGCGCCGTGGCGAAGTTATCGACTACGTAAAGAAGAAATACGGTGGCGAAGAGCATGTCTCCCAAATTGCGGCCTACGGCTCCATGAAGGCCAAGGGGGTTATACGTGATACGGGACGGGCACTGGCAATGACCTTTGGCGAGGTTGACCGCATTGCTAAAATGATTCCCAATCAATTAGGCATTTCCTTGCCCGAGGCCCTTGAGCAGGAGCCTCGTCTCATGGACTTAATGAAACGAGATGAACAGGTTAAGGAGTTACTGACCATCGCCATGCGTCTTGAGGGACTACCACGCCACATTTCAACCCATGCCGCCGGGGTAGTCATCTCACCTAAGCCAATGATGGAGTATCTGCCGGTTTGCCGAGGTCCCAAAGATGAGGTTATCACTCAGTATGACAAGAAATATACCGAGATGACCGGCTTGATTAAATTCGATTTTTTGGGTTTAAAGACCCTCACTGTAATTGAGAGGGCCATTATCCTAATTAGCAAAATTCTCGGTAAAAGGCTGGACATTGATGCCATTCCCATGGACGATGTCAAGACCTTCAAGCTCCTTCGCAAGGGGGATGCTCTGGGAGTATTCCAGTTAGAAAGTTCTGGCATGCGGAAGCTTTTGGTTGATATGAAGCCCGAGGTTTTCAGCGATCTTGTCGCCCTGGTAGCCCTTTACCGACCCGGCCCATTGGAAAGTGGTATGGTGTCAGACTTTGTCAACACCAAGCACGGCAGGATGGTAGCCAAATATCCCTTGCCCCAACTTGAGCCCATATTAAAAGAGACATACGGAGTCATCGTCTACCAGGAACAGGTCATGAAAATCGCCAACGTCCTGGCTCTGTACACCCTTGGTGATGCCGACATTCTCCGCCGCGCCATGGGCAAAAAAATCCAGGCCGTTATGGATGCTGAAAAAGACAAATTTATGGCAGGCTCCCTGAAGAATAACATCCCGGCCGATAAAGCAGCATACATCTTCGACTTAATGGCCAAATTTGCCGGTTATGGTTTCAACAAATCCCACAGTGCGGCATACGCTCTGATTTCATACCAAACGGCCTACCTGAAGGCCCATTATCCAGCCCAATTCATGGCGGCCTTGCTCTCCTGCGACGTCACTAACACCGACAAAATTGTCCTGTATATAAATGAATGCAAAGCTCATGATATTGAAGTTCTGCCACCTGATATTAACGAGAGTGACAAGGACTTTAACGTTATTGATGAACGAATCCGTTTCGGCCTGGCCGCTGTTAAAAACGTCGGTGGTGCTGCCCTTGATTCAATCATAGAGGAACGGGAAAAGGAAGGGGCCTATAAATCTCTGGAAGATTTTTGTGTCAGGGTTGATTCCCGCAGGGTTAATAAAAGAGTAATTGAAAGCCTCATAAAGGCCGGGTCCTTTGATTCTTTAGGGGTTAGAAGATCACAGCTCTTTGCCATTATGGATCAGGCCATGGATCAGGCCCAAGCCGCCCAGCGTGATAAACAGAGCGGTCAGATTTCCCTTTTTGGTATGCTGCCCGAAGATGCTAATAAACCAAACAATGGAATTCCACTGCCTGACATCCCGGAATGGGATAATAAGAAGCTGCTGACGGCAGAGAAAGAAATGGTCGGTTTTTATATTTCCGGTCACCCCCTGGATAAATATCAACATGAATTACGAGAATTGGTAGATGACAATCTACTGGTACTTGCGGCTAGCAAACACGAGCACCAGGTCAGGGTCGGCGGCCTGATTCGTTCATACAAGGAACATAAAAGTAAGAAAAAGGAAAGGATGGCCTTTATTACCTTGGAGGATCTTGCCGGTAGCATAGAGGTAATCGTCTTTCCACGGCTTTTTGCTGAGTGCTCTGAGTTATTAACCAGCGACGAACCTTTAATCATTCAGGGAAAGTTGCAAACAGATGAAGAAAACGACGCCAAGATCATTGCTGACACTGTTGACAGTTTGCATGGAGCGAGAAAGAAATTCACAGACAAGACAACTATTGTTCTACAGGCCGATGGCATGTCAAGGCCAAAGGTTGAGGGCTTAAAGCAGATTTTACAGAAATTTTACGGGCCGTGTCCGGTTAATTTGACCATTCATTTTGATAAACGCGGTGAAGTGGATATAGAAATTGCCAAGGATATAACCATTCGACCATGTCGAGATTTTAGGGACAGCATTATCCAATTATTTGAACAGAGCCAGGTAATATTTCACCCCAAACAGGTTGAGGCCAAGAAAGATGGCCGTGGGAAATGGCGGCAGAACCAAAAGTAAATTTTACGGAGATCCAGCCAATATTGGTGTTGTACACATCAACCAGCTTATTGAGTGGATGATGCGAACTTAGACAACCATATGTTTGCCCCAATTTTTCATAAAGATGTTCGCTAATCTTGTCGAAGTTCAACAGCCTCAGCCAAATACCTACATAAAGATAGGCCTAAGCTTCCCAAGTAGAACAGATTCAATCTGCCGCACCCGTTCTCTGGATATGGAAAATTGCCCGGCAATATCACTTAACGTACGAGGTTCTTCACTTAGCAAACGTTCAAAAAGAATCGCCTGTTCCCGCTCATTCATTTTTTGTCTAAATTTTTCCAGTTCATTCCTAAACCAGGCGGTATACTCGCTATCCTCTACCTCGTCTGCGACTGCAGGTGATAGGCTTTTTAAAGATATTTTTTGTTGGTTGGAAGAGTTATCTCCTGTAGGTGTCTCGATGGACAAATCGCAATTATTCAGACGTTGAGTCATCTCAACAATATCTTTTACTCTTACCCCAAGTCTTTTTGCCAATATTTTATTATCGGGTTTGATCCCCCGTGACTCCAGTACCTTCCGTTCCTTATTCAATCTATAAAACAACTTACGCTGGGCTTGCGTGGTACCGATTTTAACTAACCGCCAATTATCCATTATAAATTTCAGGATATAGGCCCTTATCCAATAAGCCGCATAAGATGAAAATTTCACACCCTTGTGAGGATCAAATTTATCCACTGCCTTAACCAGACCAAAATTACCCTCTTGAATAAGATCCAAAAAATTATCTTTCCAATAACGCTGAAAATTCATGACCAGCTTAACCACTAAACGCAAATTTCCGACCACCAACGCACGTCCGGCCTGTCGGTCATCATTCTCATATACCTGCATAGTCAATTTTCTGGTCTCATCCTTCGTTAATAAACGATGTTGACTTATCTCGTTCATGTAACTACCGATGACTGTATATTCCAAAGAATGAATCCCTGTCTGCATAGGATTTATAGCACATTGTGCAGATTTCATAATAATCACCTGTAAGATAGTGTTTTTTAAGTGGCAGCAGAAACTATACTTACAATCAAGCAACTAATATGCCATCAAGATCTGACTTTTTTCATCTTGTTGATATATTGTCTTTTTTACCATTTGACTTTTATGTTTTTAAACTTATCCCAGGCATAATCAAAGGGCAACCACCAACATAAGCATATACCGTGGTTACAGATTCGTAACAACAATCTCAATACACCACGACCTGACTCCAACCATATGTTGTCAAAGATAGTGATAAGAATAACGCTGATTGAGCTTCTCGAAGGCTTTTAAATGTCTATTATGAACCGTTATTCAGTGAAAAACAAACAATTCAGCCAGCCTGTCAAAATTTCGTCCCACATCCTGGGGGCGATGGGCATCAGATCCGGCAACAAGTTTCACCCCCATTTTTTGAGCCTGTTTAATAATCCTCATATTAGGGTATGGTTCATGGCGACTCACATAGCCAGCGGTATTAACTTCCAGCGCAATGCCCCTTTCTACCATTTCGATCAAAATTTCCAGAATCTGCCTTTCGTGACCTTTATCAAAATATACATCTGGATGATGTCTCAGGACGGCATCCAGATGACAAACCACCGTTACCGGCAACTGGCGGATACCGGCCAACAATCCGGCTAAATAGACACTAATCACCTTCCCGGCTCCAATTTCAGAGAATTTTGCCAAATTTTGCGGTTTGCGGCTTAGCATATTAAGATGCTGCCCCTCATGCTCATAATAATGGTATGACAAACCGATTCGATCCCATTGACGTTCAGCCAAAAAATCTTTTGTTTCAGAAATCCGCCGAGGATTATAGCCGACCTCTACTCCAAGTCCAATTATTAGCGTCCCCAGGTATTTTGTTTGTAATTCATGCCCCATATCAAAATAAGCTTTAAAATCATTTTCAGTAAGCCAGGTTACCTCAAAATATTTAATCCCAACCTCAAGATGTTCCAGGAAAATAATTTTCTTAAGCCCTTTATTAATAGCACAAACAGCATACTCATTCATCTCGCCAACAGCATGATGACATAATTTAGTATGCACATGTCCATCTATTATGTAACTATTATTTTTCATCAAACCCCCGTTTACTAATATTTTTATAGCATTATTTTTCACAAAGTATTAGTACCTTACCGATTGTTTTCTTGTTTTTTAGAAAAGAATTTTTAAGGTACTAATACCCCCTCGTGGGGTGTTAGTGCCCCGGTGGTTAAATATCTAAAAGATACAGCCTGTATGGCAGCAAAAAAACAGCCTTCCTGGATCCCCGATAAAAACATTCGGGGATGACAGTTGTCAATGATATCGTCATTCCGGCATGTTTTAACTATTTAAACACCGAAGCAATAGTACTATAAAATTTGTATTATCGAAGCCCTACGCTTATGCATGGTCTTCACTAACTTATTTTTTACAAAAAATAAGTTTTATTGTATTGCTAGGAGGCTGTCCGAGAATAGAGAGCCTACTGCAGATAAGCGCAGACATCGAAGCC
>CAYTNB010000063.1:0-13365 GCA_964439085.1 uncultured Desulfobulbia bacterium | reverse complement strand
ACGTTATTAGGTGAGTAGCGGGCCTGCTTCATGGTGCGTAGTAGGAGATTATTGATGATATATTCTTTGGGGGTATCCTTTACAAGCTCCAAAATCTTGCCGAACCAGGCCGGAGTGCCACTGTCTTCCGGTAGAACTAGTCCCATGCTTTGTGCAAATGTTGAGAAATCGCCAACTTTCATTGGATCAGGAGTTTCATGGATGCGATAAAGGCCATCTTTTAATTTTTGCTCGCTAATAGTTTGAGCTACAGCCTCATTGGCTGCCAGCATGAATTCCTCAATGATTTGATGGGCAAAATTACGTTCACGCCGCTTTATTCCTGCCACTTCGTCATCTTCACCAATCTCGATATAGACTTCTGGTAGTTCAAAACCAATGCTGCCCCGTTGCTGACGTTGTTTGAGCAGGAGGTGTCCCAGCTCTTCCATCCATTTTAGAGGGGTAAGCAGACCGGGATATTTTGCTATTACCTTGGCATCGTTATCAATGATGATTTGGGCTACTAGATTATAGGTCATCCGGTGGCGGCTCTTTATGACACTTTTGGCAAATTTTTTGCTTTGCAGTCGGCCCTGTTTGTCAAAATCCATGATGGCGGTAAATGTGTAGCGGTCTTGATTTGGTACCAGGCTGCAGAGATCGTTAGAAAGGGTTTCTGGAAGCATGGGCAGAACTCTGGTGGGAAAATAGACGCTGGTACCCCGTCGATATGCTTCGTTATCCAACGGGGTACCGACCTTGACATAATTACTGACATCGGCGATGGAGACATGCAGACGGTAACCGGAACTCGTTTTATCAACTGAGACGGCATCGTCGAAATCACGGGCTGTTTCGCCGTCAATGGTAATATGGAGAGTGTCCCGCAGGTCAAGGCGGTCATTATCTAGCATAATTTCATGACTGATACCAGCTAATTGCTTCTCCACTGCCGGATCAAAAATGTGGGATAGCTCAAATTTACGGATTACCATTTCCGTCTGCACCTTCAGGCTGTCCGGATCACCAAGCACCTCAATGATTGTACCTTTTGGATAGCCCGCTTCAGTGTCATCGGCGTTAGGGCGGTCAAGTTTAACCACCACGGCCTCGCCATCTTTGGCCCCCAGACAATCCGCTGCTGGAACCTGGACGGTAAAGGCAAAACGGTTGTCCTCCGGGCGCACCATGGCAAATGGTGCGCCGGCGGTGAAAATACCCACCATCTGGCTAATTCCACGTGCCAGTATTTTAATTATATGTCCCTCGGTGCGCTTGTTGCTCCTGGTTACAAGTTTTAAAAGTACCCGATCACCATGCCGGGCCGATTTTAGACTGCGTGCTCCGACAAAGATGTCGTCCTGTGGATTTTGACCGACCGGGGTCTCAACGGTGGCAAAGGCGAACCCGCGTGGATTTACTGACAGGGTGCCAATATGATAATCGGCCATATTCTTGACCGTGTAAGTTGTCCCTGAGCTATAAAGAACCTTACGGTCACATAATTCATTAAGAAGCAGGTGGAGAACCTTGCGGTCGTTACGCCCAAGGTCGAGGGCGTTTAAAATTTCAGTACTACTGGCCTCACCGTCGTTACCGATGATAAACCCTAAAATATCGTCATCGCTAATGGAGCGTTTACCCTTCTTAAAAAAAAGACGCTCATGGCTGCTGCTTCGGCGGCCCTTGTTCTTGGAGCGGCCATGCCGCTTGTCTTTGGCGTATTTAGAATTTTGTTTTTTATGAGTCATTTATTGTACCCTCGTTTCAACTTTTTGCAGCAGTCAGACGAACTGCAAAAAATCCATCCTGGATGTTTTCTGAAGGGCGGGTATGCAAAAAGCCCTGCTCGTCTAAATAATTAAAAGCCTGCTCTGGCACAACCTGGGCTGTGCTTATGGTAAATCGTGGATGATTTTCCAGGAACATATTTATCACCTCTTCGTTTTCTGTTGGTTCCATACTGCATGTAGTATACACAATTATACCGCCTGGTGCGATAATTTGGGTGGCGTCTTGTAATAGGGCTAATTGTGTTTTCTGAAAACGGGGTAGGTCGTCAGAGTGCCGATTCCAGCGGATATCTGGGTGGCGGCCAACTACTCCCAGCCCGGAGCATGGGGCATCCACTAAAATGGCTTGAAAATTTATTTGAGTAGTCTCGGTAAATTCCTTTAATGTCCCGGCAAAGCAGTTAATACTTCGCATGTGATCTTGGTCGCACCACTGCAAGTCAAGACGATCCAGGTTTTCACTTAACAGGTTTTGTCTGTTTTTCTGCGGTTCCACAGCCCATATTGTGCTACCCGCTGGAACCATTTGAGCCATGGCCATGGTTTTACCGCCAAGTCCAGCACAGGCATCCAGGTAATTTCCCTCAGTAAATGGGGCGAGTAGGGTGGTGATTAGTTGAGCTGTTTCATCCTGTACAGAGAATAATCCCTCATTATAGCCGGGCAATATCTCGATGGCACCGCCGCCTTGCAGCCAAACGGCTTCTGGGGCCTGGCCAGGGCGGGCGTTGTAATTATGTTGACGCAGAAGCTCTAAAAATTCCGGACGACTGGTTTTGTTTTGATTAATTCGCAGGCATATGGAAGCTGGCTGATTATTGTATCGGCATATATTGGCGGTTTCCTGTTTACCAAACCTTTCCAGCCAGCGTTTAAGGAGCCATTCTGGGTGGTTACATAGCACCGCAAATGGCAGAGCACCGTCCAGGGCAGGGATTTTATCTTTATTACGACAAATATTACGCAAAACCCCATTAACAAAACCGGTAAGCCATTTGGGTTGCCGCTGTGATTTTAAGGCCTTGATTGTTTCGTTGATGGCGGCTGATTCAGGCACTCGATCCATAAACATGATCTGATAAAGGCTGCTACGCAGGGCCTCACGAGCGGTATCCTTCATTTTGGCCAATGGGTGCTTGGAAAATTTGCCAAGGATAAAGTCCAAATAATTCAGATTACGGAGCACCCCGAAGACAATGGCCTTGACCAGTTGTCGATCGCGAGGCTCGGTCATTTCTTGGGTATGGCGCTCAATGAAGGGGGCAATCGCCGAGCGTGATTTCTGCCATTGGCAGAGGATGTGAATGACAGTGGCTCGGCTGTTTAGTTTTGCCATGGAAAATTACAGGATTAAAAATTATTTTTGCCACAGAAATATTCAGTTCAATACCCCCTTGAGAGGTAAACTGAAACACGCAGAAGTTAACAGCTTAACTATAGGTAAGCGCAGACTGCGACGTTGAATTTAGGAAGTCGCTACGTTCCACCCATCCTGCATTTCTGATCATATACGAATGTTAAAAGTATCTCAAAAACAAAAAAGGTGCGGGAAGAAAATTCCCCGCACCTTTTTTTCTGACTGGCTGATTAAAGGCCCGTCAGAGCTTATTTCCGGTCAAACATCATACCGGTGCTTAAGTCGGTATGACTAAACTAGAACCAGGCCTCCAGGGAAACATAGAGTTGGGTCATGTGATCGACGGGTGCATAGAACTGTGCACTAAGTGGATCATTAGCCACCTCATCGACCTTGACTGGGGCACCGAGCCAGAAACCACTGCCGGTGTAGTCATATTTGTAGTACTGGGCTCCAATACGCATAAAAGCCTTGCTGAAACGGCTGATCATCTCACCAGCCGGGATATTCCAGATGGTATAGGCTTCCCAAACATCACCACGAGTGGCCAGTTTGGAGGCGTAGAGATCATCGTTGCCTGGAGTCAGACCTATCCAGTATTTGGTGCCGTGGTTATACTCTAGACCAACCTTGAAGGGATGATCCGGGAAGTCATAACGGGCACCCAGGTAGACAGAGTAACCATCGTTGGTTTCGGGATCATCCCACCATGAGGTCAGGAGACCGGTTCCCATTTCGTCTTTGCCCTGACCGACGGCACGACTCCAGCCACCAGCTGCGAAATAGTTCAGGTTGTTTACTTTGCTCATGTAGACGGCATCTGTGTGGAAGAGATTACCCAGATTGGCGCGGTCAAGTTTGAGGTTTCTGTCAGAATTCAACGGATCGTAAAATTTATTTGTTGGAGTAGCTGACTTTTGATCTGCTTCCCAGAAGGCATATTCTAATGGGTTCAAGAAGGTTACGCCATCGGGGACATTAAAGAGGTTAAAGGCGCCAAAGGCCTGGAGATTGAAGAAACGGTCACCCTTGTGATAAACATCCCAACTCAGTCCGCCAAAGTCTACGTCATTTAAAGCGGTGGTATTCAGGCTGGAATTGCCGTCGGAACCTGGACCTGCCTCAAAACCACGGCCGTAGCAGAGACGAACACGACCTGGAAAGTCAGGGAGGCCGAAGAGATTTTCATAGGCGTATCCGACGCTGGCACCATCAAAGGGCCAGTCCATAAAGGCCACCGGCGTGGCCATCTTTTTGTCAGCACCAAGGCGAAGCTGGGCTGGGGGGCCATCTGTAGTAGGGCGGCGTCCAATGGAAAACCATATAGGTTGGCCAGCGATATTATTCCAGTTTATAAAGGCGCGATCCACTTTCAAGGCATTGCTGGAGGGCTGGCGGGTAGACCCGCCGTCAAAACCGGTCATAGCGGAGTTCAGCATAAAGGCACCGCCGCCGTTATTGCTGTTATAGGTGGAGTCCACCGGATTGCTTTGCATGCCCCAAGCCTTATACATGGCCAAACGGCCCTTGAATTCCAGATTTTCGGTGGCCTTGACCCGCATATTGATCCGCAGGCGGTTGGTTAACAGGCTATCGTTTTTATAGTCGGTGGCAGCGTTGGTGGTTTGGGTCATCGTATTGGTTATTGCGGCAGGTAAAGAGGTGGTATACCCTGGGATGAACGGATTTATACCATTCTTCAATAAAGCAAATGCGCCTTTACGTGTTGCCGATGTCTGCCCAGCACCAGTGTATGCGGGTATAACGTATGTTTTTACAAAGTTACTGGTTCCTGTTGTGGGTAATGTCGTTCCTGTGTATGTAGGATTTGTCATCAGTATTGCAGACATGGTAATCCCCCTTGATACATCCAGTGCATTGTAATACTCCGGCACCTTGGCATCCACCGAACTAAGCATGGTACGGAAATCGCCTGACAACTGAAAACGGCTGGCAACATCCCACTTTTCTGACTTTTCTTCGAGGGTACTGCTCATTTCCTCATTGTTGTCCTTAACGTCATTCATTTCTTGCTTCAACTGGTGAAGCTCCTGGGTAAGCTGGTCAATTTTTGCCGCCAGATCAGCTGTGCTGGGTGTGGCGCTGGCCGCTGCCGGTAAGGCAATTAATGCCGCCAGGGCCAAGGTTGAAAATTTCTTAATCATTCCCCTTTCCTCCATTTAAATTATTCTTTTCCCCTTTTGTCGTAATAAACGACGCCTCTTTCCTCTTGAAATTTAACCATTTAATTAAAACCTTTTATTACTAATAGCTTTATCTAGCGCAAATTTTACCCATTGTCAAATGAATAATAACTACCACAATGTAGGATGGTGGGCAGGTGGGGGAAATAATAAAAGATGTGGGCACAAGGTGAAGCTGGATGACCTGGATCGTGTGCGAAGGTAAAAAAACTATTGCCAGGTCTGTTACCTGTGGTAATTTAGGCGGCTTAGATGTGTGGTGTCTGTTAAACCAACAAACCAACAAACCAACAAACCAACAAACCAAACTAATGTACTTTCAAGATATAATTCTGGATTTAAGTCGCTATTGGGCCGATCAGGGCTGCGTTATTGAACAGCCTTACGATATGGAGGTGGGGGCTGGAACCTTTCACCCGGCAACTCTCCTTCGATCCCTGGGGCCGGAACCATGGCGGGCTGCCTATGTGCAGCCTTCCCGGCGTCCCACTGATGGACGTTATGGCGAGAATCCTAATCGCCTCCAACATTATTATCAATTTCAGGTGGTTTTGAAACCATCACCCAAGGAAGTGCAGGAGCTTTATCTGAACAGCCTGCGGCGCTTTAATCTGGATCCACTGGAACATGATATCCGTTTTGTGGAGGACGATTGGGAATCGCCTACCCTGGGAGCTTCCGGTCTGGGTTGGGAGGTATGGCTTGACGGCATGGAGATCAGCCAGTTTACCTATTTTCAGCAGGCCGGTAGTATGGATTTATACCCTGTTACCTCGGAAATTACCTATGGTCTGGAGAGGATTGTCATGTATTTGCAGGGCGTGAATTCCGTTTATGATATTCAGTGGAATGAGCAGATTAAATACGGTGATATTTTTCAGCAGGCGGAGCGAGAGTTTTCTGTTTTTAATTATGAAGAGGCCAATGTTCCGGCCCTGATCGATTTTTTTAATACCTATGAGGCTGAGGCCCATAGGTTGCTGGAGAAGGATCTTATCTTGCCCGCCTATGATTATTGCCTTAAATGCTCACATACCTTTAATTTGCTTGATGCCAGAAAGGCAATCAGTGTGGCGGAACGCACTCGTTATATTGGCCGAATTCGAGGTATTGCCCGCCAGGTGGCTCAGAAATACACCGCTCAGCGTGAGGCCATGGGACACCCTTTGGGGGTTGTTAGGGGTAACGGCTGATAACGACGGGATTGTCCGGTTAAACCGCGTAGCGGTACTGGATATCGGCATGACATTGAAGCGGTACATGATGCCGACCAGAAACAATACCGGTAACGCAGTTGAGTCGGGATCTAAGTTTTGAGCTGGTATCCAGCTTATATGTGGCAAAAAAATAAATTAAGAGAGGATTTGAATATGGCAATCTCCGAAGATCGTAAAAAAACCCTGGATTCTGCGGTTCTGCAGATTCAAAAACAATTCGGCAAAGGGTCTATCATGCGGATGGGCTCCGGGCCGGTGGAGCCATGGGCCAGTATTTCCACCAGCTCCATGAGTTTGGACATTGCCACGGGCATTGGTGGTATCCCCCAGGGACGGATTACCGAGATTTACGGGCCGGAATCTTCCGGCAAGACCACCCTGGCACTGCATGTTATTGCTGAATGTCAGAAGACGGGTGGTGTGGCTGCGTTTATTGACGCAGAACATGCCTTGGACGCCCAGTACGCTGCCCGCCTGGGAGTTAATATTGATGATTTGCTGGTTTCTCAGCCGGATTATGGTGAGCAGGCCATGGAGATTGTTGAAATCCTTGTGCGTAGTGGTACCGTGGATGTTATCGTTGTGGATTCCGTTGCCGCCCTGGTACCCAAGGCCGAGATTGATGGAAATGTTGGCGACTCCCATGTAGGGTTGCAGGCCCGTCTGATGTCCCAGGTAATGCGGAAGCTGGCCGGTGTTCTGAATCGTACTAATACAGCCTTAGTCTTTATCAATCAGATCAGAATGAAGATTGGTGTGATGTATGGTAATCCGGAAACTACCACCGGTGGCAACGCCTTGAAATTTTACTCATCCTTGCGTCTTGATATCAGAAGGATTGGCGCAATTAAAGATGGTACGGAGGTTGTGGGCAATCGTACCAGGGTGAAGGTTGTGAAGAATAAGCTGGCGCCTCCCTTTAAGATGGTCGAGTTTGATGTGGTTTATGGCGAGGGTATTTCCAGGGAAGGTGACTTGCTTGATCTGGCGGTGGAACAGGATATTGTCGATAAAAGCGGGGCTTGGTACTCATATAATGGTGAGCGTATTGGTCAGGGCCGGGAAAACTCCAAAACTTACATGAAGGAGCGTCCGGAGATGGTGGCCGAAATTGCAGAAAAGGTACGGATGGGCTTTGGTCTGGCGGCAGCACCGGAAGAGGTGGCTGTAAAATCTGATGCTGAACCAAAGAAGAGTGGCAAATAAAAAGTGAACGGCAAAGAGATTAGAGAAAAGTTTTTAGCATTCTTCGCAGAACGTGGCCATGCCCAGCAGGAGAGTTCATCACTGGTACCGGAGGATGACCCCACCTTGTTGTTTGTAAATGCCGGCATGGTGCAGTTTAAGCGGGTTTTCACTGGCGAGGAGAGGCTGGACTATTCCCGTGCAACGACTTGTCAACGTTGTGTACGGGCTGGTGGCAAACATAACGATTTGGAGAATGTAGGTTATACGGCGAGGCATCATACCTTTTTTGAGATGCTGGGAAATTTTTCATTTGGTGATTATTTCAAGGAAGAGGCCATTAAATATGCCTGGGAGTTTCTGACCGAGGTGTTGGAAGTTCCGACAGAAAAACTTTGGATTACAGTATTTGATGATGATGACGAGGCTTTTTCTCTTTGGGAGAAGGTTCCGGGCCTTTTGGATGGGCGTATTGTTCGCATGGGCGAAAAGGAAAATTTCTGGGCCATGGGCGATACTGGGCCATGTGGGCCATGTTCGGAGATTCATTACGATCAAGGCCCGGAGGCTGGATGCGGCAAGCCAGATTGTCAGTTAGGTTGTGATTGTGATCGCTTTCTGGAGCTTTGGAATTTGGTTTTTATGCAGTTTGAGCGGGATGCCATTGGTAAATTAACACCATTGCCCAAGCCTAGTATTGATACCGGCATGGGTCTGGAGAGAATCGCTGCCGTCTTGCAGGGCAAAAAGACTAATTACGATTCAGATATATTTACGGAGGTTATCAGCAAGATTTCTGATATTTCCGGGGTACGATACGGGCTTGATGAAAAGACCGACACGGCGATGAAGGTAATTGCGGATCACGCCAGGGCTACCACCTTTCTGGTGGCGGACGGGGTGCTGCCCTCTAATGAGGGGCGGGGCTACGTCTTGCGCCGGATTATGCGGCGCGCCATTCGTTATGGCCGTTCCCTTGGGCTTGAAAAGCCATTTATGGCGGCGGTTACGGCGGCTGTTGCCCGGCAAATGCTGGCGGCTTACCCTCATTTGGATGGGGCTGCGGAATTGTTGGGTAAGGTGGTGAATAACGAGGAAGAACGTTTTCTGGAGACCATCGATAACGGCCTGAGCATGTTGGCTGAGGAATTGGACAGTCTGCGGGCTGGCAAGTCCTTAAAGGTGCCGGGCGATTTTATCTTTAAATTGTATGATACCTTTGGTTTTCCGGTGGATATTGTCCGGGATATGGCCCTGGAAAAGGGTTTTACCATTGACGAGGCGGGATTCAATCTGGCCATGGATAAGCAGCGCGGCCAGTCACGCAAGGTTGGTATGGGTGCCTTGCCGGAAACGGCTCCTGGTCTGCGAGATTTGGCCGCTTTGGCCGGAAAGACGGAATTTTGGGGTTACGAAACTCTAAATGGCGCTTCTGAAATCAAGGCGATGATTACTGAAGATGGTCAGACGGCAGCAATGGGTGGCAGCGGCGAATGTATACTGGTGGCCTGTACTGGCACGCCATTTTATGCGGAATCTGGCGGCCAGACTGGTGATCAGGGTGAGATAAGCTGGCCGCATGGCCGGGGGCGGGTGCTGGATACGGTCAAGACTGCCGATGGGGTGTTTTTGCATAAGGTCAGCGTGGATGAGGGAGAGATTAAAGTGGGGGACGAGGTGCTGTTGCAGGTTACCGCTGGCCGCCGTCATGATATCACCGCTAATCACTCGGCCACGCACATCTTGCAAGCGGTATTGCGCCAAATTCTGGGGGGCCATGTCAAACAATCTGGTTCCCTGGTGGAGGCAGAGCGGCTGCGTTTTGACTTTACCCATTTTTCCGCCCTGAGTTTAGAGGAATTGGCAGAGATTGAAAGACTGGTAAACGAGGCAATCAGGCGAAATATTCCGATGCTTACTGAGATTATGGATCGTGAAGCAGCCCAAAAATCAGGGGCGATGGCCCTCTTTGGCGAAAAGTATGGAAACAAGGTACGGGTTGTAGGTTTTGGCGATTTTAGTACGGAGCTGTGTGGTGGGACTCACGCCGCGGCCACGGGTGCGATAGGCCTGTTTAAGATAATAAGCGAGACCGGTATTGCTGCCGGGGTACGCCGGATTACTGCTATCACCGGGCGCGCAGCCTATGAAGACTACCAGAAAACAAGTTCGGAGTTAGCCGGTCTGGCAGAGAGGCTGAAGACGACACCAGCTGAACTGGCAGATAAAATTGAAACATTATTAAGGCGTCAAAAGGAGTTGGAGAAGGAGGTTGCTGGCCTAACGGCCAAGTTGTCATTATCCAGTCTTGATGATATGTTGGCTGGGGGGGTGGATGTACAGGGCATAAAGGTTGTCGCAGCGCATATAACTCTGGATACATCCAAGACTTTGCGGGAAATTGGCGATCGGATGCGTGATAAAATAGGCAGCGGGGTTGTAGTGCTGGGGGGCGAATTAAACGGTAAGGTAGCCTTGTTGGCTATTGTCACCAATGATCTAACCAGGAGATGCCAGGCAGGAAAAATTGTGAAAGAGGTGGCTGCCTTGGTAGGTGGCGGTGGTGGTGGACGACCAGATATGGCTCAGGCGGGCGGGACAATGGTTGATAGATTGCCAGAGGCCTTGGGGAAGGTGTATGACATTGTAGCGGCGCAGTTGGCTTAAATTATGAATATTTAACAACGCTATTTGACTCACCACCTCCTGGAGGGTAATGAACTTATTCCTAACAGAAGTACATTTTATATATTCTGCCAGCCTCTTGATCATATTAACGCTGAACGTCTTCCGAGCGAGGGAGTTAGGGAGGTGGTTCAGATTATAGTCTTTCTAAACATAGGTAAAATTCCCCACCATTATTGTTTTTTCGGGATGATTCATAAATCACAAAGTGGTTGACAGTCCAAATTTTATCTGCTAAAGAATTTCATGTTTGCCTGAATGGTGATTCATAAATCGTCCAGCAGGGACAGGTTAATTGGGCGCAGAACGTAGTAAAAGATAAGGTTTTATCAGACAATTAAAGGAGCTTCAGGATGATTACAATTGATGCTACGATGTGGATTCACATCATTAATATTTTGATTTTAATTGCCGTAATGAATGCGGTTTTATATCGGCCCGTGCGTGCCGTGCTTAAGGAACGAAAAAAAGAAGTTTCTACTCTGGAAAACGATATTGAAACTTTTGAAAAAAATTCTCAGTTACGTTTGGACGAATTTGATAGCAAACTGGCAGAGACAAGAAATAAGGCCAAAAATGAGTTTGAAGCCATACGAGGCATCGCTATGAGCAATAGTTCTGAAGAGGTGGCGGCAGTACGTCTTGAAGCGGATAAAGAAAAGGACGCTGGTCTGGCGGATATAAGTAGTCAGTTTGAGAAGGCAAAAGTTGAGTTGCAGGGGCAGTTGGATAGCTTTGCAGGCGATATGGCCAACAAGATATTAGGGAGGGCTGTGTGAGAATGAATTTAAGAAGCAAAAAAGTTAAACTGGCACTGGCGCTGGCTTTGACCAGTTTGGCAGTGGCGGCTGTCGCTTATGCCGGAGAGCATGGCGAGGGACACCGCGAGTTAATTAGTCATGCAAAACTTGTCGATTTTGGTTTGCGGTGCATGAACTTTACGGCCTTGGTGGTGATATTAGTTAAGTACGTTATTCCGCCCATTGGCAAGATTCTCTCTGATAGGCGCACTGCAATTTCCAATCAATTTGAAGATTTGCATGAACGTCGGGCTGAGGTAGAAAGTTCATATAAGGAATATGAGACCAAACTGAGCAATATTGATCAGGAAGTTGAAAGTATTCTTAAGGTCGCCAGGGCGCAAGCTGAGTCTGAGAAAGAAAGAATTATAGGCGATGCTAGGCGCAGCGCTGAAGATATAAAGCGAAAGGCCATGGCATCGGTGCAGAATGAGCTTGGCAAGGCCCAAAAGCAGCTTCGTGAAGATGTTGCTGAACAAGCGGCGGCAATGGCGGCGGAGATTATTAAAAAAGATTTTACCGAGGCCGATCAGACAAAGATGGTTGAAGATTATCTTGGTCAATTGGGGGCAATGGCATGAAAAATATTATTTTAGCGAATAGATACGCCAAAGCTGTTTTTTCGGTGGCCAGTGAAACAGATGCCTTTGACGAGTATAGTAAGGCCTTGAATGATTTTTCTGAGACATATAAGGCATATCCCGAGGTACAGGATGGCTTGACCAATCCAGTTTACCCGCTGGACGTACGGGTTAAGGTTATGGATTACCTGGTCGAGAACATGGGGTTTACAGGGGTAATCAAGAATTTTCTGAATCTGGTTGTCCAGAAAAAAAGAGCGGCAGTATTGCCGGATATCGCCGAGGCTTTTCAGGCCCTGGTTGATGAAAAACGAAATATTTGTAAGGGAACTGTAGTTTCGGCCATGGAATTGGGGGCGGAGCTTAAGGATAAGGTACAGGCGACTCTGGAAAAGATAACCGGCAAGAAGGTAATTTTGGCATCAGAGGTTGATCCGTCCATTATAGGTGGCATTGTTGCAAAGGTTGGTGACTTGGTAATGGATGGTAGTCTTAGCAGCCAACTGCTTGGTTTAAAAGAATCTATTAAGGGAGTGAATAATTAAAATGCAGATTAAAGCCGAAGAGATCAGTCAAATAATCAAGGGCCAGATCAAAGACTATGAGAATAAAGTCGATCTGAGTGAGACCGGAACCGTCCTCTCCGTTGGTGATGGTATTGCCAGGGTACATGGTGTTGAGAACTGCATGGCCATGGAACTTCTAGAGTTCAGTAATGGTGTTCTGGGACTTGCCTTGAACCTGGAGGCTGACAATGTTGGTTGTGCTGTTCTAGGCTCTGTGCAGGGCATCAAGGAAGGTGATACAGTTAAAAGAACTGGAAAGATTGCCGAGGTGCCAGTTGGCCCCGAGATGGAAGGCCGGGTAGTTGATGGTGTGGGTGCACCGATTGATGGTCAAGGCCCCATCACTGCCAAAGAGACTCGCAAGATTGAGGTTGTTGCCCCTGGTGTTATCGCTAGAAAGGGCGTGCATGAACCGTGTTATACCGGCTTGAAGGCAATTGACGCCATGACCCCGGTTGGTAAGGGACAGCGTGAGTTGATTATTGGCGACCGCCAAATTGGTAAAACTGCGGTTGGGGTTGATGCAATTATCGCCCAGAAGGAAACTGGAGTTCACTGTATATATGTTGCTATTGGTCAGAAAAAATCTACCGTAGCTCTGATCGTTGAAGTGCTTCGTAAGCACGGTGCCATGGAATACACCACCGTAGTCGCAGCTTGTGCGTCTGATCCGGCGCCACTACAGTATGTTTCTGCATTTGCTGGTTGCGCTATGGGCGAATATTTTCGTGACAATGGTCAGCATGCCCTGATCATTTATGACGATCTCTCAAAACAGGCAGTCGCCTATCGGCAGTTGTCTCTGCTGCTTCGTCGTCCGCCTGGACGTGAGGCATATCCAGGTGATATTTTCTTCAATCACTCTCGCTTGTTGGAAAGATCTGCCAAGGTTAGTGATGAGTTGGGGGCTGGCTCCTTGACTGCATTGCCGATTATTGAAACTCAGGCCGGTGACGTTTCAGCCTATATTCCGACCAATGTTATTTCCATTACTG
>CAYTNB010000062.1:0-13415 GCA_964439085.1 uncultured Desulfobulbia bacterium | reverse complement strand
CTGGCAATACCTTCTGGTTGACGAGTACCAGGACGTTGACCAACTCCAATACGAGCTTATCTCGGCCATCAGCGGTAGAAAATCCAGCGAACAGGACGAAAAGCTTACCATCATTGCGGTAGGAGACGATGACCAGAATATCTATAATTTCCGGGGTGCCAATATCGCCTTTATCAAGCGTTTTCAGGAGGATTATCAGTCGGAAATTCACTATCTGACAGATAATTACCGCTCCAGTGCCCATATTATCGCCGCCGCAAGTCAATTAATAAGTCATAACCATGACCGCATGAAGGGTGACAAAAACCTGACCATCAACTCAGCGCGCCGCAGCCTGCCAAAGGGCGGTAATTGGCAAAGATTAGACCCCCTGAGCCTGGGCCGGGTACAACGTTTTAAGGTAAAAGACGCCACAACACAGGCCTGGTCGCTGGTTGAAGAATTGTTACGACTGCGGCAATTAAAGGCAGGAATGGCATGGTCATCATGCGCAGTTCTGGCCAGGGATTGGGGAGAGCTGGGGCCGGTGCGGGCGGTTTGTGAAGAGAAAAATATCCCGGTGGAACTGAGCATGGCGGGCAGCATGCCTCCCCTGCACCGGGTCAGAGAGATCGCCACCTTTTTAGATGAGTTGGATGCACGCCATAACGAATTGGTGCAGGCAGATGAACTACTACAAAATATAAACAAAGAAGGTGATGCCGCCAAAAACCCTTGGCAAATGCTGCTGTCCCAGCTTTTGTCCGACTGGCAGGGGGAATGCGGCAACCGGAAGCTGCCAGCCGGGCAATTATCCGAATATATTTATGGGGGTCTGGCAGAGAGACGGCGGCAGAATAGTTGCGGCCAGGGTATTTTCTTATCCACCGTCCATTCTGCCAAGGGCCTGGAGTTTGACCACGTCTTTATTATTGACGGTGGTTGGCAGACAAGCGGACATCGCCACGACCACAATCGTATACGAGGCCAAAATCAACAGGATAAATCATCTGATCTTGAAGAGGAACGCCGCTTGTATTATGTGGCCATGACCAGAGCAGCCAAGACCTTGTCCCTCTGGCAGCGCACCGATTGCGCCAATCCCTTTGTCCGGAAGATGAGGGGTGATTTTATATTAGATCGCCAGGCAGTAATAAACAAAGAACCCGGTAAGCTTATTCGCAGCCGTTACGACATAGTTGGCCTGCGTGATATCGACATCGGTTTTGCCGGGTCATTACCTGCGGGGAATCCAATACACACAGCCCTTGCCTCCCTCAAGGCGGGGGGGCGACTCGTAATGCGGATTAATAACGGCAGGATATTTATGGAGAATATGGCCGGTCTGCGGCTTGCCAGCTTATCAAAGTCCGGCATTGCCCTCTGGCAGACTCACCTGCCGGAGATTAAGGAAGTGCGGATCGCAGCCATGGTGCGCTGGCGGCAGAAGGAGTGCGGCAGTAAGTATCTTCGGCGGTGCCGCATTCCGCAGTGGGAGATACCAATTATTGAAGTAATACGCTGAGGCACGCAGAGCATCGTGCCTCAGCGTATCCTACAGTTTACAACGTCCCCCAAACAAGCCTCATATTAGGTGTAGGAAACTGACCACTACAAGTTGCCTCTTGAGTGTTCATGAGTAATAGAATTATGATTGTTTGCCCCATTTTGCCTCTCAACCCGAAGGGACTGACCTACCTGTCTGCCCCCATTTCCTCATTACTACTGAACTTACCGCTGCTACTATTCCAAAGGTCAGCACGCTTAAGACCAAGGGCAAGCCCGCTGTTCTAAATAGATCAAAGAGGAAGACCTTGGCGGCGGCAACAACTACCAGCAGAGCGGCAATGACAAGAATTTCTTTATTACGCAACTTCAACCCCATAATCATTAATACGATTACCCCCAAATTTAAAATAATACTTCGGGCGCAATAGAAGGCAGCAGCATAATCTGTCATGGTATTTGAAATTATGCCAAAGACTGCGAAACGCAGCATTACATAAACTTGATACAAGCCAATCAGTAGCAAAACAACACCACTTGAATCGTCACCATCAATAAATTTAAAAAATCCAGGGCCAGCCCCCGGAGGATTCTTGCGGCACCAACGATAGGCCCACAAGGCGCAAACCGCCCAGAAAGAGCTGAGCGCTATCCCATATCCCCAAGGTGTTGAGGCCACCGTGAAAATTTCAATGGCGATTCCCCAAAGAACAATACCCAAATGGAATAAATAGGCGATAACCCTGGTGCCCGAGCTCTGCCAGGTTTTTGAGCGAACAAGCAGCACAGTGGCCGCCACTAACATTATGGGCATAGCCAAAAAGCCTGGCGCCGAGAGCAGCAGTCCCTGCACTAATAATAAAATAGCCGCCAATACAAATTCCTTGCCGCTGGTTGATTTTCCATGTTTTTTAGCCAGCCAGGCAACTAGCCCCATATAAAGAGCTGAAGCTAAAACTGCCGAAATCCCCAAAATAAGCTCACCACCGAGCCAGGGAATGATTACGGCATAGACCGCAAAGAAAGTGCCACCGGCAACAATTACCGGCAAAGTACGATGAAAAATATCATGGGCCATTCTATTTGCGCGTATAGTCCACAACGTAGTATAGACATAAAAGGCCCAGAAGAGAAAGAGCAGGAGCGGGAAGAAATTCAGACTGACAGACGGAAGATCAGCCGACCGCTTTATGAGGGCAAAATTCAATTTAAAGGATAACGTCATCCAAAACAGGGTAGTCAGGACGAGTGTATTCCAACGTAGAGCCGAACTTAGTTCACGTCTTTTAGCCAAATGGCCCAAAACGGCATTCGTTAAAATCAAAAGTCCAAAAAGTAGAAAATGTGGATTGGGAAAATCAATGGCGAAAGCGGAAATCGAGGTTCCCCATACCGTTAGAAAAAGTAAGGCTTTGGCCCGATATCGCAAAGCGATCGCTCCTGCCACCACGGTTGATAGTAACAGAGTAACATTTGTCGCAACACTTCCCAAAGCGGCAAATTTGGAGTGTCCCTCCAAAAGTACCGCACAGAACAGTAGAATTCCACAGGCAGGAAAAACTGAGGCTAAGCGGCTTTGACGATTATAAAGCCAGGCACCAGAGCAAATTAGGGTTGCAGCATAGAGCAAACCAATATACGTACCCACATGTGGGGGCAATATTCCATTATCCGTCACTGTCCGAAGCAAAAGTGCCGCAACCATCATAAATGAAACGGCCGCAACTCGAGGCATCAACACTTCCTGCCCCATCCGACTCCATGATTTACCCGCCTGTTGCTTATTATTAGAGCCAGACTCAGGGGCGACTTCCATTTCATGACCTGGCAGTTTCGAAGACCCAATAGCAGTACTCATTTTCACTAAGCGAGTGTTAAGATCACTCACTTGTTCCTTGAGCTTCAACAATTCGTCCGCCATCCATACAACCCGTTCTTCAAGGGATTCAAGCGACTGCGCCATATCTATTCCATGTCTAATTTTTTTTTAATTAAATACTTGCGAAATTTTCCACAACCTCGTATCTTGTCCCCCGATCCCACAAAGTAGTACTTTTGATGCCATAATTTTAATGCCTTGTCAAGATTTTTGGAAAACGATTTAGGTAAAATCACAAACTGAAAGGAGGTGTTGTATGAAGAACCATGCCTGGCGACCATTTGCAGTAGCAATCGTTGCCATAGCCCTTCTCCTACTAGCCAGAGCCAAGATGGTTCCCGCTGATTTTGGAGTTCACGGTAAGAGTTTTACCTACAATTATTACCGCAAAAGTGACGTGCAGGACTGGCGTAACTTTAAGGTAAAATACAAGGGGCGTAAGTATTGTCAGGAATGTCACGCTGAAAATTACGACAGTATCATGGCGTCCCCTCATAAGATTATCCAGTGCGAGAACTGCCACGGCCCAGCCATCGATCATCCTGACAATCCAGAGACGCTTACCGTTGATAAAAGTCGGGCTCTCTGCCTACGCTGTCATGCAAGCCTGCCATATTTACTCAGCAACAGGGCTGATTTACCAGCCATTGACCCAGACACACATAATCCGAGCCAAGACTGCGTTGAATGCCATAACCCCCATAATCCCAGCCTGGAGGATATGTAATGAGTTGTAGCAGACGAAAATTTTTAAAAACAGCCTTTACCGGCACTATTGCGGCCAGCCTGCCGTTATCTGCCTTTAAAATATTGAACCCATCCGAGGCCCACGCTTCTATTGGAGACTCCAAAACAAGATGGGTTTTTTTAGTTGATGTCCAAAAATGTGTAGGTTGCGGCATGTGCGTCAAGGCCTGCAAGAATGAAAATGAAGTGCCATACGACTTACCCGTCACTCGAACCTGGGTTGAAAGATATGTAATCACCAAGGACGGCAAGGAACATATCGACAGCCCCATGGGAGGCAGGGACGGCTTCACCAGTGCGGTAGTTGAAGGCGAAAAAATCAAACCAGAAGATATAAACAAAGCCTTTTTCCTACCCAAGCTCTGTAACCAGTGCGATAATCCGCCCTGCGTGCAGGTCTGCCCCGTAGGAGCCAGTTTCCAGACCGATGACGGAGTTGTTTTAATTGACCGCACCTGGTGCATTGGCTGCGGCTATTGCATTATGGCCTGTCCATACGGGGCGCGTTTTTTTCACCCCAAATACAAGGTCGCCGATAAATGTACATTCTGCTATCACCGCATAAGCAAGGGGATGAAAACCGCCTGCGTTGACGCCTGTTCCTTCGGCGCCCGGCGAATTGGCAACCTGAAAGACCCCAATGATCCAGTCACCAAAATCATCAAGACTGAGCGAGTTGGCATACTGAAAGATGAATATGGCACCAAGCCACAGGTCTATTATCTGGGCCTGGATGAGGAAGTGAGGTGAAAAAATGACCCCTGAACTAATCGTACACGGCTTAAGTTGGACAACCAAAGAACTATACGTTTATCCCAATGAATATATATATTGGGGCATCCAAATCGTTCTCTACCCTTATATGACCGGACTTGTGGCCGGGGCATTTGTTTTGTCCTCGCTATATCACGTTTTTGGCCAAAAGGATCTACGCACCATCGCTCGTTTTTCTCTCGTTTTTTCGCTGGCCTTGCTACCGGTGGCCATGATGCCTCTGCTCTTCCACCTCCAGCAGCCTTTTCGGGGTATGGAGGTAATGTTTACGCCCCATTTCACATCGGCAATATCCGCCTTTGGTATCGTCTTTTCCACCTACGCAATTATAGTGCTAACTGAAATATGGTTTGTCTATCGCAAATATTTTGTAGAACAAGCTATCTATTTTAAAGACAAAACAGGATTTATCAACAGTTTCCAGCGGCTGATCTACAATGTCCTTTCTCTGGGAGCCTATAACATCAGTGATGAGGCTGTCGCCCTTGACAAACGAGCCGTAACCATTATGGCCGGTATCGGTATCCCTGTAGCCTGCTTCCTACACGGTTATGCCGGTTTTATCTTCGGATCGGTGAAGGCCAATGCACTATGGATGTCACCGCTCATGCCAGTAATTTTTATCATGAGTGCTGTTGTCTCCGGCATCGCTCTATGTATGTTGACCTATATCATTGTCATGGAATGGAAGAAATTTAGGGCCACTATGGCCAGGGGACGTGGAGATGAATCAATTAAGGAGTTAGGCGGAGTAGAGATGGATGTTATGGTTAAGACCAAACGCTATCTCATCGGTTTTTTGATTGCTGCCATCTCCCTGGAGTTTTTGGATATGATCTTCCGAGGCTATACAGCGATGAAATCATGGGATATCCTACGGTCTGTCATGTTTCAAGAAGATTTTTTCAAAATATTCATCTTGCAATACGTCTTTGGCAATTTTATTCCCTTTGTCATGCTTCTTTTGCCCAAACCCACGATCAGAAGGCTGATAATAGCCCTTTCCCTAGTGCTCTTTGGCGTCTTCATGATGCGTTGGAATGTAGTCATCGGCGGCCAGTCATTTTCGCTCTCATTTAACGGCTTCATGCACTACCATATGCCCGTAATTCCCACTAATATGGAGACTTTCAAAGAGGGCCTATTCGGGGCGCTTGCAGTGGCGGTCACGCCGTTTGTGCTCTTCTGGTGGCTCAACAAGATAGTACCGGCTCTGGATGAAACCTGAGTAAAAAAGCCAGCCGCTCTAACTATCTGCGTAAGAGGGAGTTAGAGCGGATCGACTCATTTTGCGGCCAGTGCCTTATCCAGCACTGGCCGCAATTCTTTCATGGTAAATGGTTCCTGAATATATCCAGCTGCATCATTCAGTTTGACCTTATCGGCAATGGTCTCCAGCGGGTAACCCGTGTGAATAATAACCTTAACCGCAGAATTAATTTCACGCAGACGGGAGAGAACCTCAAATCCATTCATTTTAGGCAGGCCGATATCAAGTAACACCAAGGAAATAATATCCTGATTCTGATCATACACCTCCAGGGCCTCTGGCCCATTCCCGGCCATTAAGACTTCAAAGCCAAGCAAACGTAGCATGCGGCCATTGCATTCACGTAACGACTCTTCATCATCCACAAATAGAACCGTGCCGTGGTAATCACCATGGGGCGCATTGATAACAGCCGTGCCTGTAGAGGATGGCAAAACGTCCTCAATGCCTACCACCTCCTCCGGGAATAAAATAGTTGCCGTGGTTCCCCTGCCCTGCTCGCTTTTCATATACACTCCACCATTATGACTGCGAATGATACCAAGTATGAAGGGTAAACCCAGGCCCCGGCCAGTAAATTTCGTGGTATAAAAAGGTTCAAATATATATTCAATATCTTTTTCGGCCATACCTGTGCCAAAATCCACGACCTCCAGAAAGACATAATCACCAGCCGCCAGACTCTCTTCCATATACGAAACATCAAGTTCTCCCTCGACCACCACCCGACGTCCTGCCCGCAACTCTATTTTGCCCGGCCTTTCAGCCATCGCCTCTGCGGCGTTTTTAACCAGATGGGTGATTACTTGCCTAATCAGTTTGTCATCTCCCCTGAACATCAAAGGCTCAGAAATACCTCCTGTTGCTGTAGTACAACCACAATCGTATGCGATGGTACATCCCATAAGCTCTTCCGGCCTAACAAAATTTTCTGCCCCCATGGCAACATCACACATATCAATGATCTGCCACTTGATATTACCCTGACCAACGTACCAGAGCATCATGGTGCTAAAATCAGCAGCCCTACGGGAAGCCTCCATTGCAGCATTGGCGAACATCCGCTCCTTTATACTTGCCTCTGGCAAGCTGTAGAGCAACAGCTCAATATTCCCCGAAACGGCCATAAGAATATTATTGAAATTATGAGCAATTCCGCCCGCCAGGACGTTAAGACTCCGGGACCTTTTTCTCCTCTCACGTCGACCGGCACTGGCTAATTGTTCGATCTCCAACTTCTTACGCTCAGAGATATCGTCAAAAACTACCACACAACCGGATACTTGATCATTTTCATAAACAGGGTTGGCCATATATTCTACCGGAAAGCTTGTGCCGCCCTTTTGCCAGAATATGTCCTCCTTGACTTTAACGACTTCATCCTGCAACATGGTGGACAACACCGGACATTTCTCCGCCGGATGCCGGGTACCATATGGCCGTTGATAGTGAATCATTTGATGCATGCTTTGGCCTACGAGCTCTTCAGCGCTATATCCCAACAAACGGCAGGCTGCCGAGTTTACAAATGTCACCTTACCCTGCAAATCCAGGCCATATATCCCCTCCCCCACACCTTCCAAAATAGAACGTTTCCTGGCTTCATTAACCCTCAGTTCATTTTCCATTATTTTTCTATCAGTAATATCATATATAATATGCACACTGCTGATAATGTCACCATTCTCATAGATCGGCGCCAGAGAAATAACAAAATCACCTCCAAGCGTTTTCTCGTGAGTTTCTCGAATGCATGGCTCGCCGTCACGAAACATTTGGGCCTGTTGGCAGCCTGGAGGGGGGCTATTTGTGCCATGAATGTATCTGTAACACTTTTGCCCGACACAATCCTCGGGCCGCATCCCAAGTTTGTCCGCCATGGCTCGGTTAACCCGCCGCATGGTATAATCTTTACCGATAATAGCAATAGGATTGGGAATTGCATCAAAGGTGGACTCCCATTCATCTTTTGCCTTTAAGACATGACCATTTAGAATATGTCGGAATTTAAAATCAGAGAGAAGACGCTGCCGGATAGCTCGCAGACTTAATAGTCCAACAAGCCAGAGGAGAATAAAACAGGAAGTAGAGACATAAGAGTCTGTAATATCAATGGGTAAGCTAATTTCACCATAGACGGCTACGAGAGCGATAGCAATCAGGATCGTCCAAACAACCATGGTCGATAAAAGAAATCTGACAGAGCTGCTTTTTTTTAAATCCGCAGATGTAGTTCTTTGCCTTCGAGAACCTGACATATTTGCCCCCCCCGAATAACCCATTTATCTTATTATAGGCACAAGCAGTGAGGCATTTCAAGTTTTTTTAAAAATGTAGAATGTTTTTCAGCAAACCAGTTATTTTTGAGTCATAATTTCCTAAGAATTCCTGATCAGAAGAATCGGCCAATTCCGGGCGATTCTGAAGGATAATCCTTGCTGCCAGCTCGGCACTGGTTCCGGTTATCTGTTGGCAATGCCGAAGGCGGGACCGGCGGCTGCCTTTTTGAGACTTCGTCAAATCCTGGCATTTTTCATATTGAAAATGTTTTTGGAATTTTTCCCGTAATTCTGCCGTTGCCGCCCTTATTTTCTTCTTTGGATTGCCACCAGATCCTGAAGTAAGTAACATACCAACAATCATGATCGCAGCATTTAAAGCCCCGCAACCGCCACCAGCCCCCATGCCCCCGCACAGCCCAGCCCCTAACCGAATGGCCTTTTCATCAGTCAGCCCGCCGTGCAGCCCTTGGTTAAAGGTATACAAAATTGATTCGGAACAACACATTTTACGATTTTGGTAACAATTCTCTGTTTTTTGACGCAGACTGGATATTAGTTTATTAGTTTTATTGTCATCTACCACTTATTATTAATTTCCTTTTTATTGGCCACAGAAGCACACAGAAAAGGGCATATTGCTTCGGTGTTTATAGTTAATTTAAAATACCGTTATTTCATATCATTAAAGAAGCAACACTGGATTCCGGCTAACAACATGCCGGAATGACGATATCATTGACAACCGTCATCCCCGAATGTTTTTATCGGGGATCCAGGAAGGCTGTTTTTTGCTGCCATACAGGCTGTATCTTTTAGATGTTTAACCACCGGGGCAATAAGAAAGAATGATGCTTTGCGCAGGTGACTGTAGACAGGCCCCTACGCAGCCCCCCGTTTGATACATGAAACAAAAATTGCCACATCTTTTTTCTTTGTGGCTAAAATATTTTCTATGCGTAACGCTTATTTACTTCACTGCCTCTTGAAACATCAGGCCCTCACCACCAGTAGCAACCTCTGCCAATACGCTGTCACCCTCCTTACAGGTCCCATCCAATATCTTCATCGCCAGAGCGTCCTGGACATAATGTTGGATGGCCCGTTTCAAGGGTCTTGCTCCAAAAGATGGATCAAATCCGGCCTGAATCAAAAAGTCTTTGGCACCATCGGAAAAGCTCAAGTGGATATTACGCTCAGCTATTCTCTTTTGCAAGTCAGCAAGCTGAATATCCACAATTCGAATAAGATGATCCTTAGAGAGGCTGTGAAAGGTAATAATCTCATCGATACGGTTTAAAAACTCCGGTTTAAACTGGCGATGCAACAGATCATCAAGTTGTTTGGCAAGTTCTGGGGACTCTTTGCCACCCATGTCCATAATCAACTGACTGCCCAAATTTGAGGTCATGATCAAAATAGTATTTTTAAATGACACCGTACGGCCCTTACCATCGGTCATCCGACCATCATCTAAAATCTGCAGCAAAACATTAAAGACATCAGGATGGGCCTTTTCTACCTCATCAAATAGAATAACTGAATATGGCTTGCGACGCACAGCCTCAGTAAGATAACCACCCTGTTCATAGCCCACATAGCCGGGAGGCGCCCCAATTAAACGAGCAACGGAATGTTTTTCCATAAACTCCGACATATCAAGACGTACCATGGCATGCTCACTATTAAACATAAACTCCGCCAAGGTCCGAGCCAATTCAGTCTTACCAACGCCAGTTGGCCCCAAGAAAATAAAAGATCCCAGAGGCCTATTGGGATCCTGCAACCCGGCTCTGGAACGACGCACCGCATTGGCCACAGCCGTAATGGCACGTTCCTGCCCCACAACCCTTTCAGCCAGATGTTCATCGGCATGCACCAGTTTTTCCTGCTCTCCGGCCAATAGACGATCGACAGGGATACCAGTCCATTTGGCAACCACTTGGGCGATATCTTCCTCATCGACCTCTTCTTTCAACATCTTACGATCTTTTTGAACTTCCTGTAGCTGATCATTGGCTGCCAATAGTTGCTTCTCCAAATCGGCAATCACCCCGTAACGAATCTCTGCAACCCGGCTTAATTCACCCTGCCGCTCGGCACGCTGTTCCTCAATTCTCGCATCATCAATCTGACCTTTAACCTTTCTGATCTCCTGAATTTTATCCTTCTCCAGTGTCCAATGCCCCTTCATACTGTGTAAAGTTTCATTAATATCGGCCAGCTCCGCCTCAAGCTTGACGAGACGATCCTTGGAGGCAGTATCTTTCTCTTTCTTAAGGGCCTCCCGCTCAATCTCCATCTTGATGCGCCGTCGGTCAACTTCGTCAATCTCGGTGGGCATGGAATCAATTTCAATACGCAGCAGGGAACCCGCCTCATCAATCAAGTCAATAGCCTTATCGGGCAAAAAGCGGTCAGAGATATAACGATTTGAGAGCGTAGCTGCTGCAACAGTGGCGGCATCTGTAATTCTGATTCCGTGATGCACCTCATATTTTTCCTTAATACCACGCAGAATGGCAATAGTATCTTCCAACGTCGGTTCCTGAACCAAGACCTGTTGAAAACGCCTTTCCAGAGCGGGATCACGCTCTATAGTACGGAATTCATTAAGAGTTGTCGCCCCCACACAGTGCAGTTCACCACGAGCCAGAGCCGGTTTTAGCATATTAGAGGCGTCCATGGCCCCTTCGGAAGCTCCGGCACCCACCATCGTATGCATTTCATCTATAAATAGAATAATCTCGCCGGCCCGGCTCTGCACTTCTTTCAGCACGGCCTTTAAACGGTCTTCAAACTCACCCCGATATTTAGCGCCTGCCAGCATAGCCCCGATATCCAGGGCAACAACCTGTTTATTGCTCAGGCTATCCGGGATATCGCCCATGACAATTCTTTGGGCCAACCCCTCCACAATGGCAGTCTTGCCTACCCCAGGTTCACCAATCAAGACCGGATTATTCTTGGTACGACGGGCCAAAACCTGCACTACCCGGCGGACCTCATCATCGCGACCAATCACAGGGTCAAGCTTACCCTGTTTGGCCAAAACAGTCAGATTTCGACCATATTTTTCCAAAGCCTGATACTTGCCCTCGGGATCAGGATCAGTAACTCGCTGACTGCCCCTAATAGTAACCAGAGCCTGCATAAAATCATTTTTATTAACCCCTTTATTTTTTAAGGATTGGGCCACCTTAGAACCTTTGTCATCTATAATTGCCAGAAAGAGATGTTCCTGACTGACATACTCATCCTGCATACCATCAGCTGCCTTAAAGGCCTTATCCAGTGTTCTCTTCAAACTCTGAGAGAGAGCCACCTGACCAAAGCCACTGCCGGAGACCTTTGGTAAATCGGCAATCAACCGTTCAGCCTCAGTGGTAATATCGTCCGGACTGGCTCCCATCTTCTGTAGAATAGGCACCACAACCCCTTCAGGCTGCTGCAATAACGCCATTAGCAAATGTTCCGCAAGAATTTCCTGCTGGCCATTCTGTTCAGCAATACGTTGCGAATTTTGCAGGGCCTCCTGCGATTTCAAGGTGAATTTATCGTGCTGCATGTTTGTCTCCTTTTTGTATTTCCCAGGAGGATGTCTGGGAATTGACAGCCTCCTGGGGCCTCGTACACCATAAAGTGTCGAAATATGAGGGCTTCCGCAGTGCGCCGTAATATGTGCCAACAGAACACGACTGTCAGCGCACTGCGGCACTACGCAACAGAAGCCGTAACACCATTGGCTGGTGCGATAAATCACATGTGAGATGTGAGATGCAACACTTTCTGGTGCACAAAGATCCAGGCGATGCTATTTCATTTTTTCTTGTATAGACAAACAAGTAAGTTCAAGTAGGGAGGATGTCAAGTTGGGTATGAATGGAATGGCAGGCCTTCGACAATACATGGCAGTATAAGTCGACCACTCTGTTTCTCGAAGTACAGAGTGGCGCTAGACTGTCAATTTTCTTCCGCCGTTATAGCCGCTATCGGCTTACGGGCAAAAAGCCAGATTGCCACTATACTCACCTCATAGAGGACAACCATGGGGGCTGCCATCATCACCTGGTTCACCACATCGGGGGTTGGGGTAACAATAGCGGCAATGACAAAGGAGAACAGAAAGGCATATTTACGATTTTTGGTTAAAAATGAAGTAGTTACTAACCCTAATTTAGCGAGCAAGACCATAAAAACCGGCATTTCGAAGATAAAGCCAAAGGCAATCAGCAAACGGAGACTTAAGGAGAAATATTCCTTTACCGTGGGCATTGGACTGAGATACGAGGTATTATAGCTAGTCAGGAAACGGAATGCAGGCGGGAAAACCACCAGATAACCAAAGGCCACTCCACCCAAAAAGCAAAGAGCAGACAAAAATGAGAATGGCAGGACAACCCGTTTTTCATGCTTGTAGAGACCCGGAGCCACAAAACGCCAGATCTGGAGAAAAATTACCGGGCTGGCCACTAAAATACCACAAACAAGGGCTAATTTTAGGTAAAAAAAAAGGCCTCTTGATAGGACGTAAAGATGAGACTACTCCCCTTGGGCAGCACATTGTAGAGGGGAGCCAAAAACCAGTAGCCAATATCTTCAATAAAATAATACGCCCCGGCAAAGCCGACAATTACAGCAATGATCACCGCAATAAGACATTGCCGTAATTCAGCCAGGTGCTCAGTAAGGGCCTGCTTCTTCAAGTTATTCATCGTTATTTATGGTTTACATCTTTAGATTTAAGGATTAATAATTCGCAGTTGAGCACTGTACCTTTAATTCTCGAATATCGATACCATTAACTGCATAAGAGGTCAACCACACGATGAATAAACCACATAAGATTGCCCTAGCTAGACTACAACAACCATTTCTTCCTTTGGCCCGTTTGATCCAGATTATCTTTCTAGCCGGGCCCTTCACCAAGATTAATGACGTTCTTAACGAGTTGAAAGAGCCGATTGAATGCCAGTGCAAC
>CAYTNB010000061.1:0-13440 GCA_964439085.1 uncultured Desulfobulbia bacterium | reverse complement strand
TTTCTAGGGCGAGTGATAAGGGATATTCAAAGAAAATGCTCATCACCGGATAACTAACGTAAAAATCTTCTATAAGTCGCGAGTCCTATCTGAGTGCAAAAAAGAAACGATAAGAATAAAGTTTACAGTGTTCATGAACCCCATGTCGAGTGTATCAGTAAGGGTAAAGCCCATAAGAAATATGAGTTTGGTTGTAAGGTAAGCATCGCTACCACCAGCAAGGGTGGGTGGTTTGTCGGTGCAATGGCGATGCATGTAATCCTTATGATGGTCACACCTTAGCGCAAACCTTGGATCAAGTTGAACGGCTATCCCAGAAGCCTGAGTATGTCTTTGTGGATCGAGATTACCGGGGGCATGATTACAAAGGGGAGATCAATGTTCATGTGGATAAAGTCAGGAGAGGTCGAACCTCCAAAAGTCTATGGCGTTGGATGAAACGTCGTGCAGCAGTTGAGCCAAGCATTGGTCATTTAAAACAAGAACATCGCATGGATAGAAACCGCCTAAAAGGAGAAGATGGAGACCAGATAAATGCCATCTTGAGCGCTGCCGGAATGGATTTTAGAAAGCTAGTCAAGTGGCTGGCACAATTATTATGTTTTTTATTCAACTTGGAATTGGCTGCCCACAAGGAATATGCCGGTACGGCATAAGAAAGTAAGTGGCTTTTTCAGGACCGACTAGGTATAGATGCTGAAATGATAAAAAAATACGTAAAGTATCAAGACAACAAATAAACAATAAAAAACTGTGGGAATAGCTCGGTTTTACTTCAGCAAGGCCCTTTGGGTTTTGCTGAGAACGGCCTTACAGGTCGAAAACAAACCACGTTTTTTAAGCGTGGTTGTTGATTCCGAGATGTTATAAACTCAAGAGTGTGGTTTGTTGAGCGCTTACGCAAGATTGATGATTGACAAGCCACTTATGCTAAAATCATCCTCATTTACTGCCAATTACAACCAATTCAATGAAGAAAAGTGTGAGTAAAACCAACTTAACAGGTGTCGGAATTATAGGGACAGGACTTTATGTGCCCGAAAAAGTATTGGACAATGAATGGTTTGAGAAATTCTCATTACCTCCTTTTGACGATTTTTTGGATAACTCTGGAGTTAAAGAACGACGAACTTGCTCAAAAGAAGAAACAGGTTCTGATCTTGAAGCCAACGCCCTACTCTCAGCTGTTAAAAATGCTAACATAAACATTGAAGATATTGAGTTGATTTTAGATGGCCCAACACTCCAAGACCAACCAATGCCGGGCAATGCAGCAATGTTACAATTTAAAGCAGGTGCCACAAAGGCTGCTGCGATTAATGTTGAAAGTGCCTGTACTTCACTACTTTCACAGATAACTATCGCATATGGCCTGATAAAGTCAGGTACCTACAAAACAATTGCCTGTGTTGCATCGGCAACATGGACAGCCGTAGCAGATTATACAGAAAGAAGCTGTATGTTACTGGGAGATGGGGCCGCTGCACTGATTATACAGCCTGTAACTGAAGGAAAAGGCATCTTAAGTGTTCATCTTGAAACTGATGGAAGTTGTTGGGGGGCACTAGGCTGTAATTATCGGCTCCCCCGTAGACTTATTCAGGAATACCAATCAGAAAACTTTCTCAAAAAGAACAGAAAAAAAATCTACTTCTATATCGACCGTGATGGCGGAGGGCTGGAAGAAATAAAAAAATCAGGTCCAATCAAAACGCCTCGGGTAGCTAAGAAAGCTTTACAAAAGGCTGGTTACTGTGAATCTGATTTAGATTTCCTTATTTGCCATAATCCCACTGAAATACTCGTTGAATCTTGGTGTCGAGAATTTAATATCAGTAAAGATAAAACACATATCACATTACACAAATATGGGAACATGGGTGGTGCTTCCATTGGTGCCAACCTGCATGAAGCCGTCACTTCAAATAAAATTAAAAATGGCGATCTCATTGTAATGTGCGCACCTGGTGCGGGGTACCACTATGCAGCTATTGTAATGAGGTGGGGACAGTGATTGCTTTGGATCATACCAGCTAGCTTTAAAATGTTTATTGAAATGCAACTATTTAATGGTTTAACCTAAAGGAACCATGCATGAACACTGCAGATTTAATGATCGATCTCCTTGGAAAAATAGGCGTTGAATATATTTTCGGAGTACCGGGCGGGGCCATTGAGGATCTTAATATGGCCATCCATGATAACAAGGCAGGCATCAAACCAATTGTTACCAAACATGAACAAGGAGCTGCTTTTATGGCCGATGGGTTTGCCCGAATCTCAGGGAGACTTGGGGTTTGTACCGCTACAGCCGGGCCGGGGGCATCCAACCTAATCACCGGCCTGGCCTCATCCTCAGCCGATTGCGTACCGGTGTTGGCCCTGACCGGTCAGGTTGCCACCTCGGTCTTCGGCAAAGGAGCAATCCAGGAGTCTGGCGCTGAAGGGATGAATATCACTAATATCTTTCGTAATTTCACGAAATACAGCGGCATGCTGATCACCGAAAGCAGGGCCCAATACATGTTGCAAAAGGCAGTCCGTCTCGCCATGACCGGCCCCACCGGCCCAACCCATCTTAACCTGCCCACCGATTTGATGAAAAAGGATGTCATCGACCAGGGACTTTGTACTCTCATGGCCGTAACCCGTCTCTTTGATAAAGAGGCGGTCAAAAAAGCGGCTAAGCTCCTGGTTCAGGCCAAGAAACCGGTTATCATTGCAGGGTGGGGGGTCGTCTTGTCAAGGGCCGCCTATGAACTCCTTGAACTGGCCCAGCTTCTCCAGATTCCGGTGGCCACATCGCCTAAGGCTAAAGGCGTATTCCCCGAAGATCACTCTCTCTCCCTTGGGGTCCTTGGTTTTGCCGGCAACCCAGTGGCAAAAGAGTATATCACCGGGGAAGATATTGATGTTCTCCTGGGGGTTGGCACCAGTTTCAGCGAAATGATGACCAGCGGCTGGGATGAGCGGATCGGCCCTGCTGACCATCTGATCCATATTGATATTGACACCGAAAAAATTGGCAAGAATTACTGCGCCTCTGTAGGTCTGGTTGGTGATGCCCGGATGAACCTTAAGGAGCTCAGTAAAGCCATTGTTGACGAACGTTCGGCTCAAAGTACGGCAGGCACTTCCTCGAAAGTGGTGGAGCGATTGGTGAAACTAAAAGGAAAACACTCCATCATAAAGGAAGATAACAGCGCCAGTGAGAACCTCTACCATCCGAGACGACTGGTCATGGAACTACAGCATTATTTCCCAGCCGACAGCATCTATTTTGCCGATATTGGTACCAGCATGGCCTGGGCCATCCGCTATATGGTGATCCGCAAACCCTACTCTTTTTTTGTCTCATTGGGTTATGGCTCAATGGGATATGCTGTGGCCGCCCCGGTCGGCGCCAAACTTGCGGTACCGGATAGACCGATAATTGCCATGGTTGGTGACGGCTCTTTTTTGATGAATGGCTTTGAGGTGGCCACCGCCGTTGAAAATAACGTGCCGGTGATATGGGTAGTATTTAATAACGCAATGCTGGGTATGGTCTATCATGGCCGCCGTCTCTTTAAAAAACCCATACCAGAGGGACTTCCCTCCCGTTTTACTCGGGTAGATTTTACCAAAATTGCGGAAGGTCTCGGGGCAAGAGGTATCAAGATCGACACAGATACTCCCCTGACCCAGGAACTCATTGATGATATTATTGCCTCTGGGAGACCAACTGTCCTGGATGTCTGGATTGATGATCAGGTTGTGCCGCCAATTCATAGCCGAATTGCCACAGTAGACAAACATTTTGGCTAATAAATCAAGAACGAGGACGAAAAAAATGACAACTCTTGTTGTCGAAGACGAGTCTATCTGTCGTCACTTGCTGATGGAAGTTGTGTCGGGCTGTGGCGTGACCCGTTGCGCAAATTCCAAGAAGCCCTCCTCGAAAAAGAACATTACGCCCTGGCGGGCGAACTGCTTTTTATTAGCCACAGAAACACAGACAGGTGCAAGACATAATCGTGAAAACGCAATAAATTTTGTAGTACAAGATAAAAACTTAACGTCCAACACCGAACATCAAATGGAACAAAAACAAACAAAAACCGTATTTACAGTTGTTTGGCAATGATGTGTCGATTAATTATGCAATAAGTTTTTGTCGCTGATTTATAATTCGATGTTGAATGTTCGGTGTTGGACGTTCATTTCTGTTACATTTCACTTTTTTGTATTGCACCCCACACAGACGGTTAACTGCAACTCCCTCGTAGTCCCAGTAGGTTGGCGTTGAGCATAGCGAAACCCAACATTTACTCTACAGAAACTTTGATTTTCCGATACATGAACATTACGATCTCGGCTGCCTCGATATCATGATGCCAGGGCTCGATGGGCAGGAGGCCCTCAGGAAGATTCGTGCAATTGAAACAGACCAACATCCAGCCACAAAGAAGATCAAGATTATTATGGTAAGGCACTACAGGACAATAACAATATTGTTGAAGCGTATGGAAACGGGGCATGCCAAGCATATCTCACCAAACCGGTGCCCCCCCATCAACTAGAGGACAGGTCGCAAGAACTTGGCCTCCTGAGGCAAGACAACGCCCCACCTTTTTCAATCTTAGAAATCCCCCTCTCTACTCACCAAAAATTGTGGTAGCCATATTCAAGGCGACATTGTTGATTTTGAGACCAATCCTGTTGGTTGTTTTCAAATTAACTGAAATGTTTGTCCCCAAGGGTGGCATCACCCCTATTTCCTTAATCGTTTGATGGCCGTCCAGAATGTTTCTGGCCAGTGAGGCTGCCTGGCTCCCAACATCCCTGGGATCGATGCCCACTGAAAAGGAGAGGCCCTCTTCGGCAATATTTTTCGATTGACCAAGACAGACCAGCCGGTCCTTGATGCATTTTACGGTAATCCAGGCCATATTATTCAAACTATAGGTGATGGGATCATTCAAAACCCAGAAGGCGTCTATCTGGCCGCGGATCTTCTTGTATGAACCCTGAAATTCTCCAGGGCGGTCAATAGGCACCGCAATAAGCTCCAGCCCTAGTAATTTCGCGGTTTTTCGAGCCTTTGCAATAATATCGCTTGAATTCTTAGCGCTGTAGATAACACCAATTTTTTTGACCGTTGGCACAAAGGTGATCAAATTAACAAACTGAGTTCCCGGAGCAACCTCGGCGGCAATACCGGCAATATTATCCTGTCCCCTTAACAGACCGTACTTCTGCCAATTAAGAACCATGGCAAAGAGAACCTTGATATCCGGCCTCTTCCTCGTCCACAATTTCGCCACATAGGCGGCCTTGGCTCCCAGGGCAAAGATCAATCCCGGATCGCCGGCCAACAATTCCCCTTTGAGTGAGGGATTCCTTTTAATATCACCCTGAAGATTAAAGATGCGGACAGAAGCGCCTGCCTCTGCCTTAAATGAGGTAGCCGTATTCGCATATACCTGTTCAGAACTGCTGAGCAGCACGGCAATAGTTCTCCCCTCCTGCGCCCCGGCAGGGAGGACAGATAACGCCAGAAAGAGAAAGGCGAACCCCGTTCGGGAAAAGAGAAGGGATAAGCACCTTATAAATTCTTTTCTAAAAAAGCACGGAAACAATCTGCAAGGTACTAATATGCTAGTTAGAGTATTCTTGCCAGCCATCGAATTCCAACATCTCCATAATAAGATTTGTCTTGCTGTTACTTGCTAAAAAGAGATTTTTTATCTCGTCAATTTTATTTTGAGAAAGCCCGCCCTTTAGGTAACACAATATCGGCAGAGAAATGGGCTCTGATTGAGCCAGAGGTCTAACGGCCTCTGATATCCGAGGATTTATCCGGGCAATATTATCCAAATTCACCTTGCTGACCAGCGCCATATCAACCTGCCCCAAGGCCAAGGCAAAGAGGGAGTCAGAATCTTTGGGTGTGATAACAATATTGAGATCATCAACGCTCAATTGATGCCGAGCGAAGAGAAGTCTGTTGAGCCGGGCGCGGCCTCTGTCTCCCATAAAGGTCATGGCAAGGGTTTTTTGGGAAAGAGTCTGGAGCGATATATCCGATTGTTTTGAGGTCAACAACACCTTACGGTAAGAACTTGGTCCATCTCTAGTCGGCACAAGGAGCGGCACAAACTGCATCTTATCGCGGTTTTCCTGAAAATACCATTGCGGCAGCAAGACAAACTTAGGCGGCATATCCAAGGTAAGACGGTCAAAGTCGTTGAACCTGGTAAACGGCGTAAAAGCGACAGGAAAGTTGGCCTTTTTTAGAAAAGAGTCCATCGCCCCCTTTAAACGAGCCATATTACTCTGGGGCGAATCAGGATTAAAATAGTAAAATTTTTCTCCATGAGAGGGGAGGACAACCTCTGTTCTGCCAGCGTTGCCGAGTAAAAAGGCGGTAATGACAAGGAATATGGTGAAGGAGATGAAGGAGAATCGACCGCTCATGGCAGGTTATGTCACCGAGGGAAAAATAAAAAAATACTACTCTACTTCCGCCAATATAAACTTTCCGATGGGAACCGTCAACTAGGGAAAACACTCAATAAACATTCTGGTTGACTTATTACAAGGAGTCAGGTCTATGATTAATAGCTTAATTTTCCAAAACCAACGGGATTAATCTTGTCGAGACAAGCAACAACCAGCTTTTTTGCCGCCCACCGACGGCCTAGCATCAAGGTGCATCTGATCCTGATGAACCTGATACTTCTCTGTCTGCTCTTCCCCACCATTAGCATCTTTCTCTTTAGCGAAATCACCACATTTCGAGATGCCCAGCTTGAGCGCACGATCCTCCTCCTGCGCCAGGGCCTTGAAGATCGGGCTGTTTCCATGACTCGAAGCCTTGCCCTGAGCGCCGAACAGGCAATGGCTGGCTACGATTATACCTTCCTGAATAATATGATGGCCCAGATCGTCGATAACGATCCTGAGATCATCTACACCATGGTCATGAGCGCCAAAGGCCAGGTGATCGCCCATAATAGAATTGATATGATCGGTCTCACCCTGGAAGATCCCCTTACCGCTGAGGCTATGGCCATTCTTAAAAAGAATATTACCAGCCTGGCAGCAGGCCCTCCTAATAATGGTTTTCAAGTCATTAAAGGCCGGATGGAGAAGAATGACCGATATATACCGGTCATGGAGATAATAGGCCCAGTCCATAGCGGCAAACAATTACTGGGAGTTCTGCGCTGCGGCTTCTCACTGGAAAGACTTAACAATGAAATCAACCGGACGAAAGAGGATTGGACCGGACGAATGTCCAGAATGAAGCTGTTTTTTCTGAGCATTACGGCCATTTTCTTTATCATTGGCCTGCTGGTCGCCCTATTTTTCAGCCGGTTTTTTATCCGCTCAACCAGCCGCCTGAGCGCCGGAACCAAACTCATTGCCGAGGGTAACCTCGAATATAAGATCACTATTGACCAGATGTTCTGTAAAGAATTTGCCCAGTTTGCCGAGGGCTTTAATACCATGACCTCCAGACTGCGGCTCTCTCTCAACCAGCTTGACGAATACAACCGCTCCCTTGAACACAAGGTTCAGGAAAGAACCCGTGATCTCGAAGCGGCCCAGGCGGAGCTCCTCCAGCAGGCCCATGAAGCAGGGATGGCTGAGATGGCGGTGGGAGTTCTCCACAATATTGGCAACGCCATAACACCTGCAAAGGTTGACGCCACCCTCCTCAGCCGTCATCTGCGCCAGAGCCCTATTCGTACCTCCTTAACGGAACCTGTCAGAAAAATTATTGCGGCCCTCGATAATCCCGAACAACTATCCACCGCCGAGAAAGAGAGGCTCTGTGAGATTATTACCCTCCTTCCTGCCACCATTCGTGAGGAGTTTGACCATGCCATTACAAAATTAAGCAGAATTTCCTCCCAGCATGAACATATCGAAGGAATTATCGGCCTCCAGATGCGTTATGCCAAACTGCTTGGCAGCCATGAAGAGGTTGACCTCAATCTCGTGATTGAAGATGCCCTGAAAATGCTCAACGAAACAATCAAAAATCGTGGCATTGAGGTCAAAAAAAAGCTGGCTGAAATCCCGCTGATCAAGATTGAGCAGGCAAAGGTCATCCAAATAGTCATTAATCTCATTAAAAATGGTTACGAGGCCATGGATATGGCTGAACTTCCTGAAAGATGCCTGACGATTAGCACCTCCATTGAACATCAACAGGTTGTTCTCTCTATCAAGGACACGGGCTGTGGCTTTACCCCGGAAGAGAGCGAAAAAATATTTCAATTTGGTTTCACCACCAAGGGATCAGGCTCTGGATTTGGACTCCACTCCTGTGCTAATTTTATGACCGCCAATAACGGTTCCCTCACCGCCAGCAGCCCTGGTAAGGGACAAGGTGCTGAATTTATCGCCAAATTTCCCTCTTTACAACCTCCAACTCAACCGACTATACTTAAAACATGACACCACCTGAACAGATCTCCCGTAAGATCATTGTCATTGATGATGACAAGGCAATATGGCAGGCCTATACAAGCGTCCTGACCTTCCCCGAGACAGAGGCAAACACCCCCGGCCAGAGAATGGCTATCCTACTCACCCCGGTTAAGAATTCCGCCACTCCGGCTGCCCCCCTTTTCGAGCTGACATTTGCCTCCCAGGGCAAAGATGCTCTAACGATGATTCGTGAGGCTGCGGCGGCAGAGCGGCCATTCTCTGTGGCCTTTATCGATATTCGGATGCCGCCGGGCTGGGACGGTATGGAAACAGCGGCGCAAATCCGGCAAATTGACCTAAATATTGAATTTGTTTTCGTCACCGCCTATAGCGATCGAAGCAGAGAAGAGATTGTCCAAAAGGTAGGCGACCCAAGTAAGATTCTCTTCCTCCGAAAGCCCTTTGACCCGGAAGAACTCTATCAACTGGCCCTCTCCCTAAGTGAAAAATGGCGCATAGCCCGACAGGAGAAAATGGCGGCGGCCTCTCTCGCTGAATCAGAGTCCAAATTCCGGGCCCTGGTGGAAACAACTAACGATTTTGTCTGGGAGATAGATGCCAATGGCCTGTTTGTCTATTGTTCACCTCTCTGTAAGCAGATGTATGGTTTCACCCCGGAAGAGCTGGTAGGTAAACCATTTACCCAGCTATTCAAAACAGATGAGGCAGAGGCGCACCACCTTTTCTTTGAACACTGCCGGGATGAGGCAGGCATCTTTCATGGCTGTCAGCGCAATTGTCGGCATAAAGACGGGAGAGAGATCATAATAGAGACCAATGGCGTGCCTATTATCGGTCGGAACGGCAAGGTATGCGGCTTTCGGGGAATTGACCGTGACATCACCGAGAGATTACGAATCCAGGAGGAGAAGTTCAAACTGGAGGAACAGTATCATCAAGCCCAGAAGATGGAGGCCATAGGTACCCTGGCTGGCGGCATTGCCCATGATTTGAATAACCTCTTGACCCCTATCCTCGGCTACACCGAGATCAGCCGCCTAGGCCTTAATCCGGACAGTGCCCTGGCAAAGAATCTGGAAACCGTTCAGATAAGCGCCCAAAAGGCAGCCGGTCTTATCCGGCAAATCCTCACCTTCAGCCGCAAGCAGGTAATCTCCCTTGAGACCTTCAATATCAACGACTTAATAAATGGCTTCATAAAGATGCTGCGCCGGATGATCCGGGAGGATGTCGAGTTAGTGCTAGATCTGGCCGATCAACTTTGGCCTGTCAATATGGACAGAGGCCAGGTGGAACAGATTTTGATGAACCTGGTGGTCAACGCCCGTGACGCTATCGATAATGGTGGCGTGGTCATCATTCGCACCGCCAATACCGCTATTGCCTCTGACCAAAAAGTCGCAGATACCGCAGGAACGATCTTTAACGGTAATTATGTTGTCCTGACGGTAGAAGACAACGGCGAAGGCATGGATCAGGATACTATCCAACGAATTTTCGACCCATTTTTCACCACCAAGCCTCTAGGCCAAGGCACTGGTCTGGGCCTTGCCACCGTTTACGGGATTGTGAGACAACATGACGGTCATATCCTCATTGATTCAATCTCGGGCAAAGGGAGTGCATTCTCAATCTACCTGCCTCGGACACAAGAGAAGATTGAGCCGCTGCCTGCAAGCGCTATTTCTATGCAGGGCGGCGGAGAAACCATCCTGCTGGCAGAAGATGACAGCAGTGTCCGAACCCTGGCCGCCACCCTCCTGGAAAGTTTGGGATACAAGATGATCAGCGCCGAAAATGGCAATGATGCTCTCGACCAATACAAGGAGGCAGATGGCCGAATCGATCTATTAATAACGGACGTGATCATGCCAGGTCTGGGCGGCAACGAGCTGGTGACAAGAGTTCGGGCTATAGAGCCGGCGCTGCCGGTGCTTTTCGTCAGTGGCTACCCACAGGATATGACGAAAGAGACCTTGATAGACTCTCCTAATACTGACTTTATCCAGAAACCATTTGTCCTCCACATCCTGGACAACAAAATACGAGAACTGCTGTCAGGGCAACATTAATATCAAACTGCACCGTAACTTCGATGCTATTTTTTGGATGATAGGCCCCCAAAAAAATAACCGTCAAGGGCGCCTGCTTTTTTGTTTTTTATCTAACCTGTCATAAGAAAGTCAAGTCTTCAAATACATGAGTTTAGCGCTTGTTATTTGACGATCTGAGTCGCCAAGCCGCATTCTGGTGATAATATGACGATATTCATGCATCTCGAATCTCCTGTTACCCATTTGTGCATTTCCTCCTCTAAATTTAACTTGAATAAAATTCGGAGAGGATACACTGGATTTATGGAAATCAGAAACCGTTAAATGACTCGTAAGCACTCAATAAACCACACTTGACTTTATAACATCTCGAAATGTGTGCAGCAGGGTGTTCATGGAGCGCTTACTAATGACTCTATTAGGCGATCATCAACTGGCTCCATTACCCCGGTCACAAGGTGGCACCATTAAGGTGATCATGGGGTGACTCTATTACGGCGGTAACCACCGAGTTGAACAACTTTACTAGTGAATTTGGCAGAATCAGTCATTACCACTCACATGGTGGTCCGTACCCGAAGGTCAGAGATTTGAATCCCCCCCCCCCTGCTACCAAAAATATTAAAGGGGTTACTGGCTTATGCTTGTAACCCCTTTTTTGTTATGCTATCGTTAATAGTATAAACTGCAATTTTCTAACGGAACCATACTGATATGACTGATAATAACGAGAAGAAATCTGGTGGAGATGATGCTTACTCTCTTTTCCCAGACCTGATGGGAGGCGCACCCGCTACGATCCAGAAAAAACCTATTCCTGCGGTAAAAGAGTCCCCGATTCTTCCCGAGGTGGAAGTTTCTATAGCAGAAAAACACACTCCACCACCTGAGCCACCTGATATTAGTTGGCTTGTGAGTGGCGAGTTTAGCGCCAAATCTAAAAACCTGGATGTTCCAACAGTCTTGTTGCTTATAGCTGATGACGAGGCTAAAACTACTGCGGCGGATGCCTTCAAGAGAATTGGTTATCAAGTAGAGGAGGCAGAATCAGAATCTCAGGCGATTCTGAAAATGCAAAGTGGTAGGCTGGCGGCGGTAATTCTGCATAGTGATTTTGTAAATGGGGATATCGGCAAATCTGAATTTCACTTATATATGAAATCCCTGGGCATGATCGCCAGAAGGTCAATTCTTTATATATTGATTGGGGAACAGTTTCACACCCTGTACGATCTTGAGGCTCTCAGCGAAAGTGCCAATGTGGTGGTTAAAACTAATGATGTCCAATACTTGAATATTATTATTCGTAAAGGACTTAAGGATCATGAAAAGCTGTTCGGGCCTTATAATAGCTTTTATCAGCGGCATGGCGAGGGCTAGGAGGCTGTCCGAGAATAGAAGTCGTAGCAAAAAGTTGGAGAATTGAGACCAGCTTTTCGATCATTTTCGGGAAATAGCAGCGCTATGTAACAGAAGTCGTAACGCCGTTGGTGCGTCAAATGATAAGTAAGATGCGACACTTTAAGGTTTATGAGGCAGTAGGATCTCTATTCTCGGACAGCCTCCCAGGCGGGTAATATCTCGGTCGCTATATCATCTTCAAAGATGTGCATTTTTTTGATATCCCACTTGTCGCCATCCTCGTATTTGATAACCTTGTCATCGGTTATTGATAGGTCAAGATCATGGGCTGGCATGGGTAATTTTTTGCGGTTATCGTAAAAAATCCGGACAATCGGTTGAGTCACGTTTTCTGTTGAGCCAACCACCACTCCAATACGACCACTGGCCAACTGTACACAGGTGCCGATTGGATACACCCCGATGCAACGGATGAATTTGTAGGTCAAATCCTTGTTGAAGTGAAATTCGCTCCATTCGTATAATTTTCGTAATCCCTCCACCCGGTCAATTCCCTTTTTGTAACACCTGTCTGAGGTCAGGGCGTCATAGACATCGGCAATGGCCGCTAATTGTGAACCAAAAGTTATTTCATCACCTTTAAGGCCATGAGGATAGCCGTTGCCGTCATAGCGTTCGTGATGGTGCAGCGCAATGTCGCAGGCCGCTTCTGGCAGGGTCCTGGAGTCTTTCAGGATAGCAGCGGAATACTCGGCGTGGCGTTTCATCTCGGTAAATTCTTCGTTGGTGAGCTTGCCGGGTTTGTTGAGTATTGTCAGGGGGATTTTGGTTTTGCCTATATCATGAAAAAGGCCGCCAATTGCTAAGTTCACGGTGAGGTGATGGGGTAATTTATAGGTGCTACAATAATTTAGGATATAAGCCCCAACGCTGATTGAGTGCATTAGGGTGTATTCATCTTTGTTACGAATACGGGTGAGCAGAACCAGAGCGTCCCTGTTTCGCATGATGGACTTATCCATCTTCTCAATCAGCTCATAGGCTCCTTCGGTTTCTACAGGCTTCCCGGCCATGGCATCTCTCATGGCGGAGTTGATGATAATTATGGCCTGCTTTTTGATATTTTTGGCAACGGCAAGCTCTTCTCGCAACGGAATGTTCTTGGGGGATCTTGGCTTTTTTGCGGCCATTTGCCGGAGGGCTTTATCGGTCTCCGATTTTAGCTCGATGGTTGTTTTGGCCTTACTGATATCAAGCCCCCTGTCCGTGTCGATATATACCTCTTTGATACCCCACGAAATCAGGATATCTATAATCTTTGTACTATTTATTTTGTTAGGATCAAGAATATGATTGCCGGTCTTCCAACCACAATTAAAATCATGGACGAAGATTCCTGGCCTGAGCTGCTCAACCTTTATCTTTTTTATCATGGCACTGTCTGGAGGATTGGTTTATGGCGAGGTTTTTATAATTCTTAAAGTTCATTCGTCTGATGTGTTGCTTTTTCAATTGCAACTTCATACTATTGCTTCGGTGTTTAAATAGTTAATTTAAAATACCGTTATTTCATATCATT
>CAYTNB010000060.1:0-13626 GCA_964439085.1 uncultured Desulfobulbia bacterium | reverse complement strand
TAGCCTTCGAGAAAGTTGGAGGTAGATTCACGGCCAGCCCCTGAGCTTAATCGTTTTGCTGGCTCTCAACGTTAGGCTCTCTATTCTCGGACAGCCTCCTAGGGCAGGGCAATATGGGAGCGCAGCTCTAGTTGGCTCAGAGGTTTCCCCTCCTTCAACGCCGTACCAACAAGACCGCCAAGACGTTCAGCTTCGTTTTGCTGTGCCATTGAGTGACCAAATCTATCATAATGCCCCCGCAACAGCACTGAACTTTCTGGACATTGGCCGGAGATTTTCATAAATACGCCAATGGTACGCCAAGGTTCCCGGCAAGGATGCGAAAAGACCAGGCAATTAGGCACCTGCGCCCCATGCTTTTTCAACAAACTTCGCAAACCAAACCAGTGAGCCCGCCAATACCCACGGCATGAGATCAAAGGCAGAACCGTTTTCCCCTTGAACAACTGCCTGCCAAAATGATCAATCAAATAAAGAATAGGGCCACTTGGGTTATATGACCAGGTCGGCCCAGCCAGGATAATCAGATCATAATACTCCTTGATATTATCCGAAAGAGGCCTAATGGCCGTCCGCCGCCGAAAAAAGGTAAAAAACATCATCAAAAGGCAGGAGAAAATAGAGCCAGCGGGGAATTTTAATAATTCGGCAGGCTCTATGCGCTCTTTTACTACTTGATGCCCCTGACTCTCCAAACCAGTTTTCAGTCTACGGACAATACAGCTAGTCTGACCACTGAAGGAATAAGAAAGGATAAGGATTTTTTGGGTAACCGATATGGTCATTATTCAAGCCTTCTTTTTACGACACGAGCCGATTAAGAGTAACTCTGGCTCTCACTGCTCAGAAAATAATAATACATAATAAGATGATATTGTTTTGTCTGCAACCGCAATATGCTATGATAAGAGCATATGCCATCGTTCTGCTACTAGGATAACGTGCAGGCACAATACTAAATGCAGGGTAGTTTATAAGCCTAACTGAAGAGCAACAACATAGGCCCAAATATGACAATTTTTTCTAATGTCCTAATTATCGGGGGCGGGCTATCGGGTTTAAGCACCGCTCACTTTTTAAATAAACTGTCTACAACCCCAACCTCTACCACGATAATTGAGAAGACCAACCGTGAAGGAGGTGCCATACAAACCTTTAAAGAACAAGGTTTCCAGGGCGAATGGGGGCCACATGGTTTCCTTGATAATACCCCGGAGAGCCAGGAACTGCTACAGGACGTAGGCCTGTATGATGAGGCGCAACACGCTCCGTTAGGAGATTTCCGCCGCTTTATTTGCCGGAATGGCAGCTTGGTCGCATTACCACAAAGCCTACCCTCTGCCCTAAAGACCCCCTTAATTTCATGGCCGGGGAAACTGCGGATTCTCGCCGATTTGTGGAAACAGCCCCATCTTGAGAATCAAACCATTGCGGAATGGGTTGCCTACCGCTTTGGTAAAGATGTTTTACCCTTGGCTGATGCCGCAATCAGCGGCACCTTCGCCGGCGACTTTTCCCGCCTGAGCATTGATGCCGTAATGCCCGGCATCCGGGCCTTGGAAAAGGAAACAGGTTCAGTTTTGCGCGGCCTTATCAAAAAAAAGAAGAGCGCCAAGGGTAAAGAACTGTCACGTCTACCCGCCATGCTGAATTTTCCCGAGGGGATGGAAAAACTCACTTCCACACTTTCCCAGGGAAAAACCATTAAATACAATAGCTTTGTAAAAAATATCATTAGAGAAAACGATCTCTGGCAGGTGAATACCGAGACGGGTAATTTTACCTGCCAGGATTTGATCCTGGCCCTGCCGGTGAACCAGGCCCTTAAATTACTAGCCTCATTCAAAGCCCCGCCAGTGGCCAGCATACCTACTGCCAAAATTATCAATTTGGTCATGGGCTTACCGGCCACGTCCAAAATCCCCTACGGTTTTGGATATTTAGCCCCTGAGGAGGAAAATCGTTTCGCCATCGGAGCCATGTTCACCTCAAAAATGTTTCCTAACCGGAGCCCGGAGAACATCGGCTTACTGGAAATTTTGATAGGTGGCCGCCGTCACCCGGAGCGGCTGACCTTATCGGATGATCAAATTATAGAACTGGCCCTACAAGACATTAGTCAATTAATCGAAATGCCAGACCCACCCCTTTTCACCAGGGTGCTGAGATCGGATCATGGCATTCCACAACTGGAAATGGATCACCCTGCTCTCCTGGAGTGGCGGCATAAAATGGAGGCAGATTTTTCCGGACTGCATATCTGTGGATTTGGCTGGGACGGAATCGGGATGAATGATATGATAAAGTCAGCTAAAAAAACCGCTGCGGCGGTTAAGGCTGGCGGGGTGCGGCAATCAGAAGATGCTAGGGTGAAGCCTGTCTATTTTTAGCCACCTAAGCATTCAAAAGCTGGCTTTTCCAGAGGCAATCCGTTACAAGACCCCTCAAACAAAGATGTATCTCACCCCAAAAATTTTTCATATAACTTCCCATCCAACATCTTAATCTGTCCCTGCACGGAATTATCGTTATTCATGGCTTCACTAACGACCCTGATGGAATGGACAACGGTTGAGTGATCACGATTAAAGGCTCGGCCAATCTCGGACAAGGCGTTCTTGGTATATTTACGGGAGAAATACATTGAGATCTGCCGTGGAAAGGCGATGGACCTTTTTCTGGATTTTGACAATAAATCGTCGGGATTTAGTTTGAACTGACTGGCGATATAGTCCCTAATATCCTCCGGGGTGATCGTCTTGGCCTGGCAGATGATATTCGCCAGCACCTCCTTCAGCATATCCAGGTCGGCAACTTTTCTCTGAATAGAGGATTTAGCTTTAAGCCCAACAATAGCACTTTTTATTTGACGCATATCTCCTTTAACCTGCTCAGCCAGGTACCAGGTAAGCTCTTCGGATAAATGCAGATCAAACCTCTGGGCCTTTTTGATAACAATCTTAGCCTTGGTCTCCAGGTCTGGTTCACTAATAGTGGTAACCAGGCCCGATGACATTCTGGAGCGCACACCCGTCTCAAGTCCCTTAATTTCTTTAGGTGATTGGCCACCAGTAAAGATTACAGTCTTGCCACTTTCCAACAAGATATCAAAAATGGAACTTAATTCTTCCTGGGTTTTAGCACGACCAGTTAAAGACTGCAGGTCTTCCAGCACCAAAATGTCGCTATTTTGGAACTTCCGCTTAAAGTCCTCCATCTTTTTGGCCTGAATAGAACGAACCATCTCCGAAGTAAGTTGTTGGGCGCTGAGGTAATTCAATCTGATCCTGGGATTATGAGCGAGAACATGATGAGCGACGGCATGGGTCAGGTGACTTTTTCCCAAACCAGTTGAAGCGCTAATATAAAGACAACGGCCATAATCATTGCTGCCATTAGCCAAAGAGTTACATACTGAATGGGCCACCTCATTACTATCTCCCACGACAAATTCATCAAACACATAACCGGGGTTAAGAGTCCTGACAAAGGTGGGGGTTTTTGAAATAGAAGGGAGGCATAGTTGTTTACTTCTATCATTTAGCAATGGGTTATCGGCGGGAAAACTGGTTGCATCAGGGTCAATTTTAAAGGATATCCTGGCATCTTCGTTAACATGACCAGCCAAGGCCGCCTTGATATCAGCCATTAGATTATTGGCAACCCAAGAACAGAAAAAGCGATCCGGACCACTCAACTCAATTAATTCTTTATCAAAACGAGAACATTTCAATGGACTAATCCATAGATCATAAACGTTTGGAGCTAAATTACCTGCTAATTTCTGATCTATTTGTTGCCACGTCATTTATTCTACCCCGATTTCTTTTAACACCATTTTAATACATTAAAGCCCTAACACCCACGAGGGGGTATCGGAGTCTGAGCTTACCTGGTACCTTATAAATTCTTTTCTAAAAAACAGGTAAGCGCAGACTCCGATACTCCAGGTCATGATGCTGATATCAATTGTCAGTAACGCTTTTACACTACGACAACGTAGTAGGTAACTTTGTCTTTCGTAGTGATTTTTATTTAAAAAAGCGTTCCCTGTCAAAGGTGGTCTGGGATGATTTTTGATTTGGGGACAGTAGAGTTTTCAACAGGGCTATAAACCAGAGTTAGCGGGGCATTCAGAAAACACTCTATTGGTAAGTCCCGTAAACAAAGAGCTTTCCTTCTTCTACCAAAAAATGCATATTTTCAGGCTTTTACACTACACATTCCACTTAATTCAGTTATTTGTTAATAACACATAACTACGTTTTTCTCTAATTTAGTCTAATTATCTGCTTTTATCTCTTTTTTATACTTTTCTTTGCTCAACGGGGAACTTAACATAAAAGTTTTTTGAGAGCAGTCAAACAGAGGCTCCATCAAAACATATATTGCTCTGATACGTAAAAATCATTTGAAAAAATAAATAATTTTAGTTAAGGAGAAAGTAGTTTTAATGCTCTCAGGTGCCCCTGCTCAATTTTTTTGGGGGGGGGATAATCGGGAAGTCTGGTGAAACTCCAGCGCTGACCCGCAACCGTAAGTGAGGACGAACACCGCATAAAGCCGCTGTCTGCCGAAAAGCAGTTGGGAAGGTGCGGTTATTAGGGTGATTCACAAGCCGGGAGACCGGCCTGAGATCTATACATCGGACATGCTTCGTGGAATTTAAGTTTTAGTCCGGGTAATTATTTTTTAATATAGCGATTTGATTAGGAATTCGGAGTTTAATAAGCTTTCTTACCTTCCATAATTCCAACGCTGGAAGATGTGCCTTTGCTTCCGTTAAAAATTTTAGACCCGGATCACCTTTCCAGAGGTGTTACCGGGTTTTTTTATGGCCAAATTTTAGTAATTTCAGGAAATTTGGGTGATTTCAAGGAGTTTATCGCAATTTTTCAAATATGAGCGGTAATTCCATGAGCCACTATTTAGGATGGCAATTTGCGGCTTCTACTAGCAAGACATGGAGAAATTGACCAGAGCGACCGTTATTTTGGCACTACGGATCTGCCAATTTCACAAATTGGAGAGCAACAGGCCAGTGATTTGGCTCGAAAAATTTTACCACTAAGACCAGACATCTGCTTGTGCAGCCCCATGCTCAGGACAAGAGAGACCTGTAGAATCGTCAGCAAATCAATTAGCTGTAGTACATTATATATTGATGATCTCCGAGAAATAAATTTCGGTCTTTGGGAACAATTGACTTTTAACGAGATTGCTGACGGTTACCCGGAACAGACTGGGGAGTGGGCAGCCAATCCTTTGGACTTCACCTTTCCACAAGGTGACAATACCAAAACTTTTTTTAAACGAATAACTGAATTTGCCAGACAACTACCGTATAGACCAGAAGAAACTATTTTACTGGTAACTCATGGCGGAGTTATCCGAGCCTTAATCTGCCATTTTTTGGGACTTGATTTCGACAAAGGTCTGCTTTTCAATGTTAAACCATCCGGTCTTGTGACTATAGAGGTTTTTGAAAAGTTGGGGGTGCTTAGTGGCTTTAACCTGTGAATGAGTTACAAATGGCTAAAATTATTTTAATCAGCGGCGGTGCCCGTAGCGGCAAGAGCAATTTTGCCGAGCAATGTGCCCTAAACACTACAGGTGCCTGGTTATACCTAGCCACCTGCCCAACCACCCAAGATCCAGAGATGGTAGAGCGTATCGCCGAACATAAAAAGGGGCGGCAGGGCAGGGGTTGGCAGACCAAAGAGGAAGAAATAAGACTCGCCGCCACCTTAACGGCTCTCCCATCTCCGACCAATATCCTAATTGATTGCCTTACCATGTGGATAAGCAATTTATTATTGGCATCGGATGGCAGACTCTCGGAGATCGAGATTACAGAGAGATGCGGCAAGCTGTTAAATGCCTGCCGCCTGCGAACGGGAATACATATTATGGTAAGCGGCGAAGTGGGGGGCGGCATCGTGCCCGAAAATGACCTAGCCAGACATTACCGTGATTTGGTTGGCAGATGTAATCAAATTATTGCCGCAGAGGCCGATGAGGTATTTTTGGTAAGTTGCGGTATTCCGATCCAAATAAAATGACCTTGAAGAAATTTAGCGAGAAGGATTAAGAAATGATACGCTTGCAGAAAACTATCGACGCCATAAGCGCTCAGGACAAGGAGTGGCGAACTAAAGCCAAGGCCCGTCTTGATCAATTAGCCATTCCTCACTGGGCCTTGGGACGTTTGCTTGATATGGCTATGGATCTGGCTGGGCAGGCCCGTTCAATGACTCCAGCAGTAGATCGTAAGGCGATGATTACCATGGCTGGAGACCACGGCGTCACCGTGGAGGGAGTCAGTAAATTCCCTCAGGAAGTAACGCCGCAGATGGTGGCTAATTTTGTAAATGGCGGGGCCGGGATCAACGTCCTGGCTCGAGCTGTTGGTGCCGATATCTTTGTGGTTGATATGGGAGTGGCAGCCGATCTCTCGAAACTTGCCGCATCTGGCCAAATTATAGATAAAAAGGTCCGGATGGGCACGGATAATATTGCCAAAGGCCCGGCCATGAGCCGTGCTGAAGCCGTGCAGGCCATTGAAGCCGGGATCGCAGTCGTCAACGAGCTGGCCGATGATTATGATATTTTTGGCACCGGAGACATGGGTATTGGCAACACCACGCCCAGTGCCGCTATTGTCGCCGCCTTTACCGGTGTGTCTGCCGCAAAGGTAACCGGCAGAGGCACAGGGCTGGATGATGCGCAAATGCGCCTTAAGGAAGGGGTAATTGCCAAGGCCCTGGAGATCAATAATCCAGATGCCGCTGATGGCCTGGATGTACTCGCCAAGGTGGGCGGCTTTGAAATAGGCGGCATTGCGGGAGTTATCCTTGGCGCTGCGGCCCGGCGAAAACCAGTAGTAATCGATGGTTTTATCTCAACAGCTGCGGCTTTAATCGCCCAGAGCCTGGCTCCGGAGGTCACAGATTATATCTTTGCGGCCCATCGCAGTATGGAAAACGGTCATGCCATTATGCAGCATCATTTAGGCTGTGAGCCCCTCCTTGATCTCAATCTCCGGCTGGGCGAAGGTACAGGTGCAGCCCTGGCCATGCCCCTGATCGCTGCCGCCAGCAAGGTCTTAGTAGAAGTTGCTACCTTTGCAGAAGCTGCGGTAGCAGGAGCGGATAAATAATGTCTGGACTTTGGGCGGCTTGGCGTTTTTTAACCATTATTCCCCTGCCCGGCAAAACGGGCACAGATACAGCAAGCCTGGCCCGCAGCCTGCCATTTTTCCCAATTTTGGGGCTGTTAATCGGGCTATTAATGAGTTATTGCGCCTTTCTAGCCTGGCATTTTCTACCACCACCATGCGCCGCTGTGGCACTGACCTTTGCCTTGTTAGCAATCTCCGGCGGTTTTCATCTGGATGGTCTGGCAGACAGCGCCGATGGCCTATTCAGCGCCCGCCCCAAGGACAAAATTCTTACGATTATGCGGGACAGCCGTATCGGAGCCATGGGGGTTATCTCCCTGCTGATGATCATCCTGTTAAAGGTTACCGCTTTAACCGTTATGACTCCGGGACGAGCCATGCTGGCCGCCTTTTTAATGCCTCTGGCCGGTCGAACTCTCATGGTACTCAGCATGGCACTGGTACCATATATCAGAAAGCAGGGGGCAGCTTCATTGTTCTACGCAAGCCCTTCTAAGTTACGTAAAACCGCCCTTTGGGCCGGGTTCCTGCTCTATGCCGGAGCTTGGTACAGTGGACAAGGAGCAGCCCTTGCGGCGGCGGCCACCGCCTTGGTTGTTTCCCTTCTCTGGACGGGATATTGCCGGATAAAGATAGGCGGTGCTACGGGAGACACCTTGGGAGCCTGTTGTGAATTAGCCGAAACAGCGGTTGCCCTGGCCTTGGTTATAAAATTGTAAGTAACTACATTAGCGGCATGACTCAGAGGCTCGCAGGCTAAACACCTCCAGGCCAATGCCCCAATAGCGGTACGACAACGATCGCATGCGAAAGAAGTGACTAAATACACATTAATGAATTAACACATACAAGAGGAACCAAGATGATTAATCAATTACAAATGGCCAATGCGGGCAAAATCACCGATGAAATGCGACAAGTGGCTACAGACGAAGGCCTGGAACCAGAATTAATCAGAGCCAGAATCGAAGCCGGGCAAATTGTTGTCCTGGGCGGCCGTCATAAAGATAAAAAAATTGTCGGAATCGGTAAGGGCTTGCGTACCAAGATAAACGCCTCAATTGGTACCTCAAGCGATGTTTGCGACGTTGAGCATGAGAAACGTAAGGCGGTTATTGCCGAGTCAAATGGCGCAGATACCCTTATGGAGCTTTCAGCAGCGGGCGATTTGGATGATATCCGCCGTCAGATCCTGGGCTCTGTATCTCTGCCGGTGGGTAATGTCCCTCTCTATCAGGCCTTCGCCGAGACGATAAAAAAGCATAAAGATGCCACCAGGCTGGACCCGGAGGCCCTTTTCGATCTGATTGAACAGCAATGTGCCGACGGCATGGCCTTTATGGCAGTACACTGCGGCATCAACATGTTCTCCCTGGAACGTATGCAGCGGCAAGGATACCGTTATGGCGGTCTGTGCTCCAAGGGCGGCACCATGATGATCCAATGGATGCTGAAAAATAAGCGTGAAAACCCCCTCTATGAGCAGTTTGACCGTGTCTGTGAAATACTAAAAAAATACGACACCGTCCTAAGTCTTGGCAACGGTATTAGAGCCGGGGCCATTCATGATTCAATGGATCGAGCCCAGGTAGCAGAGTTAATTATTAATTGCGAGCTTGCCGAACGAGCCAAAGAAGCTGGCTGCCAGGCCATGGTTGAGGGACCGGGGCATGTACCTCTTGATGAAATAGAGGCCAACATAATTTTGCAAAAAAAGATGTCCAACGATGCTCCTTATTATATGTTGGGGCCGCTGCCCTGTGATGTTGGGGCAGGTTTGGATCATATTACCGCCGCCATTGGTGCAGCCCATTCCTCCATGCATGGCGCCGATCTAATTTGCTACATCACCCCGGCAGAACATCTGGCACTGCCCAATGAAGAAGATGTAGCCATGGGCGTAAAAACAGCGCGACTGGCGGCCCATATCGGTGACGTAGTTAAATTGAAGGGCCGGGCCGATATCAGGGATAAGCAGCTCAGCAAGGATCGTCGGGATTTCAGATGGGATAAGCAATTTGACAACCTCCTGTTTCCAGACCTCGCCAAGGAAATTTTGACATCACGAAAGTCTTTGTCTGATAAGGGCTGCTCCATGTGTGGCGAGTTTTGTGCCTTAAAGAATGCCGCCGCCTCTTTGAATACCTTTCTGAAGGGCGATAAAATTAATGACTGAGCCTGCCCCCGACAATTGTCCTCCTGCTCCTGCAACATTTAAACATGGCGGCAATTTGCGGGAGCTTTCGGTGCGGTGCGGCACGGCTGAGAAGGAGATTCTCGACTTCTCAGCCAATATAAATCCCTTAGGCCCACCGAATATCCGATCCCTGATCAGTGCCAATGTTCATCGTCTGACTCATTATCCAGACCCTGATTATACCGATTTTAGGCAGGCGGCGGCTACCTGCTGCCAGGTGGAACCGCAACAGATCATAATCGGTAACGGCACCAGTGAGATCATCTATGCCCTGCCCCGAGCTCTACCGCTGAGCCGGGCCTGGCTCCCTGCCCCCTCATATATCGGCTATGAGGAAGCACTGCGAGCCGCCACCATCCCGGTGGAGTTTCTGTCGGCGGCGGCTGATCTCGCCTTTGACTGGCCAAACCTGCCACCCATGCAGAACAATGAGGCTATTTTTTTAGGTAATCCCAACAACCCTACCGGGCAACTCCTTGATTTAGCCTTGTTAAGCGATGCAGCCCGTAAATATCCCCGCTCCACCTTCATAATAGATGAGGCCTTTATTGACTTCACCGACAAGCGACAATCGGCCATTCCCCTTATTGGCGAAGGATTGACCAATATCGTCGTTTTACGTTCCATGACCAAGTTTTACGCCATTCCGGGCCTGCGTCTGGGTTACGCCGTGGCAGCAGAGGACACGGCGGCCATAATTGATAGGCAGTTGCCACCTTGGCGCTTAAATACCCTGGCAGCGGTTGTTGGCCTCAAAATAATCAACGATGAAGAGTATGGCCGTAAAAGCAGAGCCCTGGTAAAAACCCTCCGTCAAGAGTTGCAACAGGGCCTAATGAAATTACCAGGCATCAAGGTATTCCCCGGCTCAGCCAATTACCTGTTAGTTAAGATAGAGGGCGGCAGGCTGGACGCTGGACAGATTGCCGAGCAATTGCTTACCCATGGAATTGCCCTGCGGCGCTGTGGTAATTTTGCCGGGCTTGATGATAGTTTTTTACGCATCGCTGTTCGCACAGAACTGGAGAATAATCAGCTCTTGGCAGCCCTTAGGCATATCTTGCTGCCAAAGTTAATCCCCAATAAAAAACCTGCCAAAACTCCAGCCCTAATGTTGCAGGGAACCTGCTCCGATGCCGGTAAATCCGTTATGACTGCGGCACTGGGCCGAATTCTTCTGCAAGATGGAGTGCAGGCTGCCCCCTTTAAATCCCAGAATATGTCCCTCAACTCTTTTGTCACCAGAAATGGCGAAGAGATGGGCCGGGCTCAGGTAGTTCAGGCCCAGGCCTGCCGTTTAGCGCCAGACGTCCGCATGAACCCCATCCTCTTAAAGCCGAGTTCGCTGGTGGGCAGTCAGGTGATTGTCAATGGCTGTGCCGTAGGCAATATGACCGTTGACGAGTATATTAGCTATAAACCCAAGGCCTTTACCGCCGCCAAGGTCGCCTATGACTCGCTGGCTGCTGAAAATCAGGTAATGCTGCTAGAGGGAGCGGGAAGCCCGGCAGAAGTAAATCTCAAGAATCACGATATTGTCAATATGCAGATGGCTCGTTATGCTCAAGCTCCAGTGCTTATTGTTGGTGATATTGACCGGGGCGGTGTCTTTGCCTCCTTTATCGGCACGGTAGAAGTCATGGCTCAATGGGAACGGGAATTGGTCGCTGGATTCTTGATTAATCGATTTCGAGGCCAAGAGTCTCTGCTGGCTCCGGCTTTGGCGTACACAGAGTCACACACGGGTCGTCCGGTGCTGGGGGTGGTGCCATATCTCAGTAACCTTGGCCTGCCGGAAGAGGATTCGGTGAGTTTCAAGAAAGGCCTCTTTCAGCAAGAGAGACCGGCGGGAGATTGTCTGGAGATCTGCCTGATTGACTTGCCCCATATATCCAATTTCACCGATTTTGAACCATTTTTGACTGAGCCAGATGTCTATTTTAAGGTGATTAAGGGGGCCGCAGAGTTGAAATCTCCAGATGCCGTCCTGTTGCCAGGCAGTAAGAATGTCCTGCAAGACCTGAAATATCTGCGCCAGACGGGTTTAGCCGACCGTATTTCGCAGTTGGCCGCAGCTGGTTGTGAAATTATAGGTATCTGCGGCGGTTTTCAGATGTTAGGCCGCCAGATTACCGATCCCCACCATATTGAGGCTGGAAGCTCTCTGCCTGGCCTGGGATTTTTGCCCGTTACCACGGAGTTTGCCAAGGATAAAACCCTGCAACTCCAGGAGCTGATCCATAAACAATCGGGGCTGACGGTAAGGGGATATGAAATCCACCACGGCCAAACCAAATCAGAGGCCGAAACTATTTTCCAACAACCTGCCAAGTCATTTACCGATCCAGGCGCCTATTGCGGGAAAATCTGGGGTTGTTATCTGCACGGCATCTTTGATAACGATCCCTTCCGGCATTGGTTTCTCGAAAATCTGCGGCAACAGCGAGGTCTGCCAAAACTCACTGAAAATCGGCCAATGTATGACCTGGAGCCCGCTTTCAACCGCCTGGCAGCCACCGTCCGGCAAGCCATCGACATAGATAATATATATAAATTATTAGGGCTATAATTTGTCTCTCGCCATCTTAATTCCACTGGCCTTCCTGTTCGATTTACTTTTTGGTGACCCGGCCTGGCTTCCCCATCCGGTACGTTTAATCGGCTGGCTGGCCGGGCAAACCGAGAAACTTTGCCGCTCCTTGCGACTTAATCTCTATTTTGCGGGCTTCATTACCGTACTGATGGTTCTTGGGGCAACGGCTGGGCTTTGTTTTTTTCTGCTCAATATATCTGCGGCCTGCTCCCCATGGCTTGGCACAGCCCTTGCCCTGTATATTCTTTACGCCTCCATCGCCGCCCGTGATTTAGCCTGGCATAGCATGAGGGTTTCAAAGGCCTTATGCCTTAACAATCTCCCGCTTGCCCGTCAACGCCTGGCCATGATTGTTGGTCGTGACACCGAGTCTCTGGATCTGCAAGGGATATGTCGGGCGACAGTTGAATCCGTAGCAGAAAATATTGTCGATGGTATCACTGCTCCTCTCTTTTGGGCTGCAATCTTCGGCCCCCTTGGCGCAATTGTCTATAAGGCAATAAATACCATGGATTCCATGTTTGGTTACAAAAACGAGCGTTATGCCCAATTTGGCATGGTGGCAGCCCGCCTGGACGACCTGGCTAATTTTATTCCGGCCCGTCTTACCGCCCTTCTGATCATAGCCGCAGCCTTTATTCTGAAATATGATGGCCGGACGGCCTGGCGCATCTGGCGGCGGGATCATAATTGTCACAAAAGTCCCAACTCCGCCCACTCCGAAGCGGCGGCGGCTGGTGCACTAGGCCTGCAGCTTGGCGGCTCCAGCAGCTATTTTGGCGAGATAGTTGATAAACCAACTATCGGTGATTTTACGGTGAGCTGCCAGCCAGGTCATATCCGCTCAGTAATCAGACTAATGTACACCACAACTATCCTGTTTGTAACTCTGGCGGCTACCCTGTTAACGTATTTGTAGATCTTCATCTGAAAATAACCTGAAAGATACACTTCGTTACTTTGCACCCACAACCAGGAGGCTATCCGAGACTAGAAGCCGTAGCGAAAAGCTGGAGAATTGAGACCATGTCTCCGCTAATTTTTCCGGCTTCAATCAACAAGCACTCCTAAAAAACGTGGTTTGTTTTCGACCTATAAGCCCGTTTCCAGCAAAACCGAGCTGTTCCCAGCGTTTTTTATTATTTATTTGTTGTCTTGAAACTTTACGTATTTTTTCAGCGATTCTCGAACATGCTTGAAACGCAATAATAGCAGCATGTTGTTTTTTTGCTTCGTAAACTTTTAATACTTTTGGCAACAGCAACTGATTTAGTTTTGCTATTGACGTGTAACTATTTGATTTTTAATATAAAAACCTTCAAAATAATGCAAAATGCTCCCTTGACAACGCCTTGAAAATCGGCACGATTACTTTTGTAAGAATATCATTTACTTACAAGGAGTCGCAAAATGTCATACCTCAAGTCACTCATGAAAGAAGCGAAACGAGCAACCGAACGTGTCAACGAAATTAAACTCCGCAAGCATCTCAACGCCGGTGCACTTTTCAGCACTATGCGGAAGGGTTTTGACAAGATTAACGATCACCGTAAAGGTAACACCGAAATTACATTTACAGATACATTAATGTCCGGCTTCGCTGTTTTTTCTTCAATCTATTCCAATTAGGGTAGTGCTTTTTGAGTTGCTTATTGA
>CAYTNB010000059.1:2823-13636 GCA_964439085.1 uncultured Desulfobulbia bacterium | reverse complement strand
CAGCTACCGGCAAAGCAGGTAAGTCGAGGTTACCCACCCGAAACAGCGAGGAGCCTTAACTATTAAACACCGTAGCAATAAGTTAAGCAACCCACCAAGGTACTTATCCTAAAAGCTCCTAAGTCAATTTCAACTTTAGTGGGTGAATATGAAGGACAATAGCAGCCAAAAAATGATTAGCACTTAACAGGAAAACAATCAAGGAAAAGCAAGAACCTAAGCAGTTGGTGACTGTAGCTCGGAGTTTCGCTTACCTGATTAGTACTTTACATATTGTTTTCTCGGAGTCTACGCTTACCTGTTTTTTAGAAAAGAATCTGTAAGGAACTAGGTAAGCGTAGACTCCGATACCCCCCTCATGGGGTGTTAGTATAAAATACTATTAGGTGTGATTCTGAACGAAGAGATGAAAGTATCAAATCCCTTTTGAAATGGCTCGTTGATATTCTCTAGGGTAATATTTTTTGGCACACCGAGGGCAAATTCCGTGGCTAAGGAGTATTTCTGGTGGAATTTGAAATGGGTGCAGCTCTTCTTGCCATTTACCCTCGGTGTCTTTTAAGTTTTGACAAAAAGAACAAATCGAAATGATATCTTTTTCATTATCAATCTCTTGATATATTGCTTGTAAATCTTGTATTTCATTTGTCATATTGACCACTTCTACATAAGATCTCATATCATCCTCCTTCATAAAATAATAGTAAATTACGGTCGAAGACTGACACTCTTTTACCCATGATATATGACACAAATTTGGATGAAGACCAATACCCTGTGCGGGGTATTTTTGGGGTATATTAAGGTCGAATGAATCAATATTCTGGGGAAAGTGCCACTGAGGTAGCGGGTAATAAAAAGGGATATAAAGAACAGGTAAGCGCAGACTCCGAGAAAACAATCTGTAAGGTACTAATTGAAAAAAATCAGAGTTGGTCGAGGTTGACCAAATTTGCCACAAAACTTCCTACAATTACTTTACTTTTAAGTCTTACCAGTATTTTACGGTCATCTGCTGTAACCCAGATATACATCTTGGCATGTTTACTTTTCTGAAATACACCTTTAACATCCTTTAATTCAGGCTCAAGCTTAAATGTATCAATTTTCTCCCCCCTAATTTTTATTACTTCTCTTTTTAAAACGTGCAGTCGGCCAATTACTGCTTTTTTACCATCAGTTATTGGCCGTTCAATTGTTTGGCCAACGATAAGATTCTGGGTGCGGATAAAATAGAAGGCTGCTAGTACATCAAGAGTGCCATTTCTAATAGTTATGGGCTTTAGTTTTTCTTTGAAGTTTGTGTATTCTGCCTCATGTTTGTTCCAGTCAAATTTAACTGTAATATTGCGCTTGGTGTTTCCAGTTTGAACTTTTTTATATAAAAATGTCTGAGTGATTTCTTTGTTGGTGTATGAGTCGATTCGTTCTCTTAACTTGTAGAATAAGTCAATTGCTGGATAGGTTGAGGCTTTGAGGATAAAATGGTTGGAGGCTTCAGTAATATTTTGTGTTATTGGAGCAATCTCCATACTTGCTCTGCCGGCTGGAATAAAACTCCATTTTATCTGAAATTCTAAATGTTCACCGAGTTGAAAAGGACAAGGGCTTTTTTGACAGTATCCGAGCTGGCAGCTAAGAAAAACAAGTAGTAAACAAAAGATAGTTATAATATGAGTTTTTTGGGGTGATTTTTCCAAAATTGGGTGTTTTGACCTCAGTGAAAGTTTTTTCTGTTTCCGACCAATAAAAATAAACACGTTTAACCATCTGAAAATATGAGAGAATGATTTTGTTGTAAGCATGTAATGAAAATTTTATTTAAGGTATGGATTTTGCAGTAACAAATCCATAGTGCTTGGCTGTATAACGTATGAGAATCAACTATCTTCGATTAAGCTAGTTTAAAATTTTCAGGTTGTCATGGATAATATAAATCGAGAACGGCGTAAATATAAAAGATATGTCCTGCGGGAAGAGGCCTATGCCGGGCTGTATCCTAAAGTAGGTGAGATTGTGGATATATGTCTTGGTGGGATTGCATTCCGATATTTGGATCTTAGCAAATCTGAACAAAATACAGATGATCTGGTAATCTTCGGAGATGATGGAGCATGTCTAACCGGCCTGAAGCACAAGACGGTTTCCGACAAGAGTGTTGATGATTTGTCCGACTTCTCTACAATGATTGCTCGAGAGCGAAGACTTAGTTTTGAGCAGATGGATGAGGAACAAAAAACTAACTTGAAAAATTTTATAGAAAATCATAGGATAGATTAAACTGTTTTTCGTAAATGTACAGAACAGAGTCCAGTGCCTTGATTTATTCGAAGTCTGTGCTTACCTCCAGTTTATCTGGGTTAGGTAATCACTAAAACATTATTTTGTTGGGCAGGGGGATTATGAAAACAATGTCAATGGATGAACGGCGAAAACATCAACGATTTCAAGTCAAAGAGAAGACGTCTTTTATCATGAACCCGGAATGGCCGGCCTCGGGTGAATTAGTTGATATTAGTAATGGTGGACTGGCTTTTAATTATGTGTCCGACAATGAATGGTCATGTTCAGAGGACAACAGCGGTATGATATTTGGGAATCATGATTCATGCCTAACGGACTTACCTATGCGTGTCGTTGCTGATTGGCCCATGGCTCAAAAAAATAGTGCATCTAAGCCTGGTGTCAGGCGTTGTTGTCTGAAGTTCGGGGTATTATCCGATGAACAAAAGTTTTTACTTAAGTGTTTCATCTGGATAAATGGTGTCTGCGAGTGTTAGCACCTTACAGATTGTTTTCTCGGAGGCTGTGCTTACTTGTTTTTTAGAAAAGAATTTATAAGGTACTAGGTAAGCGTAGACTCCGATACCCCTTTGTGGGGTGTTAGACGATAGTGCCGTTTAGTCTCCAGTACTTAACCAATTACTTCAAAACCGATTCTGCTTATAGCATTTTTTATTATCTCAGGGGCCAGTGGGGAATTTTCCTCATAAGAAGCCTCACCTTTCTCCAAATCAATTTGAACTTCGCTTATCCCCTCAATTTCACTTAATGCATTGGTAACTGAGGCTACACAATGGCCGCAGCGCATTCCTGATATTTTAATTGTTGCCATCTTCTTCTCCATAATAATTAAATTGCCTTACTGTGTCACATAACTGAAGTTTCACGCTTTTAATCTTACCAATTTGCCTGTAGATTTAGGGATTGGGATTGATTTTAGTAAGATTTACCTCGTGTATAGCAAAAACCAATTAGTACCTTACAGATTGTTTTCTCGGAGTCTGCACTTACCTGTTTTTTTGCTGCCATACAGGCTGTATCTTTTAGATATTTAACCACCGGGGCAATAATAGACTTCTATTTAAAACTTTAATCAATCATTATAATGGCAATTAGTGCCTTAGTACTGATGTGTCATAAAAAACACGAATGAAAAAAGTATTTTGAAATAAAGATGTTACATTCTACTGTTAAGCTTATTACCCAGTAGTGGGGTGTAAGTCTACATATGGAGCAAATATGTCGAGAATAAAGGAATTGAAAATCGAAATTAGCGGTATGTCCTGTGCTTCATGCTCTGCTAGAATAGAAAAGATGGTGGGCGGGCTGAGTGGAGTTGTCAAGGCTGAGGTCAATTTAGCGGCGGAAACCGGCACTATTCATTATGAAGAAGGTAAAACCAGTGGAGAGGAGATTGTAAATACTATTGCTGGACTTGGTTTTGAGGCCGGAATTAGCAAAGGAAAATTAATTAGCCCAGATGACTTGCATGAAAAAAATACTGAGAAATTGGCACAACTGCGGCGGCGCTTAATACCATCGTTGTTTTTTGCCGCCCTGCTCCTTTTTGTTTCCATGGGCGAGATGCTTGGAGTGCCTTTGCCTGGGTTATTTATGCCGGAAGATAATCCTCTGAACTTTGCCATGTTGCAATTGTTCCTGGTGTTGCCGATAGTCTGGTCTGGGCGTAATTTTTATTTAAAAGGGGTGCCAAGCCTTTTGCGGGGCGGCCCCAATATGGATTCGTTAATTGCTGTAGGAACTGGGGCGGCTCTGCTTTACAGCAGCTGGAATTTAACTGAAATTGCCTTGGGGATTGATGTCATCGTCAGGGTAAAAGACCTTTATTTTGAGTCGGCAGGTGTGCTTATCGCCCTGGTTTCTCTGGGTAAATATCTTGAAACCAGGGCCAAAGCCAAGACCTCGACCGCCATTCGTCAACTTATGCAGTTAGCGCCTGATATTGCTACCATTATAATAGATGATAAACCGCAACAGATTAAGGCGGTAAACATTGTGGTTGGTAATTTACTGCTGGTACGTCCCGGAGAACGTATTCCTGTGGATGGTAGTGTGATAAAGGGGGAGTCTGCCGTGGATGAATCTATGCTCACTGGTGAAAGCTTACCGGTAAAAAAGCGCACTGGTGATAAGGTGGTAGGTGCCACTCTTAATAGCAACGGGGTATTGCAAGTTAGGGCAGAAAAGGTGGGGCAGGATACTGTCCTGGCTAGAATTGTCAAGATGGTGCGGGATGCTCAAGGATCCAAGGCCCCTATTGCTAATTTAGCTGACCGGATAAGTTTATATTTTGTGCCAATTGTTATGTTAATTGCCTTACTAAGCTCTCTAACCTGGTATTTTGGTGGAGGGGCAGATTTCACCTTTGCTCTCAGAATATTTGTGGCAGTATTGGTTATTGCCTGTCCATGCGCCATGGGACTTGCCACCCCAACTTCGATAATGGTAGGAACTGGCCGTGGCGCACAACTTGGGGTTCTGATTAAGAGTGGTGGGGCACTGGAAATGTCGCAAAGTCTGCAGGCTGTAATCTTTGACAAGACAGGTACTCTGACTTATGGCAAACCAGCCCTTACCGATTTTATGGCTGTGACCGACGATGGAATTTCGGAGGATGAGCTTTTATCTCTCTTGGCTAGTGCGGAACAATTATCAGAACATCCGCTTGCCGGAGCCGTTGTCTCTCATGCCAAAAAGAGAAATCTGGTAATTCAGGAGGCGGTGGATTTTGCCGCTATTTCTGGCCTGGGTATTAAAGCTCGTATTGCCGGATATGATATTTTAGTTGGCAATTGCGAGTTGATGCGAAAAAATGGAGTGGATGGCCTTAATGAAGAAATTAACAATCGTCTGGATCAATTGGCTAAAACTGGAAAAACTGCTTTATTAATGGCTGTTGACGGTAATGTTGCCGCCCTTGCCGGGATTGCCGATGAAATTAAGTCAGAGGCGCCTGCAGTAATTGGCAGATTAAAGAATATGGGTCTTAAAATAATTATGCTCACCGGTGATCAACGAACTACCGCTCAGGCTATCGCTGCCCAGGCGGGGATTGATGAGGTGGTGGCAGAGGTTCTACCCACAGACAAGGCCGCCAAGGTCAAGGAATTTCAGGCTAGGGGACTACGGGTGGCAATGGTAGGTGATGGTATTAATGATGCCCCGGCGATGGCCGTGGCAGATGTAGGTATAGCCATGGGCACAGGGATTGACGTGGCCATTGAATCTGGTGACATTGTTCTCATGAAGGGTGATTTAAGCGGTGTTCTTACCGCTCTAAACTTGAGTCGAGCCACTATGCGAAACATAAAACAAAATTTATTCTGGGCCTTTGCATACAATATAACGGGTATCCCTGTGGCGGCAGGACTTCTGCATATTTTTGGAGGGCCGACACTAAATCCCATGATTGCGGGCGGGGCTATGGCGTTAAGTTCGGTGTCGGTGGTTACAAATGCCCTTCGCTTGCGTTTTTTTGATGTGAAATAGCTTTGATGGCGTTGTAAAAAGTACCCAGAAGGGGCATAGCAATCCGATCTATTGCGTCGTAGACCATTTTTGTTCGCTCGGCATACCATATGTATGGCCTCGCTCTCAAAAATACCTCACTCCTCGGAGTCTACACTTACCTGTATATCGAAATTTTCGCAGTCTACGCTTAGCTACTTAGCCATCCCATTGGTTTCTACGAGATCATCAGCTTTTGTTCAAAGACAAATTCTATTCAATCCCCCTGGGGTACCCGGATATCTCAGAATATCTGTGGATAAAAGATTTATTCTCCATAATAATTATACAGAAATTCCCTCAAAAGTAGTGATTATCCCTGCCTGATTTTGGCGTTTATTTGTAATCTCCGGGGAAGTTTTTTTAGGATGCCCGCAGCTTTGTGTTTATTAGTAAATCGCCTTTCTACCACGAGCATAAAGGTTGGGACTATCTGGCCGTCCTTTCCTGGCCGTAACGTTGGAACAATGACGATAGGCTCGGAGTTTTCAGAATAGTTCTTAATAATTTCGTATGCTGAATTCAGATTGCTTTTATGATCCAATTCCAGCCAAAAATCTGTTGGTTCTGGCAGAAAATTTTTCTTTTTTTCACGAGGGAAAATGATGATATCGCCAGGTCGCATTTTTCTAACTGATTTTATGCTTTTATTTGCGTTCATAACCATTCGCAGTCTGGCTCTTGTGTAGCGACCATATACCCTGGCCACCATTTTACTTAGGCTGATACCAGGTTCAACTGGCAGGCGGCCCAATATCTTTGGCAGAAGGGTGCTGGAACTCTGCTGTACTTCATTGCTCTGTTGTGTCTTAGTGGTTTTGTTTATTGGCGGCAGCGGAATTGTGGTGTGTTTTGCTGGTGTGGCTTTGATTCCCAAATTCGCTGGAGTGGTGATACGCTTAGCTATCGCAGTGGATCCTTGCCGCAGGGCGAAATTAAAGATCAGCATAATTACTATGCCGGCAATCAGCAAAATACTTGCAAGTTTGAAAATCTTGCCATAGGCAAAATTGCCTGTTTCTCTCAGGCAGTTTATAACTTCGAACAAGCCTGCCTTCTTTTTGTTATTAATCAGCAGGGCGATAATTAGTTTTGAGCAAAGCATAACTATCTTACGGGGATAACCTCCAGTGATTAGATAAATCAGAGTCATAGTGAGAGGCGAAAAAAAATTGGGCGTTGCATCTTGCAGGCGGTGTGATTTACGTAACCGGAAGGTTATCATTTCTCGGGTGTCCTTGAAATTTAAAGGACTAAGGTGGTAGCGAGAGGCGATACGATCGACGAAATTGGCTTTACTTTTTAAGGTATTGTTAAATTCTTCTTGAGCGAAGATAATTATCTGCAGAAGTTTGTTCTTATTAGTCTCGTAATTTAAAAATTCACGCAATATCTCAAGACAACAATCTGGCAGTTTTTGTCCCTCGTCAATGACCAGAACAGGTATTTTGCCAAGTTTAGTTGCTTGCTCAAAGAGATAATTTTTAATGATATCTTTTATTTGCCATGCCGATTCTTTTTCAGTATGATTTATATCATTTATAGCGAAGGTCTTGGCGATAGTGAGAAGAAATTCTTCAGAGGAGTTAAATTCAGGGTCAAGAATTAGGTGAGCCTGTATTTTATCGTTATTATGGATTTGGCGTAAAAGCTGACGACAAACAGTGCTCTTACCGGTTCCTATTTCACCAATAACAACGCTTAGTCCCTGCTGTAGATGTATGGCTAGCTCAAGCTTCTGGACACAGCTCTGGTGCTGAGATGATTTGAAAAACATCTCTGGATCAGGGGAGTTGGAAAAAGGTTCTTTGGTAAAATTAAGTAGACTGTAATATTTCATGGTTTAATTTTTGGGGCCACAGGTAAGTGATCCTGCGAGACTCCGGATCCATTGGACAAGACACGACATATTTTTAGGAACAATAATATTCGTCCTATTCTACATGAAAACCAGAAAAATTAAAGCCGGTATAGTTGAAAAACAAAAGAATTTATCCTCTGGTTTTACCTTTATTGAGATAATCGCTGTTTTACTTATTGTGGGTATTCTTAGTGCTATTGCCATGGAACATTCCATGAACTATGAAGCCGATTTAATAGGTGCTGTAGAGGTTGTTAAGAGCCACCTGCGTTATGCTCAGATAAAGGCCATAAATTCAAACCGTAAATGGGGAATTGTTTTTTCTCCATCCACTTATACCCTAGAGGACGAAACCAGTGTGACCGGGGTATTACCTGGGGACATTCCACAGGGGTTTACATTTTCCAGCACCATTAATCCGATTATGTTTGGCTCTAATGGCAGCCCTGGACAGGCTTCGGCCACTGTTAATATAAGCAAGGGCGGGAGCAGCCGTAGTCTTATCGTCACCAGGAATACGGGATTTATTAAATGAAAAAATATTTCTGTAACAATCGAGGCTTCACCCTTATTGAAATTATTATTTCTTTGGTGGTGTTGGCTCTCTTATCTGCCATGATGGTGTCATATTTCGGCTCATCGATAACTGAAAGCAGTCAGCCCATACTCAGAATGCAGAACACTATGATTCTGCAAGGGGTTATGGAAAATATCCGTGCCGATCTAATCAAAAATGATAATCTGGCTAATTTAAAGGCCGTTGTTGGTTCCGGTAACCAAAATAATATCTATGGTGTTTATACGGTGGTTTTTAACGATTATATCAAGTTTAACACCGCTTCTTATATTGCGGAAGCGGATACTGCCGGAAGTACAGGAAACGATGGCATCGACATTTTAAAGATAAGTATTAAAGATAGCAGTGGTTTTACACTTACCTCTCTGTTTGTGAACTAGGGGCGATAATAAAATGTTCATCTGGCCGTTTTTGATAAAAAGAAGATTATCAGATCAGCGTGGTTTCTCATTAATCGAGATGATTATGGTATTGGTGCTTATGGGCCTCACCGGGGTCATTGCCAGTTTTGGGATTATGCGCTTGATGGAGGGATTTGTATTTACCAGGGATGCCTCGTCCGTGGCAGGTAGAGGACAGCTTGCCATGTTGCGTTTGTCGGATGAATTTCGTAAGATAAAATCGGTTAGCAGTGGCACTGCAACTGCCATAACCTTTACAGCGGTGCATGATGATGATGGTGATGGGGTGACAAATCCTTTTACTGCTACGGTTTCATTGGATGGTAGCAGCAATCTTATGATGAATTCCGGCTCTAATGATATTTTGGTTGACGGAGTGCAAAACTTAAATTTACAGTACTATGATCCTTCTGATCTCAATAATCCAGCGTCAACCTGGTCAAATAGTCACTGGATCATTGGTATCAATCTTACTTTGAAAGGGCCGGAAGGAAGTAACCCTATTTTAAAGACTAGAATAGCACCTCGTAATATTTAATGAAAATGACCAGACAAATAATTACCAGCTGGATTATTGGTAATCTGAAAGGGGACGGAATTAACCTGGGGCGGGAGCGGGGTTCGGCCCTGATTACCATCATTGTTGCCATCACCGTCGCCGCTGGACTGGGGGGGGGCATTTATTCCTTCACTTCGACCTCTTCTTTGAGTCAGGTTGGTTCTATGAATGCCACCAAGGCCTATTATCTAGCTGAAGCTGGCGGCCAGTATGGCATTAAACGGCTCGCTAATATTGATTCGGCAGATTCTACAGCCCGCAATAATCTAATGGCTGAGTTGACGGCATCTGATTACCAGGTAAATGGGGCAGGGAAGTTTGCCCTCTCTGTTACCTATACGGCTCAAAACGGTTTTCATATCTATAGGCTGACATCTGAGGGGAAAGCCGTCTCCTCAGTCTCTAGAACCGTTAATTATGATATTAGTGTGGGAAATAGTGCCGGCTTGAATATTCCATTTGATGCTGATCCTGGTAACCATGATGCTCTAAATCCTGATAATTGGAATACTGTCGGAAAGGCAAAGCTGGATGGCAGTAAGCTGAAATTGAATGATGGGGACGGTAATACCCAGGTAAGTTTTGACTGGTCTAATCAAGACAGTACCTTGCCAGATTTATCAGAAATTTGGGCTCGTTATGGATATTTATCTTATGAAGTGCAGTTGAAGGTTAAATTATCTACCGATAATGATATAATGAGCGGTATATCATTTAGGCTTGATACCAATGGAAACAGTGATATTGCTGATGACAGCTTTTATGGGCTTTCCTATCTGTGGTGCAAAGACGGTCATGACCTGCCTTATATGTGCGGTTCGGTCAGTGATAAAACTTATATTGTTTTATGGCGACAGGCGGTTGATGGTACGCAAACAATAATCCATAAAACTGAGGCGGCATCAGTTTTAGGTGGTTTGGTTGATGGTAATAAACTAAAAGATAATTCCACTTTAATTGTTCGAGTTCTTGAACAGAATAATCCATCAACAGGAACTCGTGAAAACCTGATTTACTCCTTTGTGGCGGACAAGGATACCTATAGTAAGGGGACAATTAATTGGGATTATGGCAGTGCGCCTACACCCAATTTTATAGCTGTACCATGGGGGACTTCTTGTGCCATCGATAATGCCTGCTTTGGTGTTGATGGTTCGTATTTTGTGGTTGACCAAAACCTTACAACAGAAAACTTTACCACTAGCATAGATGAGATTGGTATTCATGCCTTTGGTAACGAAAAGACCGAAATAAGGGACATGGCCATTCGCTTTAACTTTAGTAACAATCAAACCGTAACATATTAATGCGTTGACGTCGTCTAGCGGTACGGTAAGTAAATTAACGGAGGATAATATGCGCAAAAGTTTACAATCATTAACTATTCTGGGAATTTCACTAGTGGTCATGCTGTTGACTATGAGCCTCTCAGCCAGAGGCTTCATTCAACATAATATCTCTATGATTTTCAGCACTGCTCAAGCGAGTGATCATGGTGAATCTGGCGGTGATCATGGTGAATCTGGCGGTGATCATGGTGGGTCTGGCGGTGATCATGGTGAATCTGGCGGTGATCATGGTGAATCTGGCGGTGATCATGGTGG
>CAYTNB010000059.1:0-2723 GCA_964439085.1 uncultured Desulfobulbia bacterium | reverse complement strand
GTCTGGCGGTGATCATGGTGAATCTGGCGGTGATCATGGTGAGTCTGGCTGTGGTCATGGTGAATCAGGTGATGAACATGGTCACTCGGGGGAGAGTACTCCTGATAATGACAAATCCTATCAACACCAGACACCAAAGGTGCAACAGTATTAAAAGTTTTGTATAATTTTACGTGCATTTAATTCTAAGAAATCCCAAGTCAATTACCACTTTAGTACCTTACAGATTGTTTTCTTGTTTTTTAAGAAAAGAATTTATAAGGTACTAGGTAAGCGTAGACTCCGATACCCCTCGTGGTGTTAGTGGGTTAATCAATTATAAAATTTATCAAGGAGAATTATGATGAGAAGCAGACGCTTATTGAAGAATCAGCAGGGTTTTACCTTAATTGAAATTATCGCAGTATTGATTCTATTAGGTATTTTAGCGGCAGTGGCAGTTCCCAAGTATATGAGTATGCAGGTAGAGGCACAGCAAAGTGCTGTTGATGGTGCTTTGGCAGCTGCGGCTGGGAATCTCAGCATGTCCTATAGTAGGTATTTGGTCGTTAATTCGTCAACTCCTACAAATGCCGATGGAACTATCACCCAATGGACTGGCGGAACCGCCATTGATATACCTGCTAATCTGGGTGACTTCTCAGCAGCATACAAATTGACTAGCACTGCCGCAACTACTTCACACCCTAAGACTTTGTCTGTCTTGATTACTCTGTCTTCTTCGCTTCCATGGTTTAGTGGCAGTGCAGCTACCAAAACCAAGACTATTGTTATCCAATAAGCTGTTTTAGTCAGGAACTCTTGTAGAAAAACCTCTTGATGGGCTATTTAAAAGTGTCATCCGGGGTTTTTCTGCTACCGTAGCTTATCTGTAGTAGGCTCTCTATTCCCGGACAGTCTCTTGGTTAGTCCAAACTACAGTTATCTCAAATTGTAACTGAACTGTTAATTCACTTTTAGTGGTGAACCAGCTTCGTCAGATCCCACATCGGCAGGAAGATAGACAAAGCAAAAAAACCAACGACGACTGCCAATACTACAATTAAAACCGGGCCTATGGCTTCGGCCAGACCACTTACGGTGTATTCAACTTCCTCGTCATAATGGCTGGCTATCTGTTCCAACATATCTTCAATGGAGCCAGACTCTTCACCTATGGAAATCATATTGACCACCATAGGTGGAAAAAACTTTGATGATCGTAGGGGGGCAGAGATCCCCAACCCTTCCTCCATTTTGTCGCTCATATTGTTAAATTCTTTGGCAATAGCTGCGTTACCTATGGTTTCCGTCAGAATCTCAAAGGCGCTGAGGGTATTGACGCCGCTACTTAGGAGGATTGCCAGTATACTGGCAAATCTTGACATGGCTGATTTAATGAATAATGGCCCTAAAATGGGTAGACGAACCAAGAGCAGGTCTTTGGCAATCGCTCCCTGCCCTGTTTTGCAATAGGCCTTGATGCCGACAAATATAGTAATTGTGGTTATTAACATGACGATCCAATAGCTTTCCAGACCGTGATACATAAATAAACATATCCTGGTAGGCAAGGGCAGCTCAAGACCCGCTTTATTAAAAACCGTAATAAATTTGGGAATGACAAAGGTAAGCAAGAAAAAGAAGGCGCCGCACAAGGTGAAAACTACCATTTTCGGGTAGGCAAGGGCTGCTTTAATATCCCTCTTTACCTTGTATTCATGTTCCAGAATATAGGTGATTTGGTCAAGCACTTGGGGCATTGTGCCGCTGATCTCACCAGCATTTATCAGGCCGCAATACAATTTTGAAAATATATGGGACTGTTTCTGGAAGGCGCTATAAAGTGTTTCCCCCTCTTGTATATCTCGCCCTATGGACTCTAGGGCCTTTTGTAGGGCAGGATTTTGGGATTGTTCCGCAACAATGGTGAAAATTTGTAGAATTGGGATGCCAGCCCGCAACATGGTTCGTAATTGCTTGGTGAATAATATAATGTCCGGCATCGCCACTTTGTTGAAGAATGATATTAAGCCTATGCCAACGGCGGAATCATCACGCAACAATTTGACTTCTTTGGGGATATTTCCTTGTGAAGCCAGCATATTCTGGGCTGACGCTATGGAGTCTGCCTCCATTTCTCCACTGATATCTTCTCCAAGGGCATTGATTGCCTTGTATTTAAAATTTGCCATTAGGGGAATTATACAATGACGGTCTTGGCCGCTTCTTCAAATGTGGTTAATCCTTCCTGAACTCTGAGCAAAGCCAAATCCCGTAATAGTTTTAATTTGCCGGCATTATACATGGTCTTACTTATTTCAGAGGATGAGGCATTGTTCATCACCATTTCCCGCACGGTATCGTCAACATTTAATATTTCATAGATACCCATTCGGCCTTTATAGCCAGATTGCATACAATATGTGCATCCTTTGGACTTTTTGAACTTTCCTGAGGCATTTTCGATTCCCCAATAACGCAACACACTTTCAGAGGGATGGTATTCTTCGGCACAATGTACGCAATTTACTTTCAATAAGCGCTGGGCACAAACACCTAAGAGAGAGGCTGAAATAAGAAACGGTTCAATCCCCATATTGATCAGTCTGGTGACGGCACTGGTTGAATCGTTGGTATGCAGGGTGCTCAAAACCATATGGCCGGTGAGGGCGGCTTGAATAGAGATACTTGCAGTCTCTCCGTCCCTAATTTCACCCACCATAATCACATCTGGATCCTGG
>CAYTNB010000058.1:0-13648 GCA_964439085.1 uncultured Desulfobulbia bacterium | reverse complement strand
GGTTTATTGAGCGCTTACGAATAAACAGCAAGGAGATAAACCCAATGAAAATAATCAGAACCTGCTTGCTCATAGTCCTCCTAACCGTAACCACGGCCCAAGCCTATGAGCAAGATATAATCCCCACCAACAGCGGCCCTCTTACCATTACTTTCATTAAACATGCCTCACTGATGTTTAACTTCAACGGCAAGGTTATTTATGTGGACCCAGTCGCCAGGATGGGCGATTATAGTAAGTTTCTACCTGCCGGTATTATCCTTGTTACCCACGATCATTCTGACCACTTCGACGCTGCCCTAATCAAAAAACTGCGCCGAGCTAAAACCCAGGTCGTGCTCACTAAAGCCTGTGCCGCTCAAGGGGTAGCTGGTATTGTCATGCATAATGGCGATGAGCGGATGATTATGGGGCTAAAAATTAAAGCGGTGCCAGCCTATAATTTGATCCATAAACGCCCCAACGGAGACCTTTATCACCCCAAGGGGATTGGTAATGGTTATATCATTAATTTTGGAGACAAGCGGGTTTATGTGGCAGGAGATACGGAAAATACCAAAGAGTTAAAGAGACTGGCAAATATTGATATCGCCTTCTTCCCCATGCAGATGCCCTACACCATGACGCCAGAGATGGTGGCCGATGCCGCTCTCTGCCTTAGACCTAAAATTCTTTATCCATATCATATGGGGAACACTGACCCACAGGAGCTTCTGACCCTGCTAAAGGGCCAGGATATTGATGTTCGAATCAGACACATGCCATAGCTTATGCTGTTAGGATTGTACCTGCTTATAATAGTCGTTTTATCTCCTAATTTGGCCTTGGCAGCTATACTTGCCGCTGGTGGAGCCCACTCCTTGGCTGTGAGCAATGACGGTACGGTCTGGGCCTGGGGATATAACGGCACCGGTCAACTTGGCGATGCAGTTGCCAGACAATCATCAACTCCCCTGATGGTTGGAGGACTTTCCGAGGTTATAGATATCGCCGCCGGTTTCAGTAATTCCGGTGCCTTACGGGCAGATGGCACGGTATGGATCTGGGGAGGCGATCAAAAATCAGACAAGCAGTCAGTGCCGATACAAAAAGTCAAGGGCCTAAAGGCTGTCAAGTCTATCGCCATAGGACAAACCTTCGGAACCGCTTTGCGTGACGATGGCACCGTTTGGGTCTGGACAAGGCACAAAAGCACGTCATTGGCCAAGCAAGTGCCAGGGTTGTTTGAGATCGCTGGAATCGCTACGGGGGAAGGCAGCTTTCTGGCCTATGACTACGACTGCAACCTCAGAGCCTGGGGTAAAAATAATTTTGGCCAGCTCGGTAATGGTGACAATATCGATAAGATTAAACCAGTACGAGTTAGTTCAAAATGCCTCACAGCAGCAGCCATCAATAATAATGCGGCGGTATTGGGGGTGGATGGCACAATTTGGACCTGGGGGTATAATCGCAATGGCCAGCTTGCTGACGGTTCCAAGGTAAATCGCCCACAACCTGAAATGGTGCATGGTATTGATCATGTCCTGGCCATAAGCGTGGATCATCACACCTTGGCACTCCGGGCAGATGGTACTGTCTGGGCCTGGGGGGCCAATGCTTATGGTCAACTTGGCGATGGCAGCCGAATTGACCAAGTGGTGCCAGTCCAGGTTGTCGGCATCTCCACCGTAACAAATATCGCCACCGGGGACATGTTCAGTTTAGCCGAGAAGGCTGACGGCACAGTTTGGGCCTGGGGCCGTAACAATTTTGGTCAACTAGGCGATGGCACTACAGAGGACAGAAATACACCAGTGCAGGTCGTGGATTTTGAGGGCTATGGTCTTTTAAATCTCCATAAAGACCGAGCCGAGTCCAACCAGAAACATCGGGAAACTCCACCAGTATATTTTATTGCTTCTCCGGCTGTCGGCGTGGCCCCGTTAAAGGTTACTTTTACAGCCGTATTTAAAATTGGCAGGGAAGCAAAATCGCTAGAATGGGATTTTGGTGACGGTGATGTTGCCAATAAAAACAAGCCACAGCATGTTTATGAAATACCGGGTACTTATATTGTGACCCTTAGCGCCTCTTATGGTAATAATATTTACCGGGAATCGCTTAAAAAGGTTGTAGTAAAAACCCGTTGGTAAACCTGTTTAAATAGACACTTTCAATATTGCTACGGAGCACACATTGCTTAAAAAACTTTTTGTAAGATTTGTCCGCTGGATTGGCTATGACTTGGGCATTTCTCCTAACCAAGTCACAATGGGCCGTTTATTCTGCTTCTTTCCTGGCTGGTTTATCTGGTATTACCGTAACGATCTGGCCACCAGTCTGGGCTGGCCATGGCAGGTAATTGCTATCATTGCCATGGTAATCGTTTTTATTGTCATTACCTTCGATATTGTGGACGGGGCATTAGCTCGCGAAACCGGACAGGTGAGCGAGCAAGGCAAGATACTTGACCCTATTGTGGACAAATTAATTACCTACAGCACCCTTGCCCTTTTCTGGCCTAGTATCACCAGGATTGGCTTTTTCATCCTGTTGGGCCTTGACTTAAGTTCTACCTTTCTGCGCGGTTCTCAGGTACATGGCGCCAATCAATTTGGTAAAAGAAAGGCCTTTGCCCAAAATATCTCCAAACTTTTTTTTGCTCTGGCCATAGTTTGTAATATACCCCATCTTAATCTTGCTGGAAATTTGCTGATTTGGTTGGCAATAGTTTTAGCCTCTATCTCAGTTGGCGTACGAGTACTATCTCCTAAAGCACAGGGTTCTGTAAGAATAGCCATTCCGCAGCTTATCACCTTGTGCAATCTTGGTGGCGGCCTTGGCGCCATCTGGCTCGCAGCGAACGGTAAAATAGGGTTAGGGGTATTGTGTACCCTGGCTGCTATGCTATTTGATTTGGGTGATGGGGCCGTGGCCCGTAAACTCGGGGTATCCAGCGACTTCGGCAAACAATTTGACACCATCGCTGACATGGTAAGTTTCGGTCTGGCTCCGGCAGCTTTAGCAGTTGCGACCAATGGTTGGCATCCCCTGGCCATGGCCATTGGGGCAGGATATTTTCTGGCAACTATGTTCCGCCTCTATGACTATGGCCGCTCCAAAGACATTACTCCCAAGGGATTTTTCCGCGGCCTGCCCAGCCCAGCTGGGGCATGGTTGGTGGTGGCATCCACCTTATTCCCCTGGCCCTGGCTCTCCATTTTTATAATGATTGTGGCCGCCATCCTGATGTGTACATTCGCCATAAACTGGATTCATTTTAACCAGATCTTTTTCTCTATGTATCACTCCGAAATTGCAGCCTGCCTGGGCATTGGCCTTCTCCTGACCATTCTCTTTGCAAGCCCGGCGGTCTTTGCCGCCGGGCCAATTTTAGTCTATCTTATCTCTCCTAAATGGCGCAGACCTACCAATTCATAAAAAAAAGATTTTGGATCTTTTTATCGTAAGCGCTCAACAAACCCCACTCTTGACTTTATAACATCTCGGGATGTAAGGGTTTCATGAACACCCTTACTTTTTATCTACTCTCCTTTATGAGCATAAAACTCAAAATTTTAACTTCAAAGTTCGAAAAAATGGATCTTCCAGGCTCAACTAATTAGCCCACCCCCATTCTTCTCATATTTGCCATTTATGTCATTTTCAAGTATAGTCCCTCGGCAAATCAGCAAATGGTTAGAAATCCCCCTAAAAGAGAGGTTTTTTGACTTTGTACAGCGTTTAGCCGCACCTGTATTTCGCATAAACTCCCGATCTAACTAGAGATTATATTTTTATTTTTTTGGCATTTAAGTTGCAGACAGTTAATTCAAAGTGATTGTCGCAGATATAACAAATTAATATACGTTGCAAATAAATACAGACCAGCGGTACGACAACGATCATATGCGAATAGCGTCTGTAAAAATGAAAAAGTGGTGAAAAAATGACATATATCTTTAAGTATGTAAGCCAATGTGCAACAGTAGGCAGGGTTTTCCTATTGTCACCGAGGTCTAGAATTCAAGCTGTATCCGATGTACTCCCCCTGCACCTTTCCTCCCGTGGTTTGCCATTCTTATTGGTTACCGCTGCACTGGTTTTGTCTGTTATTTCTTGCCAGGAAACAGGAATCCTTACCAGGCATCATATTGCGCCAACAAAATTTGCATCGCCTGTTTCTGACAATCTCCCAGAAACCACATCGTCCTCTAATAGTTATAATACCGTTCGTGAGCCTCAGTTTTATCCACTTGCGGTACAATCAAGCCAGGAATTAATCAGTCAGCTCAAGGAATTTAAGCTTTGGGATGGGGTTCAAGCAGATGTGCCGCCAGTACTGCTTAATAGCTTCCCGGCCGATCTGAAGCAAATTGATGTTGATATCAAAAAGAAAACTTTTGTTCGTGCTCTACTACCTGCCGTAATGCTCGTGCAGGCGGAGGTGCGGCAGGAAAGACAAGAGCTTTTGCATATTATTGATGAAATTGGTGAACCGGCTAGTCTAACGTTTTCGCAAAGTCATACCGACTGGCAAGAGGGAATTTCACAGACTCAAGCTCTGTTCATTAAAGCTTTGTGTAAGAAGTATCGAACCCAGCAAGCTACGGAACTTCTGGCGAGAGTGAATGTTTTACCCGCAAGTCTCATTCTTGCTCAAGCTGCGCTTGAATCGTCTTGGGGCAGTTCCCGCTTTTCCATTCAGGCGAATAACCTTTTTGGGATGTGGACCTGGGGAAAAAAGGGGCTTGTTCCCGCCCAGCGCGAAGCTGGTAAAAGTCATAAAATTGCCATTTACGACTCAATTCTTGACTCCGTCCGTTCTTATCTCTTGACAATAAATCGTTTAGGGGCTTACTCTGAACTGAGAGATATTCGGAGCAGTACCATGGATTCCGGAGCCATTGCCGAAGGACTGATTAATTATTCTGAGAGAAAAGAATATTATGTTTCGTCATTAAAGAAGCTTATGAAACATAATAACCTGGTTATTTTTGATAAATGCCGCCTAGCCCTGACAGTTAAAATTAAACGTGCCCGAGCCTAAATCCTCTAACATACTAGCAAGGAATAATTATGTCTGATACTTTAAGAGTGGCTGATGACTGTGTTAAAAAAACAGTCATGTACATTGCCGTTATCATGAGCTTGGTGATTGGTTTTCTTGGCGGAATTATCTATAGCTCCTTATATTCAGACACTAATGCACCAATCGCTAAGTCCAGACCAGCAGCCCAGGCCCCGCATAATACCCAGCAGGGACTGACCCCAGACCAGGCGCGTAAGCTTATGTCCTTAAATCAACAGGTTGCGAAAACCCCCCAAGATGCTACGGCTTGGACGGAATTGGGCAATGTTTTTTTTGATACAGGGCAATACACGCAAGCGATTACAGCCTACAAGAAATCCATTGAGTTACGCCCAGGCAATGCCAATGTTCTAACTGATCTAGGTGTGATGTACCGCCGTAGTGGACAACCCGACAAAGCAATCAAGGTATTTAATCAAGCAAGTGCTATTGATCCATCAAATACCCAAGCCAAGTTTAACAAAGGCATCGTTTTTTTGTATGATAAAGGCGATGCGGATGGGGCCATTAAAATCTGGGAAGATTTACTAAAGACAACCCCCGGAGCAATGGCGGGTAACGGCAGATCAATTACCGATTTTATTGATCAAGCCAAGAAGACAATGAAATAACCCAAATCATATATAATGTCTGGTGATGATAACGTGTAGGGGCGAACACACTGGCTCGTGCCTGCTGGTTTATCTACATTTATAGGGGTTTCCGTACAAACGGTCAGCCCCTTTTTTTTGCGCTTTACAATATCTTCCCGGGAAAAATTAACTTATGCAGGAAAAAGGCTTAACCATAATTTTCACGGGTGACGGCAAAGGCAAAACCACCGCCGCCCTGGGCCAGGTTTTGCGAGCCGTGGGCCATGGTTTAAAGACCTGCGTAATCCAATTTATTAAAGGAAAATGGCCTACAGGCGAAGCCAAGGCCATGGGCACATTGGACGGTCTTGGAGAGTTTCATACCATGGGCAGCGGCTTTACCTGGAAGTGTTCTGAACAAGAAACTATTGATGCTACCGCCCAGGCTTGGCAATTAACTAAAGTAAAGGTTATGAGCGGTGCCTATGATTTGGTAGTTTTAGATGAGTTAACCTATTTAGTGACCTATAAGTTATTGGACGAAAAGGAGGTTCTTGATTTAATCAAGCAGCGACCCAAACAAGTTAATTTAGTTATTACCGGCCGCAATGCCAGCCAAGGCATGATAGAAGCGGCTGATTTGGTAACAGAGATGCGTTCGCTAAAACACCCTTACGAAAAAGGCATAAAGGCTAGGGCTGGAATTGAATATTAAGGCAGATAATAAGTTACACTAATTTTTGCTGACCTGGACATCAGTTGATAGCTTGCGTTCTCTTAAGGTAGGTAATAACTGCCCGGAAACTGCGCTATTTAAAGATATAATTGTTTGTGGGCCCAAAATACCATCCGGCGCTAAACCGTTGTCGTGCTGGAAGGTCTTAACTTTTTCAAGCAACTTTCCTTCCAGCACCTTAGCACCACCCTCCATATCAGCATTTATCTGCCGATCGCTAGCTGCGGCCAAATGATCGCTGAGCCAGGGCAGCCAAGAAGCACTCTTGCCAGGTAGAACCGCCCCCCGATAACCAGCAGGTTTCTTCCATAGCAGGGTATAAGTCCCGGTCCACTGCCCCTCCAGCTCATCAATGGATACAATTTCAGACTGCCCTCCCACTAGCAAGTGGGCAACCCCCCCCCTTAACCCAACCAGGGTTGCAAAATACTCCTGCCCATCAGTATCAAGAAAGCGCAAAACGGCAGGTCTGTTCAGTCGGCGCAAACTTCCTAAATTCCCCAGTTTATAAAGGCAGCTCAATCCCACCGTCAGCGCCTGATTACAGGCAACCCGGTATTGCGATTCATCATAAGATTCTCCCCATTCTTCAAACAGAGCCTTATAGGCCATAATTTTGTTTCTGTCCCGGGGTTGATCTGCCGGCCACATCAGATGATCTGGAGCTGAGAGGCCATCTTCACTGTCCGATTCCCGACAAACCTGTTCATGCTCCTCGGATAACGATGGGACACTGCCATATTCCCCGTCAGCAATCACCTTATTAGCAGACTGTGCCATATCCTTATGATGAGAGATTAGGCACTGAGATAAATTGGCCTGAAAAGGTAATTTCTGCTCAACCGGATGTTTTTGCTCAGTCAACCTGGGGGCCATATGATAATAATCTAGAAAGTCGTTAAAATCACCAGAGACTACTCCCCAAACAATCAACGCAGCCATAACGCCAGCCAAGGCCCATGTGGAAAATCCACTACTATTGAATATAATTTTTTTACCACCGTCCATAATCTCGGCCGCCGCCTTCTGGACAATTTCCCTGTCTATTTTCCCATCTCCCTGTGCATAAGCTCCCAGAAGAGCACGATCACAGAGCAGATTAATCAACCTTGGAACCCCACCACTCAATTTATACAGACGATTCAGGGCCGATTGTTTGAACAATTTACGCCGTACCCCAGCCACCGCCAGCCGATGAGCAACATAGGCAGCAGTATCTTTTTTACCGAGAGTGCCGAGATGATAACGGGCCGTAATCCTCTGTTGCAACTGTCTCATTTCCGGTCGCAATAGTTTTTCCCGCAACTCAGGCTGACCCAGCATAACAATCTGAAGGAGTTTACGCTCATTAGTCTCTAGATTGGTCAGCAGCCTGACCTGCTCTAATAATTCGTAACTGAGGTTTTGAGCCTCATCAATGATCAACACCGGTTTAAGACCGCTGGCATGGGCCGCCATCAAATATTCATTAATCAAATCGACAAATAATTTGATACTTTGGCTGGCAGGAGGATATTTAATTCCGAATTCATCACAGATAGTGGCCAACAACTCAACAACCGACAGACGGGGATTAATGACGTATGCCACCTTTGAACTCTCCGGCATCTGCTCAAGAAGGCAACGGCAGATGGTTGTCTTGCCTGTGCCTACCTCACCGGTAAGCAGTACAAAACCAGAATCGCTTTTAACCCCATACAACAGGTGGGCCAAGGCCTCACGGTGCAGCTCACTCATATAGAGGAAACTTGGATCAGGAGCAATGGAAAAAGGTCTTTCTTTAAAACCAAAATAAGTACAATACATTTTGTCTTCCACATTTTGTTTTGCATCCATAAGAAAACTTGTCATCTAAACTGCCCATCGGTCAGTAAAAGGCTACGCTTAAACAAAAAACAGTGAAGACGGCCAATTTTAGCTATAACCTTATTTTTTTTGATGAGTTCTAAAGTTTCACGATGGGGGATGTGGGGCGTAGAAGGGGGCGGATCGCCTCCTATGTACCTCGTAAACCTTAAAGTATCGGTAACTGTTCAGCTACACCTCATCTTTGTTCATTTTTGCCTTCTCACATACCAAAGTATGCTTCAAAGCCAAAAATTAACAAACCCGAGGCATATCTGAGCAGTTCACTCCTAGGCTATTCACGGTATTTCCGTTTACGCTGAATGGTTACAAGTATCGTAAGATTACGAAGTGATTTGGCATGCCAACAAGGCAGGACTACCGGCGCAATAGCCCATGGCTACTACAGTTTTGAGGAAAAAGCACATGGCAGATTCGTTTTTATGCCACTTGAAGGATGTACATCTATACTATCAAAAATGCATTAAAATGAGAAGAAGACATATCGCAAGTAGAAAATAGAGCAGATAAAAGCCGACAATTCCATGCTGCACAAAACTGCGTATTTTAACCGCGATATTTGCTGTTTTAATGAACAGTGGCTGAATTAAATAGTCCAAAAGTACGTCAGGGGTATGGGTTTTACAGGAAGATTTGTTTACAGGAAAGACCCCGGACGGTTTTTCAACCTTGCTTTCAGTCTGGAGCGCCCAGCCAAAAAAATCAGAAATTATTTGGGCAAAAGAGGAGGTTGTATACTGAACTCTCGCAATTTCATGACTGTAACCGCAACCCCATGTTGGCTGTCTGCGGATTTCTTGTTGTGGCGTTTTTCGGCGCATAAAAACCGTTAATATTACGACAATAATTAGCAGGGACAGCGCTGCCAAACTTATATGGCCGGCCGAGACCAGGGCGTTCAATGGGTTTGATACAGCCGTGCCGGTCCATGACTCAACAGCTTTTTGCAAAAAAGGCACGAGAGTTGCGGGAACAAGACCTATCCAGAGGCAGCAGATAAATAGGAGTCCCATGGAGAAAAGCATACTTTTGGGAGAATCACCTTTAACTGCCAGCTTAGCTCGTGGTTCTCCCAGAAATGAAAGTCCAAAAACCTTGGTAAAACAGAGAACTGCCAAGCCGCCTGTCATAGCAAGACCCGGCGCCGCAAGCATCCCAATTAACGACATATTCCCCTGAATGTTACTGAAAATGCCCATATATACCAGCCATTCACTGACAAAGCCATTTAAAGGCGGCAGCCCACAAATTGCCACAGCTCCGCCCAGAAAGAAAAATCCAGTATATGGCATACTCTTCAATAATCCACCATATTTCATCAATGTACGAGTGCCAGTTTTATGAATAATTGAACCTGCGCTCAAAAACAGCAAGCCTTTGAAAAGACCATGATTGATGACATGCAGTAATGCGCCCGCCAGACCTAGCATTATCATGCTGTCATTATGATAAGTTCGACCGACTAGCGCTACGCCGAACCCCAGGAGAATAATGCCGATGTTTTCTACACTGTGATAGGCAAGCAGCCTTTTAATATCATGCTGGGCAATGGCCAGGACTACACCAAAGATTGCAGAGATAAGACCTAATATCAAAATTGTCTGGCCCCACCACAGCGGCGGCGCCTCAAAAAATGATGTCACTCGCATCAGGCCGTAAATACCCATTTTTATCATAACGCCAGACATAAGAGCAGAAACATTACTTGGGGCATTGGCATGGGCAGCGGGCAGCCAGATATGTAAAGGGATGAAGCCGGCCTTAAAACCAAACCCCAACAGGGCAAGCAGGAAAATAGAACCGGCCTGCCAGCCACTACTGGCAAGGCTGGCTGTTTCCGGTAGAAGAAGTGCCCCCGGAACTATCATCATAAGCAGAGAAAAAGCACCAAAAAGAGCCAGGGTTCCGCTATGGGTCGCAACGAAATAGGTAAAGCCAGCAGAATGCGCCTCTTCTTCCTGTCGCTCGGTAATAATAAGAAAATAACCAGATAATGCCATAATTTCCCAGTTGACCAGGAAGAGGATGGCATTATTGCTACACAATAAAAGCATCATGGAACCAGCCAAAACTGGATAGAAGAAAAGCAACCAGGCACCACTTGCAGCTTTTTTTCTGACAGGCCAGTAGCCACACCCATATAAGGAGCCAGCGGCAGTAACCAGGAAGGCAGGGAAAAGGAAAACAGCTGATAAGGCATCCATCTTAAAGGCAAGGATTGCCCCAGGCACGAGAGACCATCGACAAGTAAAAACTGCATTTTCAGGATGACCAAGTACAAACACGGTGGCTGAGATACCAAGCACACAGCCAGTAATTGTAAGTACGACTGAGCATCTTTCCCAGAAAAGAGAACCCTTGCGAGCCAAGACTCCTGGAACTGCGGAAATAAATATTACACCAACTGCCATCAGGAAATAGTTCACGTCCCAATCTCCTCAGTATATACATAAACAGCAGCTAATCTATAAGGCTTTTTATTACCAGTCATTATCATCTTGTTTTTCGATCCCAGCGAGATTATGAACCCTGAACTCCGAGCCTCCGAGCCATCCCATTCAGCCTCTTTTATCGAGAAGTCTGAGTAACCCGTCCAGAATTGTATAGGGGTGCGGCGGACAGCCCGGAATGTAGAGATCAACAGGCAAAATATCATCAATACCATTATTTACTTCCGGACTATTCCTAAACGGGCCACCAGAAATTGAGCAGGAGCCGGTAGCAATAACAAGTTTTGGGTCGGGAATAGCTTCCCAGGTGGACAGCAGGGCGGCACGCATATTTTCTGAAACCGGGCCTGTCACCAGTATGCCGTCAGCATGACGAGGGGCCGCGACAAATTGAATGCCAAAGCGGCCAAGGTCAAAAACCAGAGTGCCAAGGACATTGACATCTGCCTCACAGGCGTTGCATCCGCCCGCTGATACCACACGTAATTTTAAAGAGCGCCCAAACAAGGAAAGCATCTTCTTTTCCAGGGCCTTTGCCAGCACCAATGTTTCACCAGAATAGTGAAGGTCCTGACGGTTTCCTGATGCCAAACGGTAGTCGGTTGAGAAGGAAATTGCCCCATGCGGACAGGCTGCGCAATCGGCACAAAACAAGCAACGCCCAAGATCAAGAACCGTCTTGCCGTTAGGCCGGATAAACGCTCCTGTCGGGCAACGCTTCTCGCAATCATAACAATCCGTTTTGCAAAGTGCGGTGTCCAAATTAGGCAGACCTCGAAAACGTTCGGAAAGAACCGGTTCCTCTTTTGGAAAAGGACTCGTTCGATACCCCTGGCGTAATCTTTCACGAAAAATTCTAAGCATATTTTTTGGGCTCCCGTTTCTTACCCTTAGAGATCAAAACCACAATACGACAGGTTAAAACTCTTATTACAAATAGGAAAATCTGAAATCTGTTCGTCACGCAGACTCATCGCTAAACCACTCCAGTTGAAAAAGGAAGGATCTATAACCTTATAGCGCCTAAACTTGCCCTGCTCATCGGTAAGCGCTACATGAGTAAGGCGTCCCCTCCATCCTTCTACCAGGCTGACGGCGATCATGTTGGGTCGGGGAGGGGCAACCTCTTTTATGACCTCCTCCCCGGATGATAGACCGGCAAGTTTATGTCTGATTATATCAGTTGCCGCATCAATTTCAACTCGCCGGACATAGGCTCGTGAAAAGACATCACCATCCTCACCACACAGCATGGGATATTCATCGCCTTGATGACCGAAGCTGGGATATAACCGACGGCTATCAGTATCAAGACCACAGGCTCGCCCTGCCACTCCAGTCAAACCTAGCTCTTTGGCGTCTCGTGTGTTGACAACACCGGCTCCCTCAAGCCGACCCAACACCGAAGGCGCCATGAAAAAAAGATTTACAGCCCCCAGGGTACCTTTTGCCGCCAGTTCCAATAAATTATTTAATTTATCACGCAGGCCATTATCAACATTAAACAATAGACCTCCGGGCCTGATCATCCCCCGGCCAAAACGGCTGCCACAGATATGGGCTGTCATATTCAGATAATCGCCCCGCAGTCTGCCACAAAATGATGATGTTGGCAGAAAGCCGACATCCATGGCAAGGGCGCCAACGTCACCGACATGATTAGCGAGACGTTCCAGTTCTAAAGCAATAGTCCTTATATCCTGGGTTTTTTGATTGACTTGTACACCGCCCAAATTTTCCATGATTTGGCTATAGGCCAGCATGTTACCAACGGTTGTGTCACCAGCGAGGGTCTCCATCTGGTAGTTAGTTGCGGCATGTGGGCCGCCAATCAGCAAGCTTTCAGCCCCTCGATGCTGAAAGCCAAGAGAAATTTCCAGATGCAAAACTTTTTCGCCAAAACATTGGAAACGGAAATGTCCCGGCTCGATGATCCCCGCATGCACCGGGCCAACACCAACTTCATGAATCTCATCTCCCTCGACCTGAAAATACGTCATATCACCGACAAGGGGATGCTGCTCAGGATCTCTTCCCCAGGCATCTTTATTGCCCGGCCACACCTTATGAAAGCGGACAGGCTTCAGCCATGGATGTCCTTCCGGTATTACCCCGAACTGCTCGGCAATCTCCCTTTCAAAAAGATGAAATTGCGGCCAGCGGCAAGTCATGGACGGATAGGTTGCTGCCAGACTACAACGAAATACGGCAATATCATTCGTCGTCCGGCAGCCGATCAGGGTAATTAACTCAAGTTCATCAGGCCCGGTTTCTGCTGGCCCGTTGCAGGCAAAACAAGCCAGAACTTCACCAGTTCCATCCATTACTACAGCCAGTTGTTCCAGGAAAGAATCAAAAGATAGCAGCGGAATCTGCGCCAGGGCAATGGCCTCGTTGTTTTTTATGCGGATTATCTTTTTCATCGACCTATCTCCACAAGTGCGGCAGCCTGCTTAAACATATTTTGCAGTGGTTCCGGCAGATAAATGCCAAGAATCAGGATAATTAGGAGGAGCAGAAACGGGCTGATCACAGTCCACACTGTTTCCTTGAAATATGGCGAGTCAACTTCTTCATAAGACGGCCCCAGGGTAACTGGTAAAACTGTACTACCCATACCGATAAAAATAATAACCAGCAGAAAAATAAATACAGCGCCAAGGACGAAATAGCCCCCATCAAAAATACCACGAAGGATGGTGAATTCGCTTAAGAAAAGGGAAAAAGGAGGCGAACCGGCAATTGCCAGAAATCCTATGAGAAAAGCGGTGGCCGAAAATGGCAGGACATTGATAGAACCAAGGATTTCGCAGCGGCGCTTACTGCCATAATAGCGGTGAATGTTCCCGGCAGAGAGGAAAAGCGCACTCTTGGTTAAGGCATTGTTCAGCACATGAAACATAGCACCGTAAGTGGCCAGACCACCGACCGAGACGCCAATTTCCAATAT
>CAYTNB010000057.1:0-13691 GCA_964439085.1 uncultured Desulfobulbia bacterium | reverse complement strand
AAAAAAGATAATGTGAAATTTTATAATTTATGATGTATCTTCATCAAAATCAATAACCTCATTCGGGGACTATTTTAGTTCCCGTAGGGGTGGATAAATGCCTTTGAAAGCTTTTTATGTTAAAAAAAATAGATCAGCCACGATTGTGAGAACTTTGATAAATCATTTCTAAGGTACTAGAACAAGACTGTATTGGGAGAATATACAACATGGACAGACCGCTGGGTGTAACCGTAAGTAGATATATATTAGATAATCAGCGCCTGCACCCTGAGGCTACCGGTGAACTATCCGGGCTATTGTCAGAGTTAATAGTAGCCGCCAAAACAATTTCAGCCGAGGTGAATATGGCTGGGTTGGCCGATATTATTGGCCTGTCCGGCAAGATCAATGTCCAAGGCGAAAATGTCCAAAAAATGGATGAATTTGCTAATAGTACCATTAAAAAACGGATGGCGCGCTGCGGCTATCTCTGTGCGATGGCCTCTGAGGAAGATGAGGAGGTAATTCCCGTTGTTGATAGTTATGAAGGGAAATACACACTGGCCTTTGATCCTTTGGATGGATCGTCAAATATTGATGTAAATGTCAGCATCGGCACTATCTTTTCTATACACCGACGCCGTACGTCCCTGACCATGGGGCAGGGAACCGGCGAGGATTTATTGCAAAAGGGTTCCTTGCAAGTGGCGGCGGGTTATATTATCTACGGTTCAAGCACCATGCTGGTTTTTACAACTGGTGACGGTGTGCAAGGCTTTACCCTTGACCCTAGCGTTGGGGAATTCTATCTCTCCCATCCAAATTTGAAAATTCCTGAACGCTCAAAATATTTTAGTATCAACGAGGGTAATACTTCATATTGGGATGATGGTATCAAGCGATACATCGCCCATATAAAACAGGTTGATGAAAAAAATGGTCGTCCTTTAAGTGCAAGATATATAGGAACATTAGTGTCTGACTTCCATCGTAACCTTATTACCGGTGGCATCTTTCTCTATCCCAAAGATAATAAGGATGCGAGCAAAGTAAACGGTAAATTACGCCTTCTTTATGAAGCTGCCCCATTTGCCTTTTTAATTGAACAGGCTGGAGGACGGGCAATTACGGGAGATGGACGCAATATTATGGATATTGAGCCAGAATCACTTCATCAACGTGTACCACTGATTATTGGTAGTAAGCACGATGTTAATGAAGTGGAAAACTTTTTGCTGGGACGAACTTAAGAGTAGGTGACTGTCCAGTGGCTAAAAGGTGCTTGACGGCTGACTCTTTAATGCCCAAGTAACAAGATTTCGTAGGGTGTATCACCATCAGGTTGTTAATCTGGCGTGAATGGTGCTGAAACCCAACCTATAATTCTGACTCACTTTAAGTCAGGCTATTTCCCCCTCTTGGCCCAGCTGTCTCTAAGGCCGACTATCTTGTTGAATACCGGCTTACCTTGCGTGGAGTCCACTTGGTCGGTGTAGAAATATCCCTGCCGCTCAAACTGGTAATGGCTGCCTGGTCTGGCGTCGGCCAGCGAAGGTTCCAAAACACAGTTCTCCAGTGTGGTCAAAGATTCGGGATTGAGATGGGTTTTAAAATCAATGTCGTTATCGGACTCTGGGTTTTCCACTGCGAAGAGGCGGTCGTATAGTCTTACCTCGGCGTTTATACCATGTCGAGCCGACACCCAATGAATGGTTCCCTTCACCTTGCGACCATCTGGTGCACTGCCACCACGGGAGGCTGGATCATAGGTGCAGTGCACCTCCAATTCACCATTGGCTGAATTCCTGCTAATTCCCACGCAGGTGACCAAATAGGCAAAACGCAGTCTAACCTCTCGGCCAGGCGCTAAACGGAAAAATTTTTTGGGCGCTTCTTCCATGAAATCACTCTGCTCGATATAAATTTCCTTACAGAACTTCACCTCTCTTGTCCCCATTGCCGGGTCTTTGGGGTGGTTTACAGCCTCCAAGACATCTTCCTGGTCATCGGGATAATTATCAATAATGAGCTTTAGAGGGCTCAACACCGCCATTGCCCTGGGAGCCTTTTCATTTAAATCTTCCCTAATGCAGTTTTCCAGAACGCCCATGTCAATACGGCTATCTTTTTTACTAACGCCAATTATAGCGCAAAAATTACGAATTGATTCGGGGGTGTAACCGCGGCGGCGTAAACCGGCGATAGTCAGCATGCGTGGATCATCCCAACCGTTTACCATGTTTTCTGTCACCAGTTGCAGGAGCTTTCGCTTGCTCATTACCGTGTAGGTAAGATTCAGGCGTGAAAACTCGATCTGCTGAGGATGCTGGTCGGTTTTCAGGGTATCCAGATACCAATCGTATAATGGCCGGTGGTCTTGGAACTCCAAGGTACAGAGTGAATGGGTGATGCCTTCTATGGCGTCAGAAAGACAATGTGCAAAATCATATATTGGATATATTTTCCAAGTTGCACCGGTACGATGATGTTTAATCTTTTTGATACGGTAAATGGCAGGGTCGCGCATATTCAGGTTTGGCGACGCCATGTCGATTTTGGCACGCAGGATATGTGAGCCTTCGTCAAAATCGCCGTTGCGCATTCCTTCCAAAAGATCAAGATTCTCGGAGATTGAGCGATTTCGATAAGGACTGTCTTTGCCCGGTTCAGTCAGGGTGCCCCGGTGCCCACGCATTTCATCGGCGCTAAGATCACAGACATAGGCAAGTCCCATTTTGATTAATTGTACGGCATACTGATAAAATTGCTCAAAATAATCTGAGGCGTAAAAGATATTTTCCCCCCAGTCAAAGCCCAACCATTTAACATCAGACTTAATTGATTCGGCATATTTTGTATCTTCCTTAGCTGGATTTGTATCATCAAAACGCAAATTACAGGTGCCACTATTCTCTGCTGCCACACCAAAATTCAGGCAAATTGATTTAGCGTGTCCTATATGGAGATAGCCGTTCGGCTCGGGAGGAAATCTGGTCACAAGCCAATCCGGCTTATTGTTATCTGCCAAATCTGCGGCAATGATGGAACGAATAAAATCTTTTTTGGGGGGGGCAAGTGTCTTGTTGTTCATAATGAATAATGTGTATTTTTTTGTCCCAAAAAGCTTAAACTCTGAAATTAAAGATGGCTTTTATGAAATATTAATTATTTATAAAGACCTGCGGTTTTCTGCCGCAATCTCTCCACCATGCGTTTTTTTCCCAGGGCTGCTGCTACCTCAAACATGCTGGGACCAGCAAGTAGTCCAGTGGTAACCGCTCTTGCGCCATTAATCAAAATACCTGGCTTGATAGCCAGTTCTTCTGCTAGATTCCGCATAGTATTTTCAATCTCATCATGAGTGAAATCAACCATGAGATCCAGACGATTGGCAAGCTGTGGTAACCATTCCTTCAGGTTTTCGTGTTTTAATATGTTTTTATTGATTGCTCGCTCCTCAAACTCGTAATCATCGGCAAAGTATGGCCGCCCCATGGTAACTACATCATTAGTGGTATGAAATCGACTACGAATTAGATCCAGAGTGGAGATGAACCAATCCTTCTTCTCCCCATCATATTCATCCTGCCACAGATCGGCCTCTTTCAACTTTTCAGCCGCCAAGGGTACTATTTCAGTAATAGGCATGGTGCGTAGGTAATGCTCATTAATATTGATGGCCTTGGGGTCAGTAAAAAACTTGGGATCATTTTTACGATAGTTAAAGATTGAGTTCGCCTTGTTGATTCGATCTAAAGTAAAGGCCTCTATTAACTCCTCTCGTGAAAATATTTCCTGATTGTCTGATGTTGACCAGCCGAGTAGCGCCAGAAAATTGCATAGGGCCCAGGGTAAAAAACCTGCTTTTTCATAAAACTGTACCGCCACGATTTCACCGTGACTACGTTTTGATATCTTGGCTTTATTGAGATCCAGGGTTAGCGGCATATGCGCAAATTCGGGTACTTTGGCATCCAGGGCACGATAAATAAGAATCTGACGAGCGGTGTTGCCAAGGTGATCCTGACCACGAATAACATGGCTAATCCGGTCACGGATATCATCTACCACGTTGCAGAGCAGATACAGCGGTTTACCGTTGGATCGAACAATTACGAAATCCTCAATATCGCTGTATGTTCGGCTTACTACCCCAAGAACCTGGTCTTTAAAAGATACGCCACCCGCATCGTGACGATCAACCTTGAAGCGAATCACATATGGTAGTCCCCGATCCTCTTTCTCGGCAACTTGAGCTGATGTCAAGTTGCGGCAGCAGCCATTGTATTTATAGTCTTTTTTGGCAGCTAAAGTCTCTTCTCTTTTGCGATCCAATTCATCTTTAGTGCAAAAACATTTATAGGCCTTCCCTTCAGAGAGCAGTCGTTGGGCGGCTGCCGAATGTTCATCAGTGAATTGTGTTTGAAAATATGGTCCTTCATCCCAGGTAATACCTAACCATTTCAAGCCGCTAATAATTCCGTCAATAGAATCCTGAGTGGATCGATCGGCGTCAGTATCTTCAATGCGCAAAATGAGCTTACCGTTATTTTTCTTGGCGAACAGCCAATTGTAAAGAGCAGTTCTTGCTCCGCCTATATGTAAATAGCCCGTGGGGCTGGGTGGAAAACGCACGCGTACTTCAGACATTACTGGCTCCTGTGTTTATTGTTTGACAATCTTCCATATTACCCAAAAATCCTGAAAATTCCAATGCTCATCACTATCTTTATTTTTATTTGACATTATGAACAATATTAAACTAACATTAATAGTGCGACATTGTAGATATTTGGGATTCAGTACGTAGGGGATTATTTAATGAATTGTGGTAACAATATCGAAATATTATTAGTTGATGATTATCACGAAAATACTGCCCTTTTGGAACATGCTCTGTCCAAGCATAAAACATTTGCTGTAGATAATGGTTTAGATGCGTTGTCTTTTTCTGTTGAATATATTCCCCCCTTGATTTTGCTTGATATTAATATGCCGGATATGGATGGTTTTGAGGTCTGCCGGAACTTAAAGGCGGTTGAAGCGACTCGTGATATTCCCATTATCTTTCTTACTGGCCAGGCAGAACCAACTGATATCTCCAAGGGATTTCAGCTGGGTGCAGTAGATTATATTACCAAACCTTTTAATATTTCTGAAATTAAGGCTCGTATCGCCACACACCTGTCTCTATCTAAGGCTCGTTGTGCCCTTGAAAGCCAAAATAAAATTTTGTTAAAAACCGTGCGTGAACAGCAGATTAACGCTGCCCTCGCTCATAAAATATTAAACCTGCTTAATGGCGATATCCCTCGTTATGTAGATCTTACCGGGAATAATTCCCTCTTTTTGCGAATGTATTCCCGCTCATGCAAAATTGAAGGTGGTGATCATTGTCTGGTCAAGACAATGGCAACAACTAACGGTGGCAATAAAACTGTATTTAGCTTGAAAGATCAGTCTGGACACTCGGTTAATTGCCTTCTGCGGAGTATCGTGACAGATTATTTTCATAATAAATTATTGGTTGAATATCCCAACGACGATACATCGACAATCTTTGACCATTTAAATAGTAAGATTGGCCAATCTGATTTTTTTGCTGATGATGATTTCTGTACGGCCTTCTCTGCAGAATTAGACCATCAAAACTTGCAGCTCAATTATCTTAGCGCCGGGCATCCTCCAATGCTGCTTGTTCGCCATGACCAGGTTTTACCTTTGCCAGATAGCAATGGAAACGCCTGGAATTTGCCTCTCGCCGTTTTACCTGGTGTAACTTTTAAGGCAGGGACGATTCAGTTACAAGTTGGGGACAAGTTGATTCTTTATACCGATGGCTTAAATGCCTTGAATAAGGGCGTACCATTACGCCAGCAGGAATTGATTGATTTAATTAGCGATGCTGTTGCAGCTTTAGATGACATATCGGTTTCCGCTTTGGTAGAAGAGATGTTTAAACGTCTGGGTCTGTTTGAACCTGGCAGGAAAGAACCGAAAGCAGAATTAACAGATGATCTTACTGTACTTGCCTTGGAAATTGAAGACAGCAGCTCTGCCGCCATTAAAAATTTATCTCTCTGTGATTTTCAGGGGATTGAGGATTTGTTGTCTGCAGTGAGTGTCATGCTACCCAAGGATATTATTAAGAGAGATGACATCCGGATGGCGATTTGCGAGGCCTTGTTAAATGCCTGGCGGCACGGCAATGGCGCAGACTCGGAAAAAGCAATTGGTTTACGCTGGTGGAGAGGTAACGACTGGAATATAGAAATAAGTGATCAGGGACATGGCTTTGATCCTGATACAGTTCCTGATCCCACCGAGGGTAAAAATAGATTAAGAGAGGCTGGCCGTGGTATTTTTACTATGCGCACCTTTTGTACCTGGGTGAGATGGCTTGATGGGGGACGGAGGGTGTTGCTCTCTGTAGAAAAATAAATATTTGGGGGGATAGTTATTGTGCTTGAGATTAATGTGAACTTTGAAGGCAAGAGGGCTGTAATGATGGTTTCCGGCGAGCTTGGTGAAAATGGCGCCGAGGAGTTTAAGGGGCAGTTAACCCCTTTGTTGGAAAAACAACTAACCGAGGTTGTGGTTGATATGAATGGTGTGGACTATATGGGTAGTTCGGCCATTGGTAAGATCTTATTATTCTATAAAAATTTTGCAGTGTCGGGCGGTAGCTTGCAGGTTATTAATCTGGCTGCTCATCTTCTCGAGTTATTTACCGAATTAAAGCTAAACACACTATTTAGTATCTCCGGCAGGGGATGACCAGTTTTTGTTGATAGAAGGGGGGGGGGGGCTGTTCAGATGTACCCTAATATTTGCCAATTTGGGTCTTTTCGAATACGACGAGTACGCTTCTAAATCCAAAATGAGCCATAAATTGGGGCACCAAAGAACAGTTGTACTAGAATAAATATGGGTAGTTTAAAGCACTATCCTGGTTATTGATAGGAGAAAGTTATGGAGATTGGTTGGCAGGATATAACATTTGGACGGCGGCTTATGACTGGTACCGGGTCGATCCTGGCCTTGGTTCTTGTTCTTGGATTGTGGATATCCCGTGCTTTGGTCGGTATGGAAGGTAATAATGTTGCGGCGCTTGTTGGCCAGGCGCATAAAATTAATATTATGGTGTTATCTGGTACCTTTGTTGTGCTGATTTTAGGCGGGGCTATCGCTTTGTTTATGTTCAAAGGGACGGGGGAGTTATTGGCTAAAATTGCTGATGGTATTGAAGAAAATGCCAAATATGTGGCAGTTGCGGCTGGAGAGATATTGGTAGTGAGCCAGTCTTTGTCCCATAATGCCGGGCAGCAAAGCGCTAGTGTGCAGGAGACTACAACTGCGCTTGACGAAATTTATGCTATGAGTAAACAGACCGCTGAATTAACTGCCGGCTCAGAGATGTTGATGAACGAGAATATTGAAAAATCAGGCCAGTCTTTGAAGTCATTGGTTGAACTAACCAGAAATATGGCAGAAATTGAAAACGATAGCGGCAGTATTCGCGCCATTATTAACACCATTGACTCCATTGCCTTTCAAACAAACTTGCTGGCCTTAAATGCGGCGGTTGAGGCGGCCCGTGCTGGTGAGGCTGGTGCTGGCTTTGCGGTAGTGGCGGCTGAGGTTAAAAATTTGGCAACTCGAGCCGCTAAGTCTGCCAAGGAAACGCAAGTATTGTTGGACAAGAATGTTGATATGATAGGTCAAAGTGCTGATGAACTAAAAAAGATTAATATAGATTTTGACAATATAGTCACAACTGCCACTGGAATTGGTGAGAAGACAAGTGCCATAACCATGGCCAGTGGACAACAGAGCCGCAGTATTGATGATATTACCAGGGCTTCCATGGGGCTGGATCAGATGACTCAGGAGTTGTCCAGTACGGCCATGAACACGTCAGACGCCGCCAAAAAACTAGCCGCTCAGTCGGAAGAGATGGAGGTCATGGTTGCCAGCTTGATGGCCTTGGTCTATGGACGTCAAAGAAAAACCCTTTCTTTAGTATCTTCAAGATCGAATGTTACCTGCTGGGAAATGAAAAATTGTCCCAATGAACGGCGTGATAATTGTCCCGCATACCCTAATGACGGCGGAAAATGCTGGACAGTCACCGCTACCTTGTGCGGCGGCACGGAACAGGGTACATACCATGAAAAGATGGTAAGCTGTCGTAAGTGTGATGTCTATAAAACCGCCAAGGAGAAGGATCGCCGGGAAATGGCATTTAGCACGCCCATTAAACCAGCCTCAAAAGTACTCTGCTGGGAGGTCAAGAATTGTCCGGAATCACGCCGCGTTAGTTGTCCAGCCTACCCGAATAATGGTGGAGATTGCTGGATGGTTACCGGCACCCAATGCGGCGGCAGTGAGCAGGGAACTTATCGTGAGAAAATGGCCAGTTGTCGCCAATGTGATACCTATAAACTTGCTCATGATAAGGAGGCTTCTCTCCAGATTCCTGACCTGCGCACTGCGTAACTTTGCTATTCCGCCGGATGCAACTCATTTGGTTTCATTAAGTTGCCGTTCATGAGTATGATGCCTTTTACAATCTCTCAAAAGAAATTCTCACTGTTTTTGACATATTTAGTACCTTACATATTGTTTTCTCGGAGTCTGCGCTTACCTGTCTTTTAGAAAATAATTTATAAGGTACCAGGTAAGCGTAAACTCCGATACCCCCTCGTGGGGTGTTCGGCAGTTTTGTAAACTATTCCCAAATAAATTATCTTGACAGCTTTTCCCTTAGCGGTAATCATTGTCATTGTCTTATACCAGTATAAATGATGGTTTGATTATTGATGATTATTGAAAGTGGGGGAGGATTATGGCAGTAAAGATAGGTATAATTGGTGGCTCTGGTTTGGACGAACCGGATATTCTGAAAAATGCTTCGGAAGTCATAGTTGAAAATCCATACGGCAAGCCTTCGTCGCCTCTGACTTGCGGGTCAATCGAAGGCGTTGAAGTTGTTATCCTGGCCCGGCACGGTAAGGATCATTCTATTTATCCCAGCGGAGTTAATTTTAGGGCCAATATTTATGCCCTTAAAGAGTTAGGCTGTACTCATGTCCTGGCAGCCACCGCCGTTGGCTCATTGCGTCTGGAGATAGAACCGGGGCACTTGGTCTTGCCTGATCAGTTTATTGATTTTACCAAACGTCGGGAGATGACCTTCTTTGATAAGGGCCATGTCGTTCATACCTCCATGGCGGAGCCTTTTTGTCCAAATCTGCGTAAACTGTTGCTCGAACGTGCTAAATCGCTTAATATTCCCTGTCATTCTGAAAAAACGGTTATTACCATTGAAGGACCGAGGTTCTCTACCAAGGCAGAAAGCCATATGTTTCGTGCCTGGAATGCCGATGTTATTAACATGAGCACCGTTCCTGAGGTCAATTTGGCTCGAGAGCAGAAAATGCATTATGCCACAGTGGCGATGTCAACTGACTATGATTGTTGGCATGAAGATGAAGCTCCGGTTACCTGGGAGATGATTCTGACCACTATGAAGAAAAACGCTCACAATGTAATTAGTTTGTTTTGCGATGTCATTCCTCATATAGCCGAATATGATGATGTCTGCGGAGGATAGAAGGGTTGAAAAAATGGGAGAAGGCAAGAAGAAAGGAAAATAGGCTTGGCCTATTACTTGCGCTCATTGACCCCGCAGATCGCTTCCTGAAATTCTCGAAGTTAAACAAAAATGGTAAGCGCTCCCTGAACCCCTCATATTCCGAGATGTTATAAACGTCAAGAGGGTGGTTTGTTGAGCGCTCACCAAAAATGTGCCAGACACCGCATAATTAAAAATTAAGGAGAAAAAGATATGCCAATTAAATCATTAATTAGATCGATCCCTGATTATCCAAAGAAGGGGATTATGTTCCGAGATATTACTACCCTGATTAAGGATCCCGTTGGCTTTCGTCTGGTGATTGATAATTTAACCCAACGCTACATAAATGGTACAATTGACTACGATATTATTGTCGGGATTGAGGCTCGTGGCTTTATTATGGGTGGCGCTCTGTCGTATACTTTGGGAAAGGGTTTCTGTCCTATTAGGAAAGCTGGTAAATTGCCTGGTGAAGTTATTAGTCAGGAATATGCCCTGGAGTACGGCACTGATCATGTTGAGATTCATAAGGATGCCCTGAAACCTGGTGCGAGAGTGCTGCTTGTCGATGATTTACTGGCTACAGGAGGCACTGCCTTGGCTGCCGCAAGTCTGGTAGAAAAACTAGGTGCTGTCGTCGCAGAAATGGCCTTTATTGTAAATTTGCCGGATGTGGGGGGGGAAAAGAAACTGGCAGATAAGGGCTATGGTATTTATTCTCTTACTGAATTTGAAGGTGAGTAAGGATATCATTTAAGAGAGATAAAAATTTATCTTCTGCTCTTTCTACCTGTGTAATTACCTCTTCTAGAATTATGGGCTGAAAATTATCAGGGTCATTAATATTGGCGATAATGGACAGCCCTAATACCTCCATCCCCGCATGTTTGGCTACGATGATTTCTGGAACGGTTGACATGCCAACGGCATCGGCACCGCAAATTCTCAAAAATCTGGTTTCGGCCGGGGTCTCAAGGCTGGGACCTGCCACTGCGGCGTAAACTCCTCTTTTTACACTAATATCAAGCCGTTTGGCAGCGGCTATGGCTCTTTTTTTAAGTCTTTCTGAGTACACCTGTGACATATCCGGAAAGCGTGGCCCCCACATGTCGTTGTTTGGACCGCGCAGTGGATTAACCCCCATTAAATTCAAATGATCATCGACAATCATTAATTCTCCTGGGCTAAATTCCGGGTTCAGGCCGCCTGCTGTATTCCCCGTTAACAAAATTTGGGCACCTATTATAGAAAATACTCTTACGGGAAGGGTTATTTCATTTATTGAATATCCCTCATAATAATGGAATCTACCCTGGAAAACAGCAACTTCCTGGTCTGCAATTTGACCTATAATTAGCTGGTTTTCATGACCAGGGGCCGTGGCCTTGGGGAAATTAGGAATACTGCTATATGGTATTTTCTGATGCACATTCAAGTCAGCTGGCAATCTACCTTGCCCTGTTCCTGTTATAACGACGATTTGGGGAGGGGTAGTAAACTCCTTTTCCAAAAATCGGCACGTTTCATCTACCTTTTTTTGATATTCTAAAAAATGTGCTGTTTTCAAGTCACAGTTTGCTCGGTAATGGGGATGGTAAAGGAGAAGGTACTTCCTTGCTCTGTCGAGCTGGTAAAGGAAAGGGTGCCGCCATGCTGTTCCTCAATGATTTGTTTGCAGGAGGCGAGGCCAAAGCCACTGCCACCATCCTTGGTTGAAAAATGGGGTAGAAAAATTTTGTTTTGGATATTTGTTGGAATGCCGCTGCCCTGATCGGAGATTGATACCCTGGCCAAGCCATTTTGGCTGGTGAGGCAAATCTGTATGGAACTTTTTGGTTTACTTGCCTGTGCCGCATTTATTACCAGGTTGGTTATAACCCTACGTATATCAGTGTTATGGAATAAAAATGGCGGTATATCCATGACCTCCAGAACGATTTTTTTGTCGGTCAAGTCGGGATGAACTGTAAAATCACAGGCTGCCAATTCATTAATCAGTTCGGTTAGCGAATTGTCTTTTGCTTCCTTATTGAAATGGAGGCACTTGGCGTTGGCTAGGGCCTCATCAAGCATTTCTGCCAGATCGTAGCGGCCTTTTTGGAGAAGACTTAGATACTTTAACTGCTTTTCGTCAGTGCTGGACTTTTCCAATAGATCAAGCATCAGGAATGCCGAAATAGTATTGCGCATATCGTGAATCAGTATATTTGCCTTCGTGAATTCTGCTGAAATTAACTCGTTATCCCTGCGTATTCGGCGGCTCAAGGTCTTGACCATGGAAACCATGGGCAGGGGGCTTTCTATGAAAGTTGCAAATTGCTGGGCGGTTATTTTGAAAAGCTCAGAGTCGGGAGCGGCAATTACAGTGGCAGACCGTGGTTTATCATCGATTAATGACATCTCGCCAACGTAATCTGGTGGAAAAATGGTTGTTAACCTGCGGTTTTTCTTATATATTTGCAAGGAACCGGCTACCAATATATACATCTCCCCGCCAATATCTCCTTCATGAAATAAAACTGTTTCATCTTTAGAGAGAACAGGGATAATCGCTTTGGCAAAACGCTTTAACTCTCCATCTGTCAGAGATTGAAAAAGATCAATTTGTTTGAGTATGGCAAGGCGTTGTTGTAATTCCATTTTCTTTACAGATAAGTTTCTATCTTGAAAGTTTTCTTTCTTTCAGCGATAAATTTCTCAATTTTTGCCTGAATAGCCCGCTGTTTAAGATAATTTTTCAATTTAACCTCGACATCTTTATACGGGATAACTACGGCAGGTTTTTTGTCAGTAACTTTAATTATGTGGTAACCAAATTCAGTTGTAACAATTTTACTTACTTCGCCAGTCTTAAGGAGAAAGGCCTCGTCTTCAAAGGTCTTGGCCATTTGCCCTTTCATAAAGAAACCAATGCTACCGCCATTTTCTTTAGATTTATCCTCGGAATATTCTTTTGCTATAGCTGCGAAATCAGCTCCACCTTGCAATTTGTTCTGAACATTTTTTATCTTTTTTAACGCAATGGCCTTATCTTTCTTCGAGGCATTTGGGGAGACTTTGATAAGAATATGGCTGGCCATAACCTGCGCTGGACGAGTAAAATCATCAATATTATCATGATAATATTTTTTACTCTCCTTATCTGTAATCTTCGTTTTGTCGGCGAATTCCTTGGTGATAAACTTGTCTATAGCAATTTTTTGACGTAGATCGATATCGGTGAAGTTATTTTTAAATTTATCTGTGTCTGGGTAATCTTTTTTACTCATGGTTCTAAAATCATCTATCTCTTTGGCCGTTACTTTAAGACCTTTCTTCTGGCTGGCCATATAGAGGATTTTACCACCAATTAAAATCTCCAATACCTCTTTTTTCATCTGCTTTTTCTGCTCTACAGAAATTTTGTTGCTATAAAAACGTTGTTTCAGGCGGTTCATCTCGGTGTTAAGTTGCTGCCTGGAAATTGGCGAATTATTGACGTAGGCGACATTGGTTTTAGTGTCTTTTTTTTGCTGCTTACTACATGCAGGAATAATAAAGGCTATGACGAGAAGAATAATCAGAACCTTTATGATGGAGTGTTTTCTTGACATGTTTTTATCCTTAATAAAAGTGGAAGGTGATAAATTTTCTGTAAACTAGCATGTAATTAATTAACCTGCCAGCAGCTTTTTTCACATTTAGGGAGTAGCTATAAAATTTACCAGATCAATTAGACGCTGGCAGTAGGAAAATTCATTAGCATGCCATACTAAAATCTTGATCATATCATGATTAAATTTGATCTGTGTGGCGTCAATTACACAGGAATGGCTGCTGTTTCTGAAATCAATACTAACAAGTGGTTCCTGACTAACTTGTAGTATCCCGCACATTTCCCCTCGTGAGGCGATCACCAGAGTTTTTAATAAGTCGGCTTTGGTAATTTCCTGGTTGACCCGAATGGTAAAATCGGCAAGATGTACATCCGGGGTTGGCACCCTTATAGCCAGGGCGTCAAATTTATTAATTAACGATGGGATGACCAAGGGGATTTGCTGAGCAGCACTGGTTGTAGTGGGGATAAGAT
>CAYTNB010000056.1:0-13761 GCA_964439085.1 uncultured Desulfobulbia bacterium | reverse complement strand
ATCGTCATCCCGGCATGTTGTTAGCCGGAATCCAGTGTTGCTTCTTTAGTGATATGAAATAACGGTATTTTAAATTAACTATTTAAACACCGAAGCAATAACAGGAATCGTAACGCCGTTGGTGCATCAAATAACAAGTAGGATGCGACCTTTAAGGTTTATAAGGCACTAGGTTACTTCATTAATTACATCATCCACAATCTGTACAGCTAAGCCCGTAAACTTTTCAGGATGGTCTAGATTTTCAAAATCCTTTGGGCTGAGATGCTGGCTAATCTCCTCATCGGCTGCCAATAGAACTTTTAGTGATTGCCCAGAGTCCTCCGCCTGTTGTATCAAAAAACTTAATTTTTCCTGGGCGTTTAGTTTACCCATTACCTTTCCTAGCTTGAACATCAGCCACTCTGATAATATCAGATTTTTGTAAAGATTGAGATTCTTCAACATTTGTGGCGGGGAAACTTCAAGGTTTTCTATAACCTCAAGCAGGTAGCTGAGTACAGCGGTGGTATATATACAGATTTGCGGCATTGCCAGCCACTCAGACCATAAGGCTCGGGGGTCACGTTCATTCTCATGGATCATGGCTTCCATTAAAACTCCAGCCAATGGTCGAATGTGGCTGTTAATTGCAGCTATACGTTCACAGATTACCGGATTGCGTTTATGTGGCATGGTGCTGCTTCCCGATAATTTCCCCGCTGGGGCAGACTCTCGCAATTCAAGAATTTCACTCTTGCCCAGTTGAAATATCTCGTTAGCAATTTTGGTGGCTGTGGCACTTAGTATGGCAAAACAATTGCCGACTTCGGCCATATTGTCTCTCGATGTGTGCCATGGCGCAGTGCTGGCTGCAAGGCCAAGCTTGCTCATGGTTAAATGGGCAACTTCCCGTCCATGCACTCCCAGAGCGGACATTGTCCCCACTGCCCCACTCAATTGGCCAAGCAGGATGCGACCACGTAGTGATTTCAGGCGGGCGAGATGACGATTGATTTCTGATAACCACACCGCAACCTTCAAACCGAAGGTAATTGGGGTCGCCTGCTGGCTATGTGAACGACCAATCATGGCCTGAGAACGATATTTTTGGGCTAGGGCCAATAGCAACTCTTTAACTTTCCCGGCATCACGTTGTACAATGTCCAAGCAGTCCCTGATTGCCAGAACTTGTCCGGTGTCGATGGTGTCCTGAGTCGTAGCCCCATAATGCACGTATTCTCCGGCCGATCCGCAAGCCTCACGCAAACCTTTCAAAACAGGCACAAGAGAATTCCGGTTTCGGGTGTATTCGTCTTTAGTAATGGCTAAATCAAGATGCTTGATATTAGCCTTACTCATAATCGTTTTGGCGGCCTCTAAAGGAATCAACCCCAATTCGGCCTGGCTCTCAGCTAGGGCAGCTTCAAAATCAAGCCAGCTCTGAAACCTACTTTTCTCGGAAAAAATGGCCGTGCACTCGGGGGTCGAGAATACGTCGGCCTGAAATTTATAGTCAAAAGGATGGGATGGCATGGACAAAGGCTAAAAGTTTTTTTATAATAAAATCAATGGTTAATGTGGAAAAATACATATGAATAAGAGCTTGAGGTTTTGTTAAAGTGTAACAGCTGTACAAAACTTTCAGGCTATATCGAAATTGCATTGCAGAAAATTCGTTCGCTCATTGTCGAACACCAACCAGAATTGCCCAGTTAAATCTTATAGGGTTTCCCGGATCGCTCCAGGCTATCACAATATAGTAACGCCGCCTTACTGGGCGAAATACCCTCTTCGTCACTTATTCGCAAAGTTTCGCTGACCATTCCAGACATGGCATACCCCACATAATCCAGCACCTCTTGTGCCGATGGGGTGGTGGTTGGTGCAAACAATCCATTCATGGATAATGACCCGCCACAGCCCGCCATAAAAGAAGGCAGACATGTGACATGACGTTGATAAAGTAGCTCTTCAGCGTCTGCGCTTACAGCAAGGTTTGCGCCTGGCACCACAGCCCTGGCCTTAATTATATTAGCATTGTCGGTGGTGATGACATTTTCAATGGCTGCCAAAATCAGAACATCGCAATCTGTACTATATATGGCCTCTCTGCTCTGAACTGCGATGTCGTTCTGATTGTCAATGTCTGGTATTGGCATCAGATTATTAGGACAGCATAATAATGAATTGTCCTGTAACATATTACATTTTTCTGAGGTGCAAATACATTTTTCTGCCTCAGCAACAGCGCGAATTGTCACCCCATGAGATTGGAGAACTGCGATAGTGGCCTTGGCCAATGTGCCAAAGCCCTGAATGGCGGCAGTTGCCTGCCCAGGTTCAATGTTCATGCTCTTCAAGACGGCTAAGGCGGCAAGAGCCACACCATATCCTGCTCTGATCTGTCCTAGGCTCCAACCCTCCATTACGCTATGGGCTAATACCTTATATCGGCTGAGGAAGTGCTGCAACTCCATGCTCTGGGCTTCGGCAATAGCTATCTTGACCGAATCAATATTGAGGTCTTTAGCAAGCAGCTCCAGCTCCGCCATGCTGGTATTCAGATCTGGTCCCATTGAGTAACAATGTTTAATATATGGCTTGATGGCCGCCATAAATCTGGTCATAGCTGCCTTCTTGCCTGGTGCTGTTGGATCGTAGTCAATACCACATTTTGCTCCGGCAATGGGAAGACCGCAAACCCGCATCTTCATGGTCATATTCTGAGCCATTTTGATGAGGTGTGCCTGACTTAGACCTGGCTGCACCCTCATACCTCCAGCCGCCAGCGGATATCGAAGATCGTCAATTACCAACCAGCCTTGAAAGCCTTCCTGGTGGTCAATGTACTCAATTATAAGAGCCGGTGAGCCACCGCTATAATTATCTATGCTGGTCAAGGAGTTTGCCCCGTATTACAGAGAGGGGATACAACTCCAGCTGATGAAATTTTCCGCCCTGCTGTAGGGTTAATAAGAGCCTTGCCAAGGGCGGAATCACGGTGATTATCGAAGATCTTATTCATTATAGTTTCTTGCTCAGTGGCGCCCCACCAATTATCTGATATCTTGAGGTCCCATTTTTGTTTGGCGCCTAATTTAAGGTTGTAATCATGATTGGCATAAATATTATTTTTATAAATTGCCAGATGACCCTCATTCCAGGGCTTTCCTGTATGACCAGGATCAAAGAAGTCTAATATGTTTTGCCCGGAAGGGACGAGAAAAACTCCCACATTATTATTATTAATTTCGTTAAATTTAATCTCTACTGGGCCTTCCATTCGGGTAAAACGAACACCAATATTATTTCTCTCAAAAACATTATGTTTGACAATTAATTTTGCTCTCCCAAAACGCAGGCCTTCATTATTGTCGCTGAACAGACAATTAGTGACTTCGGCGGTTGAAAAATGTACTTGCAACCCGGTGAAGGCTTTATGAAACTGACAATAGCTTACAACATTTTTCTGGCCGGATGTGAAAATAAGTAAATACGACCAATCATTTGGGGCAGGATTAGCCTCAGCAGATTGAAAAACGATGGGGCTTTGCGCCGTTCCCTGGGCCAGAAGCCGACCCAAAACCCTGATCTCGCCATCGCCGATACCGTCATGATTGATATCAACCCGTGCGAATTTTATCATTGTTCCTGGCGCAATATTGAGGGTGACCCCCCGGCCAACAACAACAACGCCCTTAATATTAATTATACCTGACCATGTTGTGTCTTTGGTGATTACGGTATCGCCGATCGCAAGAATTTCTGCGCCAAGGGCGCTTATTGGTAATAGAAGAAAAAAGAAAAATAAAAGTTTCTTCATGGCATTATCCGGCTGACTTTTATCTGAATGCCCGTATGGGATTCACCCTGGTTTACCCTAATACTGTGGTTACTATTCCCCTCGTAAAGTCCGTAATATTCCCCCTCGGCGGGTGCCTCTGCCATCATTTGCCGAGCCACTAGGTAGTATGATCCGGGCGGTAGTTCAAGACGGAAAAATCCTTTGTCGTTAGTGCGGGACATAAATTCTGATCTAAAACGGACAATATACATTGCAAATAGATTCTGATTATCAGCCGGATATGCTGAGACCACTAATTTAGATACGGGCGCCTCCTGTAAATTGGTTACTCGGCCAGCAATAATGGCAAAATTTTTATTTTGGCTGGAATGTCCAGCCCCGGTGATATTCTTATTGTTTTCCAGTGAGGCCTGTCGTCGTCCTGACTCGTGTGAGCCTCTTGGATCAATGGCATCCTTGTTTAGGAAAACGGGTAAATTGTTACGTGGATAACAGAATAGATTGACTTGGCAATAATGGGCTGGTCGGATGTCGATAGGGGTGGCTGCCGAAAAGCAGAATAAATCATGATCTTTAAGGGGGCCAATGGCCGAAGCCTCTTGGCGTTGACGGGCGAATATCATATATCTTCCAGGGGCAAGATCAAACCAGAAGTTACCATCCTCGCCGATGGTATTGGTTAATACTCCCATGCCACGGAACGGTTCATCGTTAACGTCGTAAACAGAAACACTGCCACTGGTCAGTGGTGTACCCTTATATAGAGCTTGTCCGCCGATCCCCTGAAAACCTTCCTGGCATTCTGCCACTTCGTCCGGCAGAGCGAAAAGGGGGAGCCATTGTCTTGCGGTAGAGACCGTTATCGGGTTACGGCCATGATAGGCATAAAGAGGCTTGGCCCGGTCAGCATTTTTGGCAATAAAATAATATTGGCCAGGAGGAAGTTCCATGTGAAATTCACCCGGCTTTTTGGTCTTGGCGGCGGTAATGGCCCCCTTCTTGCGCAGAAGGGATTGATAGTCTGGGTAAGCCAGCACCGTAGCATCAAGAACAGGTCCGGCCTGGCTTAGTACTATGCCGTCGACAACCGCCGCCGTCGAGATGGACGGTAAACAAACAGCCAGAATAATAAAAAAAATATTTAGCATAAATAACTATATTATTGATCTAACACCCCACGAGTGGGTACAAGCACCTTGATAAATTCTTTTCTAAAAAACAGGTAAGCGGAGCGAAGCGTAGACTCCGAGAAAACAATCTGTAAGGTACTAATAAAATCGTCCAAAGATTAAACATAACTATTAACAGGAGCGCCCAATGTTCAAGAAGCAAGTTGAAGTGCAAACTCAAGTTAACTGCCCTTGTCGAGGCACTACCAACTATCTAGGAGGCTGTTCAAGAATAGAAGCCGTAGCGAAAGTGGGAGAATTGAGACCAGCTTTTCGATCATTTTCAGGCAGCAGCAGTACTAGTTAGACGAAAACTAGCGGGGAAATGGGCCAATTTCTCCGGCTTCGATGTCTGTGCTTATCTGCAGCAGGCTCTCTATTCTCGGACAGCATCCTAGCGCCAATCGATTCAGTAATCAATATTCACTCTCACCTCTTGGTCGCTATCTCCTTCGAAAAATGCCCTGAGTAAGGGGCGGTCGGGCTTAACCATAGAAATTATAAACATAAACAAACGACTGTCTTTCCCTAGAATCATATCCAGCTTCGTAGGAGTGTCTCGGGCGTGGTCATGCTCCCAGGCAATGCGGTGCATATGGTAGGTGCCCACTATTCTAATTCCCTTGGCTTGGAAATCTTTCAAGGCCATATCAAGCTCCGCCGGATCCGCCACCCATCCTCGCTGTTCTAGGGGCGTTTCAGATGACACAGCATGTTGTTCCATCGTCCCGTCCATATAGGACTTGTTGCAATCTTGGTGCCGGGCATTTTTCATCAGTGGAATAACATGCTTCAATACAAGCAGATTTCCCTCTAATGTTCCTCCCAGCAGACCGAAGGCCTTTGGCTCTCTTATTTCGTTATCCAGATAACGACCTGCTAATTTCCGCAGACATTGGCCAAGCATGATCTGCCACTGCGGGTTAGGTAAGTGGATTTCCGTAACAATATCTTTCTTGTATAGCATGAAGTACCGATTGTGATAATCTGAAGGCTGGGCGGTTTTCTGCAAAAAAGGCCGCACCACTATCATCTTATATATAAACAACTTGGCGGTTGTGTGCAATAGCATCCCTTCATTGTCGAACGGGCTGCTACGTATTAATACCTACTCAAATCACGGGGTAGTCTTAAATTTTAGGGGTAATTTAACCCGCAATGGGTGAACTCCCCCTACCTTCGTAAGCAAGTAAACACACATAACTATGTTGATAAATAAAATAACACACTGTTTTTATGCGGTATGTAAAAAGATTTTTTATTTTGGTATGCTAATTGCAAGGGTTGGTTCTATTCTGATGGGCTTTTTTTGTGCGTTTTAGCCGAGTGCTGCTTTTCGGAAGAAAAAATTAAAACTTGAAATAATAGGCTGAAGAAATATACAATTAAAGATGTGGCCACTTAATAAACTGGTCATGTTGTTTTTTGATCGGCATAATTATCACATTTAATTTTTTAATAATTTAGTAGTTTTTAAAAACTTGTAACTGGGAGAGTTGCTATGAAGAGATGGTTAATGTTGTTGCTTGGGTTTTTAACGTTGTTCGCAACGGTTTCGGCGCAGGCGTCTATTACAGATGCCCCGCATAACGAAACTAATAACATTACATGTTCCACCTGCCATTCGTATTCACTATGGTGGACATATTCGCCGCAGCAGCAATCTACTGCCACCTATGCGGCAAATGTTAAGGTGGTTTGTGATCAGTGTCATTCCGCTACAGGTATAGCCCCGAACGCCAATGATCATTCTTCAACGGTGCTTGGCACTGGCCATCATTTGACAACGGGCTGGAATGACATAAGTTGTGTGAACTGTCATAATCCTCATAGTCAGGATCAGATATTATGGAAAGATAAGAGCGTTGATCCATATTTGGTCACAGGTGCTATTGACAGCGTAATCCCCGATTCGCCGATCACTGGTCAGACCACAATTAATTATTCCGCTCCTCTGGATAACCCCAATCTGTCAGCTTGGCCTGCGGTAGGCGCAACCGCTACTGATCTTGATTGGGCGAACAAGAGTGTTTCCAACCCAAATCGTGGTCTTATTTTTGTTCAGGATAAGACCCTGGCGGTAAATACATTTTCAATTATCTCAGCAACTCCCACTCAGATAGTCGTAAATGGTGTTCTTAATAGTGCGGATGTAACCACCGCAGGGACTTGTTCGTATACACCTTGTACCGATAATATGACCTTCGGTTTACTCTATGGTCAGTTAATTAAAGATTCTGTGGATACCGTTATATATACTGATGGCGCCACTCCTCCCGCAGTAGTTGGTACACAATTTGTTAAATTTTTTGATCCCAGTGGTGCCAGCATAGCGTCTACTACCGGTGACGGTGGTTTCGTTGATACCATCTCAACTCCCCCCACGGATAATCCTACAGGTATTTGCCAGGTCTGCCATACCGATACTATTCACTTCCAGAATGATGGTGTTTTACCATCAGTTGCTGATACTCATGCTGGTCGCGAGGTTACTCAAAAATGTACCACTTGTCATGCTCACGATACTGGCTTCAAAGGTGCAGGCGGACATACAGCTGCTACCTTTGGTTGGGATGGAGACTGCGCCAATTGTCATGGTGCCGGAGCTGGTGCCGAGGCTGTAGTTGGTACGATCCACAAGGGCAATTGTCTTCTCTGTCATAATACCGCTAGCGGCGGCCCGGGTACGACAGTTGTTGGTACCGATGGTAATGCCCAGCAGGGCGCAGCTCTCGCAGACTTCGCGACAGCTACCTGTACGACTTGTCATGACGCTACTAACTATCCGAAATATAAGATTCATCATGTAAATAACGGTTCCGTAGTCTATAACCCTGCTACCGATTGTGCTACTTGCCATACAGGTACGCATGCCGGCAACCACACAACCATGGTCAGCCTGGCCGTCAACTGTGCCAAGTGTCATACAGGTACCGAGGGTGGCGTAAATAACGTTCCGGTTGATGCACTGAATAATAAGGTTCATGACGCATGTACGGCCTGTCACCAGATCAACGTAACTACTAATATGGTAGAGTTGATTGATCCGGCCACGAGCACACTTGTTACCACCATGAATAATCCAGACGGCACTACGTTAACCAATAACGGTGGCGGTAGTTGTGAAACTTGTCACGGTGCTTACTTCGATCAACATCAGAACATCGATCACGCCACCAGCCGTGTAACGGTAAGTGGAAATTGTACGACTTGCCATGACGCTGTAGCCGGCGGCACAGCCCCCGATGCGATCACCGCCCCCTTTACAGGTGTAGGTGAGGTTCATGCTGTAAAGGGTTGCTCCACCTGTCATCAGGCGGACGGAAATCTTGTTATTGCAACCAGCATTGCTCCCGGCATCGCTGTGGGCGGCGGAAATTGTGATACCTGTCACGGCGTCTACTTCCCGAATCATTCGGCTGCTGATCACAGCCTTAAGATTGTAGATACCGCAAACTGTAATACTTGTCACACTGCGACCGCCGGCACAGCAACAGGCGCTCCCGTAAGTACTACTGATAACAAGGTGCATGATGATTGTTACGTATGTCATAACACCAACGGAGTATTGAAAACGGTAGTAGAGGCAAATAATGCGACCACCTTGGCCAGCGTTGTAGTGATGTCCGCAGGTGATTGTAATAATTGTCATGGCGCTTACTTTAGTAGCCACGGCAATATTGATCATGCCACCAGCCGTGTAACCGTAAGCACAAATTGCTCCGGTTGTCATGATGCAGTGGCAGGTGGCACCGCTCCCGATGCGATCACCCCACCGTTTACCGGTGCAGGTGAAACTCATGCAGTTCAGGGTTGCGCAACTTGTCATAATACAACCAACGGTAGCCTGCGGGCCGCCACCACAATGGCTCCTGGCCTGGCAGCAGGCGGTGGAAATTGTGAAACATGCCATGGCGCTTACTTCCCGAACCATCTGAGTGTGGATCATACCGCTAAGATCGCTGGTATAACCCCTTGTATAGATTGTCATACCGGTACTGCTGGTCTGGCAACAGGCGCTCCGATCTCCAGTACAGATAATAAGGTTCATGATGCCTGTGCAACCTGTCATAATACAACAAACGGCACCCTGGTAACTACTCCAACTACTAACGGCTGGGCCGTTGCAGTTGCTGCAGGTGATTGTACGACCTGTCACGGCGCTTACTTCGATAACCATGTACATGGAACAGCTACAGGCTATGTAAGCCATGATGTAGTTTTTAGCCCGACCGTAGATTTGGCACAAGACGGCACCGTCTCCTGTTACAACTGTCATGATGATGCGGGCCTTGGCCTTGGTACCGGTGCCCTGGGCACTTGGGATTCAATCAAGACCGAGCATGCTACGGTAGGCGGAACAGTGCAGACTTCTGCTTGTGCTACCTGTCATGATTACGCCACTAACGGCAATCAGAGTGGTGTGGTTGATACACCGCTCCTGAGTTTGGTACAGAGCACCATCGCTACCGGCGTTGGTAACACCTGTACAACTTGCCATACCGCTAAACTTGCCCCGGCCACGCATGGCGGACATACAGCTGCTACCTTTGGTTGGGATGGAGACTGCGCCAATTGTCATGGTGCCGGAGCTGGTGCCGAGGCTGTAGTTGGTACGATCCACAAGGGCAATTGTCTTCTCTGTCATAATACCGCTAGCGGCGGCCCGGGTACGACAGTTGTTGGTACCGATGGTAATGCCCAGCAGGGCGCAGCTCTCGCAGACTTCGCGACAGCTACCTGTACGACTTGTCATGACGCTACTAACTATCCGAAATATAAGATTCATCATGTAAATAACGGTTCCGTAGTCTATAACCCTGCTACCGATTGTGCTACTTGCCATACAGGTACGCATGCCGGCAACCACACAACCATGGTCAGCCTGGCCGTCAACTGTGCCAAGTGTCATACAGGTACCGAGGGTGGCGTAAATAACGTTCCGGTTGATGCACTGAATAATAAGGTTCATGACGCATGTACGGCCTGTCACCAGATCAACGTAACTACTAATATGGTAGAGTTGATTGATCCGGCCACGAGCACACTTGTTACCACCATGAATAATCCAGACGGCACTACGTTAACCAATAACGGTGGCGGTAGTTGTGAAACTTGTCACGGTGCTTACTTCGATCAACATCAGAACATCGATCACGCCACCAGCCGTGTAACGGTAAGTGGAAATTGTACGACTTGCCATGACGCTGTAGCCGGCGGCACAGCCCCCGATGCGATCACCGCCCCCTTTACAGGTGTAGGTGAGGTTCATGCTGTAAAGGGTTGCTCCACCTGTCATCAGGCGGACGGAAATCTTGTTATTGCAACCAGCATTGCTCCCGGCATCGCTGTGGGCGGCGGAAATTGTGATACCTGTCACGGCGTCTACTTCCCGAATCATTCGGCTGCTGATCACAGCCTTAAGATTGTAGATACCGCAAACTGTAATACTTGTCACACTGCGACCGCCGGCACAGCAACAGGCGCTCCCGTAAGTACTACTGATAACAAGGTGCATGATGATTGTTACGTATGTCATAACACCAACGGAGTATTGAAAACGGTAGTAGAGGCAAATAATGCGACCACCTTGGCCAGCGTTGTAGTGATGTCCGCAGGTGATTGTAATAATTGTCATGGCGCTTACTTTAGTAGCCACGGCAATATTGATCATGCCACCAGCCGTGTAACCGTAAGCACAAATTGCTCCGGTTGTCATGATGCAGTGGCAGGTGGCACCGCTCCCGATGCGATCACCCCACCGTTTACCGGTGCAGGTGAAACTCATGCAGTTCAGGGTTGCGCAACTTGTCATAATACAACCAACGGTAGCCTGCGGGCCGCCACCACAATGGCTCCTGGCCTGGCAGCAGGCGGTGGAAATTGTGAAACATGCCATGGCGCTTACTTCCCGAACCATCTGAGTGTGGATCATACCGCTAAGATCGCTGGTATAACCCCTTGTATAGATTGTCATACCGGTACTGCTGGTCTGGCAACAGGCGCTCCGATCTCCAGTACAGATAATAAGGTTCATGATGCCTGTGCAACCTGTCATAATACAACAAACGGCACCCTGGTAACTACTCCAACTACTAACGGCTGGGCCGTTGCAGTTGCTGCAGGTGATTGTACGACCTGTCACGGCGCTTACTTCGATAACCATGTACATGGAACAGCTACAGGCTATGTAAGCCATGATGTAGTTTTTAGCCCGACCGTAGATTTGGCACAAGACGGCACCGTCTCCTGTTACAACTGTCATGATGATGCGGGCCTTGGCCTTGGTACCGGTGCCCTGGGCACTTGGGATTCAATCAAGACCGAGCATGCTACGGTAGGCGGAACAGTGCAGACTTCTGCTTGTGCTACCTGTCATGATTACGCCACTAACGGCAATCAGAGTGGTGTGGTTGATACACCGCTCCTGAGTTTGGTACAGAGCACCATCGCTACCGGCGTTGGTAACACCTGTACAACTTGCCATACCGCTAAACTTGCCCCGGCCACGCATGGTTCAATTGACCATCCAACTCAGGGTAAAGTGACGGCTGCTACACCATGCGTTGACTGTCATGATAATGGTAATCTCGCTAATAATACTCAATTTGTTTCTGTTATCCATAATCAGAGCAACATGGGCTGTGGAACGTGCCATGTGTCAACATCTGGTGGTGGACCACTCCATGACTACACCGCAGGTGGTGTTATTATGCCAGCCGAGACTGTAAACTATGAGGCCATTAATGGTGGTCATGGTGGATCCTGCGTTGATTGTCATGCCAATTATGCAGTTAATTATCAAACCAACCATAAAAATACTGCTCATTCCAAAGTAGAGTTTGGTGATGGCACTTTGCCGGGTCTTGATCCTACAACATGCGCTGGCTGTCATACCGGTACAGGTATTGTTCCTGATCTCCGTGCCATTCATATGACCGATGCCAAGGCGGGCGGTCGAACCTGGGATTGTGAGATCTGTCATAATAATCCGGAGTTCAACGGTCTGATAAGTGATGCCATCAACGGAGTTGGTACCTATGCCACCAGAAATGTCTATTGTACTGATTGTCATGAGTATAATGATGGAACTACACCTACCCTGACCCCTTATGCCCATGTATTCCCGCATGGCATGATTGACCATGAGGCTGTCGGTAAGGTAAGTCGCAATGAGCTTTGTACTTCTTGCCATGATCCTAACCATACCTTGGATGTTATGAATGATATCCACGGAAATGGCACCAGCCCGACATGTGGTAAATGTCATGCCGATCCTGCCGGAGCCGGGCCATTGATCCCTGTGCTTGAGGGTAATGCCTTGGCTGTTAATGGTGGAACCTGTGACGAGTGTCATAACACCAGCATCGTTATGCCGAATCTGGGTGCCTTCCATGGTACGACTAATGCGGATGTTGCTGCCCGTCATAACAACTTCGGCGGATCAACAGGCGCTACCTTAACGGCATATGCTGCTTGTACTGATTGTCATAGCGGGGCTACCGCTTTGGATCGCCTCAATCTGCATGCCGGCTGTGCGACTTGTCATAAATCCACAAAATCAGCCGTTATCGCAACCATTAACAACGGCAAGACAAGTGGCGGTAATACTTTGATCCATTGTGAAGACTGCCATAACAATAATGCCACCACTGGTGTAATGAGTGACCAGGCTATCCATCATGCCAATAACAATGCGGCGGTCGGTAATTGTGAATACTGCCATGATGATCCAAGAGATCCCATTGGTGGATCGTGGACTGGCCCGCAGCCTGGTGACAATGGGGCAGCCTCGGCCCTTAACGTACCTACTCAGTTGAGTTGTCAGAAGTGCCATGTATCTTACAGCGGTGGAAACATGGTCGTAAGCGGGTACACAAGAACTAATTATACGAATCTCAACACTGCCTGGACCAAGACTACGATTCATACCATTCCTAATACAGCTAGTCGTATCAATGACTTCGGAATCTGCTTCAGTTGCCATGACAATGACACAACTGATTTGGCGCCTACTGTTTCGCCTTGGCATGCTCGTCCCGATCGTTTCGGCGGCACTGGCTGGAGCCTTGGAAGTACAAATAGCAATAGGTGCGATTCTGCAAATGGTGGCTCTGGTTACGCATTATATGCAGCAGGTAGATCCTCCTCAACAATTTCGGGCTTCAACCTCTTCCAGCCTGATTATAATGGTGGAGCATATTCATCATCCAAACCTGTGAATCCGAATTGTAAGAACCAAGATAAAAACTATCTTAATCCGGTTGGTACTGCGGCCTTTACCCGTATAACCGTTCCATCTGTCCTTGGCAACGGTAACTCTGCGGGCAGCGTACCAGTATTTGCCAGTTTGGCCCCGAATAGCTCGTCAACAGTTGCCGATAGTGTCTTTATTCAGGCCGCTGGCTGGAATGCCGGCGGGGCTTCGTACCTCAAGGTCATTGCCTATAACTACATGAATAATGCTGTAACCTTACAAGTCAGCTATAACGGCCAGATTACCAATGCCAATATGACTTGGGACGCTGCTAATTCTTACTGGACATATACATCAACCACGGCAGTTACCTTCACCACTAATCTTGTTACCGTGAGTTCTACGGCAGCAGGTGGCGGAACTGGCACAGCCAGTCTTGTCGATGATACACTTGTGACCTCAGGCGGCGGCTCCGGGGGCGGCACAGACCCGGCTGCCAACCATGCATTGTATGATGCTGTGCCGGTTGATACCCTGAATAATGGTTCAACTTGTTCATCATGTCATACCGATGGCAACCTGGCTAATTATCATTACACCAAGGCCAG
>CAYTNB010000055.1:0-14003 GCA_964439085.1 uncultured Desulfobulbia bacterium | reverse complement strand
AGAGTTAATTTATCAGCACGCCCTAAATCGACTTGTTTATCTTTAGTAATAAAGGGTCTGATTCAGGCAAAATCCATCAGACAAAACACTCCAGAATTAAAACCAAAAACAGCCACGGAACCGGCTGCACATTCGCCTCAGCCTTTGCCGCCTACCATCTCCACTGTGGTGATTACGAACAGGCCTTTCGGCAGAGTAGCGCCTTTGTATGGCGATTGCTTCAGGAAAGCCGCAATTATAAAACCGGCCATGGCACTGGTGGGATGCTACATTATTTGTAATATTCTTGGGGTCTGTAAAAAATTAACCTGCCAATCTTACATCATCCTGATCCGACCGCAATCTGGGCATACCCAGGTGGGGCCGTTGGTAAGTCCCCACTTATTTTCCTCAAAACATTCAGGGCAAATCTGGAAACCGCATGGACAATTCCAGCAAAAAGGCAATTCCCGTTTGCAACAATGGCAAACAAATTTTTTTCCACCCCGCCGCCGCTGTGAATACGATTCCTTTTTCTCGCTCATATAAATTTACCTGGTTGATGATAATACGATAACTACGATTACATATTGCAACTTAATAACGATAAGGTTACATTTTCACCCTGATTTTTCTCTTTTAATTTTATTTCCTCACAATCCTTAATGTTGCTCGCAATTGATATTGGCAATAGCCATACGGTAATTGGTCTGTTCCACGGCGACACTCTAGCCTGCGACTGGCGTATACAGACTAACATTAAAAACACCGCCGATGAAATAGCCTCCACTCTGCACGGACTTTTTTCCATGCAGGGGCTGCATTTCACTGGAATAGGGGGGATGATTATCGCCAATGTCGTGCCACCTCTGCAAGACAGCTGGTTGGCCTTTGCCCGCACTATAGCCATTGAGCCGCTCATCGTCAACGAACAGCTCCAAACCGGCATCCCAATATTAACAGACAATCCTGCCGAGGTAGGGGCTGATCGAATAGTAAATGCCGTGGCCGGATTTCATAAATACGCCACCTCGTTAATCATCGTGGATTTTGGCACCGCCACCACCTTTGACTGCGTCTCCGGCCAAGGCGAATACATGGGCGGCGCCATCTCGCCAGGCCTAGCCATTTCTCTCGATGCCTTGGGCAAACATGCTGCCCGCCTGCCGCACATTCATGCCACCCCGCCCAAAAATGCCATCGGCAAAAATACCATTAGCGCTATCCAATCTGGAGTATTATTTGGTTATGGCGGCTTAGTTCAAGGCTTGATAAGCCGCCTAAGTGCTGAATTTCCAGCCCCGCAACCACTGGTCATTGCTACCGGCGGCATGGCCCAAATCATCACCCCATATGCTCCAGCCATAAAAAAAATTGAGCCACAGCTTACTCTGAAAGGATTAAAACTCATTTATGACCGTTGCCACCCATAAACCGCTTCTGCCTGCCCGCCTGCGAAAAGGTGATCTTATAGGTATTGCCGCCCCATCAGGACCAATCAACGCCGATATTGCCGCAGGCATTCGCATGCTAAAAGACGCTGGGCTGAAAACCATAGTCAGTCAGGATATCAACCGTCGCCAAGATTACCTGGCAGGCCGGGATAGCCGCCGCATTGAAGAGTTGCACGAATTATTCAGTAACCCACGGGTAAAGGCAATCTGGGCAGCAAGAGGTGGTTATGGGTGTGCCAGGATGTTGGCCAATATCGATTATCAATTAATCAAACAAAACCCAAAAATATTAATCGGTTTTTCTGATCTTACCCTTTTATTGAATTCGATCCAAAGTAAAACCGGTGTGGTCACTTTCCACGGGCCAGTACTTAGCACCATCATGCGAGACGGGTCGGCAGCACTTAAAAACTGTTTAACAGCCCTTTCCCAGCCAAGATTAGCAGATTTTAAAATAAAAGGACTTGAAGTCTTAAGACCGGGCCAGGCGGCGGGTCAACTCGTGGGCGGCAACCTCACCTCTCTGGTCAGTCTTTTGGCCACACCATACGAACCGAGCTGGCAAGAGGCGCTGCTATTATTAGAAGATATAAACGAACCGTCCTATAAAATTGACCGAATGCTCACTCAGTTAAAGCTAGCCGGGCGGCTCGACCAAATAGGAGGCGTTATCTTGGGCGAATTTTTGGATAATGCCTTGAACTCTTTAGGAGATATTGAACTGATCTGGCAGCGAGTTTTGGAGCTAACTGCCGATAACATACCGGTCTGGGCCAATTTCCCAGTAGGTCATGGCCCAAAAAACCTGACATTGCCCATTGGTTCACGGGTTTTGATGGACTCATACAGCGGCTACCTTAAGTTTCAGGAAGACTGTCTTATGCGGATTGCGTAAGAGAAGGTTGAAGATGATCATTCGTGAATACCCCATCTTCAGGGTCTCCGGTTAAACGCTTATAGCCTCAAAGAAAGCAACCGTGCTTTTGCCATGTTGTTGGTATGTAATCGGCGCTTCGTATGATGCGGGGCAGGTTACCAGATTTATTATAAAATACAGGAAAAATAATGGACATATCAAAGGCAATTGCCGAGATGAAACAGAAACCGGGGTTTACGGAAAATGTCGGAATGATTCTGGTGCATAACGGCACGGTAAGGGCATTATCAGGGGATGCCAAGATTAAGGTCAGCGCCTTGGAGGTAAAACCTGATCAGGATAAAATCGAACAGATTCGGCGGGATTTTCTCAGCAGACCGGGGATATTTGACGTTATTATCCAGGCACGAGAAGGCATATTTCAGCCGGGCGAAGATTTACTTTTTCTGATAGTGGCAGGAGATATAAGAGAAAATGTCAAACCGGCCTTAGCCGAGCTGCTTGACCAGGTAAAGGGCGGCCCCATCGCCAAACGAGAAATATTGGCCTGACAAGACCTCTACTTCTCAAGCAGAGCGGCCACCTCACCATGCAGCTTCTCTGCCAGCTCCTGTTTTTGGGCCATCTTATATTTACTAATATCGATGGGTTTACCGATAATAATTTTGACCAAGCCTGGGCGGGACAGCAATTGCCCTTTAGGCATTACCTCGTGGGTACCGCAAATAGCCATCGGCACAATAGGCACGCCGGACTTAATGGCCAATACCATCCCACCACTTTTAAATTCCCGCAGCCTGCCATCTGGGCTCCTTGTCCCCTCCGGGAAAATAATTACCGAGGCACCTGCAGCGATGCGCTCCGCCGCCGCATATAAACTTTTCAAAGCCTGCCGCCCCCTGGAACGATCGATGGGAATATAACCTGCCTGCCGCATACCATAGCCAAAGACAGGGATATCAAACAATTCTTTTTTGGCCAACCAGCGAAAACTGATATTCAAATAACCCTGTAAGGCAAAAATATCAAACTGGCTTTGATGATTGGCAGCCAAGATGTAGGGCTGTCCAGGCTTTAAATTCTCGCCACCCTGCAATTCAACCCGCATCCCCGCTAATCGGGAGATAATCCTGGCCCAATAACGCGGTAAAAATTGTACCCTCTCCGCAGAGGCCCTGAAGATAACCGTGGCAATAATGGCCCCGATACAGGCCAACACCGTCAATACCGGAACCACCAGTAAAACAAAGAACCCCCTAGTTTTATATAAATCCACCCTTCATTCCTTTATTTACAGCTTAATGTTTTGATTCAGCTAAAACCACGTCCTGCCCCCCGCTAAATCAGTTATTACATCAATTAATGAATCAGTATTCATTTTTCTGTTGCATTTTATTTTAGCAATTTCCTATAATAGATTAAACCCTTGAATTACGTTGATGTCTCAATGCAGACTCCGAATACGGGGCCCCTGAGCAGTTACCCTGCTTACTAACAACATATGGAGGAGGTATCAACAGATTATCACCATAATCTGACAAGATGAGAAGAGGATAAGCCCTGGAGGATATTATAAACCAAATACGCCGGAAGGAGGCATAAAAATGAGAATGATTTGCAAGAAGTTTTGGCAAGCCAGTATTATTTTAGCAACCGCTGTAGTATTTTTGTTTTTACTGAACCCAAAAGTTTATGCCATAAGCGATGCCGACTGCATGGACTGCCACGGCGACAAGGAACTATCCACCACCCAAAACGGCCAGCCAGTCAGCCTCTTTATTGATATCGATCAGTTCAACAAGAGCAAGCACGCAGAAAATGGCTGCATCTCCTGTCATGAAGATGCCGGAGTCGAGGCAGATGAGCATCCCTTCCCACTAGCTCCGGTCAATTGTTCAAATTGCCATGAAGAAATCGGCGATATATACAGCCAGAGTGCTCATGGTGAAGCAATCAAACGAGGCGACAAACTAGCCCCCAAATGCACCGACTGCCATTCCTATTTACGGCATGCCATCCTGCCTCCCAGCGATAGAAGCTCGCCTACTTATCGACTGAACATCCCCTACACCTGTGGCCGCTGTCATCGTGAAGGCTCGGACATGACCAAGACTCACGAATTAAACGATCACAATATTGTCGACAACTACTCTATGTCCGTCCATGGCAAAGCCCTCTTCAAAGACGGTCTGTTGGTAACCGCAGTTTGCACCGACTGTCACACCGCCCACAATATCAGAAAACCCAGCGATCCACTGTCCAGCGTAAACAAAAAAAACATAACGGAGACGTGCGAACACTGTCATGTCGGCATAGTGCAAAAATTCAAAAAATCCGTGCACAGCCCACTGATTACCAGAACCGATCAAAGGCTGCCGGTTTGCATTGACTGCCACCAATCACATACGATAAGCCGAGTCAATGAAGATGGTTTTCGCCGTCTTATCGCCAAAGAATGCGGCAGCTGCCATGAACATGAAAGCGAGACCTATGCCGACACCTATCACGGACGGGCCGGTCTGCTTAGCGGCGGTATGAGGACGGCTAAGTGTTCCGACTGCCACGGCTCCTCACATAATATTATGCCAGGGACATCACCAGAATCAAGCGTCAATCAGACAAACATTCTCAAAACATGCCAGCAATGCCACCCGAAAGCGACTGCCGGTTTTACCTCCTATCTTCCGCATGCCACCCACAGCAAGCGTGATAAAGCCAAATACCCGTATCTATATTACACCTTCCTGGCAATGACCAGTCTCCTGTTAGGAGTATTTTCGCTATTTGGTTTACACACGTTACTTTGGATACCACGTTCCATTTATGAACGGTATAAGCACATAAAAAATCTCATGCACCATTAACCCAAAAAATGCATAACAAATTTATTGCTGTATGACTGGAATTCCGCAGTCTTGCTTACGTGATCATACACAAATTACTTAAATTTATTTAGGGAGGTGCTGAAATGGATCAGACAAAAACTTTGTATGTGCGAAGATTTTCAGTTTTTCAGAGACTCATTCATCTGCTTATCATATTAAGCTTTCTGACCTTAGCCATAACCGGCATGACCCTGAAATTTGCGGCCGAACCCTGGGCCCAGTGGATTTCCTCTATGGCTGGCGGCTTTACTGTACTTGGTGCCCTGCACCGCTTCTGCGCTATTATCACCTTTTTCTATTTTTTTCTTACCATGATTTTGCTCCGCTCCAAATGGCAGCGCTCGGGAAAAACTCGGCTTCAGTTTATTTTTGATCCAGAGGGATTAATGCCAAACATGAATGACTTTAGAGAATTAGTTGCGACGATTAGATGGTTTTTCGGGGGAGAACACCCCAAATACGGGCATTGGACATATTGGGAAAAATTTGACTTTATGGCCGTCTTTTGGGGTATTGCGGTTATCGGTATATCCGGTCTGGCCCTCTGGTTTCCTGAAGAGGTGACCAGAATTATCCCCGGTTACTGGTTAAATATTGCAACCATCATCCACAGTGACGAGGCCTTGCTCGCCTCCGGTTTCATCTTCACCATCCACTTTTACAATACTCATCTGCGTCCGGAGAAATGGCCTCTGGACCCGGTAATCTTTATCGGGTCGATAACGGTTGAGGAACTTAAGCATGAACGACCTCGAGAATATGAGCAGATGATGGCAGACGGCACACTGGACAAACTGGCCACAGAACAGGCTCCCGTCGAACCATGGTTCAAAAAGATGGCAACTATCTTTGGTTTTTTTGCTGTCGGCATCGGTTCACTTCTAATCATAGCAATCATCGTCACCATGTATAACCATTTGGTGCATTAGGCAGACAACAGGTCAAAAGCCTTCTGAACAATTGAGTGCTGCGCAGACATCTTCCTGCCAGTGCTCAATTTCATTGCGGTATAAATCAAACATAAATTCGTGTCCGCACACCTGACAGACTACTTTGCCGTTATGTCAACAGCCAATGATCTCGGCATGACTACCGCAGATCAAACAACGCAAATTCACTTCCGTTTGCGTCATGAACTTGATGTCCCCTGTAAATCCGCCAAAATCATATAAAACACAGGAACAAGCAACAAGGTGATAAAAGTAGAAAATAAAATTCCAAACGCCAAGCTAATGGCCATGGGAATCAGGAACTGGGCCTGCACACTGGTCTCCATAAGCATGGGTACCAGCCCAAAAAAAGTGGTCACCGAAGTCAGGAATATGGGTCGGAATCGTCGGCATCCAGAGTCGGAAACCGCTACGAGCAGTGACTTGCCCTCGGCACGCTCACGATTGATTTTATCCACCAATAACAGTGAATCATTAACCACTACCCCGGACAGGGCTACAATGCCAAATATACTGAGCATACTCAAGCTAAAGCCCATAAGCCAATGGCCTAGAATCGCCCCCACAATCCCAAAGGGAATGGCAGTCATAATCAACAGGGGCTGGCTATAACTCCGAAAGGGGATTGCCAGCAGGGCGTAAATGGCAAAAAGGGCCAAGGCAAAGCCACTCATCATGCTGCTCATGGAATCCCGCCTCTCTCTGGCCTCCCCCTCCAAGTCATAGTGCAGGCCAGGATAATCATTTATCATTTGCGAAAGCAACGTACTCTTAAGATCATCCAGAATTGCTGAGGCATTAGCCGTTTTATTATCAATATTAGCCGTGATATTAATAACCCGGCGCCGATCTATACGATTTATTTCCGAATATCCCCGACCCTGAGTTACTACGGCTGCTTCATCCAGAGGGATTTCACCGCCGACAGGGGTATGAATCCGCATATTATACAAATCCCATAAATTTCGGCGGGCTTTAAAGGGATAGCGCACCATAACCTTGACCTCGTTACGCCCCCGTTGCATACGCAGAGCCTCGGCTCCGTAGAAGGAGGCCCGTATTTGACGGCCTAAATCTTCCTCGGTAATACCAAGCATCCGGGCCGCAGGCTTTAACTTGATTTCCAGTTCCTGCTTTCCGGCGGGATAATTATCGGCAATACCAGATAAACCGGGGTATCGGTGTAGAAATTTCTTTACCCTGGCGGCCGCTGGGGCCAAAATCGAGAAATCGTCATGGGCAAGCTGAACATTAACATTTTCGCCCATGTGCATCAGATTTGAGCTAAAACCCAACGACTCTACCCCAGCCACTTTGCCGACCTTTTCCCGCCAGCGTCTGGTTATCTCTTCTGCGGCAATGTGCCGAAAATCACTGGGCTGCAACAAAACAGCCACATTGCATAAATAGGCCGCCGCCGTGGCAGCCTGTCCTTTGGGGCCTCCTTTGGCAATAGTTCCACCTACAACGGAAAAAATATGTCTGAGGATAGAGCTTTTTGCGCTCCCGCCGTCCCTGGCTCCCGCTGCATTAGGACGTCCCTGTCCGTTTGCGCCCTCCTGCTCCTGATCCACCTCGCGAATAACCTCGCGGGCCTTTTCCACCAACATCCTCTCCACCTTGGCGGTATCACCGACCAGAGCCCCCCTGGGCATCACCAAAGTAGCCGTCACTAAATCACCGTCAACCACGGGCATAAAGGTAAATTTCAGAAAGCCACCTTTCACCAATCCCACCGAAAGAAGCAATATAACCAGAGCCATGGCCAAAGAGGCGTAACGATACTCAACACATTTATCAAGAGTATGGCGATAAGGGCCATTTATCCAGGCATCCAGATGGCGGCCAAACCGCTCCCGGAAACGTTGAAAAATATTGAGCCGGCCAGAACCATTTTTACGAGCCTTGCCGATCGCCAAATGAGCCGGCAGAACGAAAAGAGATTCAACAAGAGATACTACTAGAATAGAAATCACCACCAGGGGAATTACCTTGATGAATTTTCCCAGGGTTCCTTCCACAAACAGGAGCGGCAAAAAGGCGGCGACAGAGGTTAATACCGAAAATATCACCGGCCCGCCCACTTCGCGAGCTCCATCAATTGAGGCCTGCAGATAATCTTTGCCGCTCTGTCGGTGTTCATAGACATTCTCACCAATGACAATTGCGTCATCCACCACGATTCCCAGGGCCATGATAAAGGCAAAAAGTGAGATCATATTAACCGAGACACCCATAATGGGCATGATCAGCAAGGCCCCCAGAAAAGAAACCGGGATACCCAACATGACCCACAAAGCCAAGCGGGTCTGCAAGAAAAGAGTCAAGACTAGGAAAACCAAAACTAGGCCGAAGGCTGCATTTTTAAGGAGAAGATGCAGGCGGCTTGCATAAAGCTCAGATGTGTCGTTCCAGGTGGCCAGATGCAGACCTGGTGGCAAATCGGCAGATTTTCCATGCAAATAATCATTAACGACCTCGGCAATCTGGGTGGGTTTTTGATCCCCAACCCTATATACCCCAATCATTACCGCTGGCATCCCATCAAATCTGGCAAACTCATCCGTCTCGGCAAAACCATCTTTCACCTTGCCGATGTCACCTATCCTCAGTGCAGTGCCATCTTTTTGCACCAAAACAATTATATTTTCGTAACCGGAAGCATGATAGCGTTTTTGCTTGGTACGCACCAAAATTTCACCGCCCACGGCCTTTATCGAGCCGCTGGCCAAATCGATGGAGGCTTGTTTCACCTTGGCCGCAACCTGGTTTAAGGTAATACCATAACGCCGCAAATTATCTTCCGGAATTTCGATGGAAATTTCATAGGGCCGCACACCACTCAATTCCGTCTGAGTAATCCCCGGCAACTCCAAAAGCTCATCCCGGATAGTATCGGCCCTCTCACGCAATGCCTTTTCAGGAATATTACCATAAACCACCAGAGACAAGACCTCACGCCGGTTTAGGCTCTTGGCAACCACCGGTTGTTCAGCATCCTCCGGCAACGTGGTAATCCGGTCCACCTCATTTTTAATATCAAGGAGCACCAGATCAGGATTGACTCCCGTCTCCAAAACGGCAGTCACCGTAGCCATTCCTTCAACCGCCCTGGCCCTTATTTTTTTCACTCCATCCAGACCACTCACCGCCTCCTCGATGGGCAGGATTACCCCCTCCTCCACCTCTTCTGGGCTGGCACCGGGGTATGAGACGGTCACCTGAATCTGATCCAGATTAATCTCAGGAAAGACCTCTTGCTTGATTGTGCGGCTCATAACCAAACCGCCAATCACAAAAAAGAGCATCAATAGATTGGCCGTTACATGATTTTTGGCCATCCATTTAATAGGAGAACTCATTTAGCACCTTACAGATTGTTTTCGCGTTTTTTGAAAAGAATTTATAAGGTACTTATACCCCCTCTCGTGGGGTGTTAGTACCTTAGGGGTAGTTTTCGTGTTTATGGTGGCAAGAAGCAGAAGAAAGAAAATGTTAAGGAACTTGTACACCTGAATCCCAGAATGGGGGCCAGCTTACTCCACTGCCAATTTTAAAGACATTCCATCAACAGCTCCCACAAGTTTGCTCAGCACTACCCGGTCATTGGTCGCCAAACCTCCCTTAACCAATATCTCATCATGCTCCCGGCGGCTGATCTGCACAGGGACAATTTTTAATTTATTTTCGCTAGTCATCAACCAAACAGTATCGTTTTCCCGCAGAGCCAGACGAGGGATTGAGATTACCCCCATAGCCGTTCGGCCTCTAAAAATAACCTGCACAAACATACCCAGGGCCAGTTCTGGGCGGTCTTTGGGGGCGGCGGCCTTTAGGTTGTACGGATCGGCAACGGTCACTGCCAAACGCACCATCTTGCCAACCTGATCGACCTCAGCCAACGAACGAGCCAGGCGTCCCTGCCAGTTAAACACCAGGCCGCCGGAGCTAATTTGTACGATCGCCATTGAAGCTTTCTTAATTCTCCCAGGTCTTGGCACTTGCAGCCAGGCCAAGTCCGACAGAGGAACAGGCACGATCACCTCTGCCTCATCACTGCCTACCAGAACGGCCATCTTGCTGCCGGGGGTTACATACTGACCTATGGCAATCTGCTCCGACCGAATCCGGCAATTGAATGGCGCTGTAATCCTGGTGCGAGACAAATTAACTTTTGCCTGTTGCAGAGCCGCCGCTGCTGAGGTCAAATTGGCCCGAGCCTCCTTCAACTGCGGGCCGTACAAAACCAAATCGCTGACAGGAGCTTCGCCCTCGTGATGCCCCAGCTGCCATTCTTTTTTAGCTACCCTGGCCTTTGACTGCACAGAGATCAATTCAAAATCCATCTTGGCAACCTGGGCCTTGGCTCGTTCTATAGCTAGGTTATAATCAATTTCCTCAATCTTAAACAACACCTCACCCTCTGAGAAATATGCGCCTGCCTCAAAAAAAGGAGCGACATACACCAATTTGCCACTAACCTGCGGGATGATGCTAATCTCTTGTTTGGGAACGATCGTACCAGTAACGGGGATGTCCACCTGCCGATCAGACAGTTTCGCTGTCAGAACCTGCACTAAGGCCCCGCTCTGCACTACTGGTTTTTTGACCGGCAACTGTTTATGGGCCGCCATCATTTTGAATATGAAAACCCCTGCCACAATAATCAATAAGGGGTAAATTATTTTAAAAACTGTTTTTTTAGCAGTATGACTTTGATCAGGTGCGTTTGTTTTCATAGGTTCTGTTGGTCACATTATTTTACAGATACAAGATCAAGCAAAAAGCGGTTTTACCCACGAACAACCTCTATAAATTATCCAAAAAGCAGGAGAGCTCCTCTTCAGCACCAGTTAAATCTATACTTTTTCAAAAATGTTAACGGGTGATAAGACATTTTTGCATCACGCAAACCTTCATTACCCAAGTCCTGTTCTCTATTCACCAAAGCAAAACCTTGATTATCCGCTAAAAACATCTGGTTAATAGCCTGGTAAACACCTTTATACCCCCCAATCCCCTTCTCAAAATGGACAACCAGGGTATCTGGTTGCAGAATCTCCGCCACGGTAAAGGCAACCATATCAAATTCATTGACCACCAGGGAGCCACCCAGCAAATTAGGCATGGAGGTATAAGAACGCAAGACCTTTTGAATCACCCGATCCTCGGCGGCCAAACCAGCCGAAGCCTCGCAATTACGCCAATTGCACCAATCCAGTTGCATCAAAAGAATCTGATCAATAAAATGTTTATCAATAGGCTGATAATGCCAGACATGCTTCTTCTTAAACTGGCTGAGCAAATTTTTCTTTTTATGAAGTTTATTGCCTGAGAGATCAACCAGTTTCTTTATTTCATAGATATAATCCCAATGTTCACGGGCATCTTCGGCGGTCATAAGATCATCCGCCTGAGCCAGCCATAGATCGGCCAGAACCTCCGGTACCCTCATAAATGGCAGTTGTTCAGCAACACTTTTCAGACGACTCAGCCAATCCACCCCATGCCAATTTCCAACGGGGGCCCAATAGGCAGGAAAGGGCCGATCCTGCCGCAGCCAGACCAAGCCATCCTGCCAAGCCCAGGTCAGGTCATATTCCTCGGCCCAAGACCAGATATTAACGAAGCTGTAATCTGATGACCTTTGCGGAGTTTGAGCCAAGAGAGCCAAATATTCTTCCTGCCGCTCCTGGTTTATCTCGGTAAATTTAAGAGCGGACATTATTTAATCTCCCGCATAGCCTTTATCCGAGTGAGCAGAGGTGGGTGGGAATAATGCCAGAATACATAAAATGGATGCGGGGTTAAGTTTGCCAGATTATTGGCCGCCAATTTTTTTAGTGCCTTGATCAAAAAATCGGCAGTTCCGGTGGTTCTTACCGCAAAACGATCTGCCTCAAATTCATTATGCCGCGACCAAACATTCATCACCATACTTAATAGCATCTCCAGGGGAGTAAAAAGTAGACCGAAAAAAATCATGCCAGCATACACAGGCTGCTGGCTCATGAAAAAGGCCTCATACAAGCTGGAGTTATAGCAAAAAATGCCCAGTAAATAGAACATAACTCCCATATATATGATACTGACAACCATCCCCTTCATGATATGTTTCTTTTTATAATGGCCTATTTCATGAGCTAGAACTGCCACTAATTCAGAGGGCTCGTGCTGGTCTATCAAGGTATCAAACAGAGCGATACGCTTATGTTTACCAAAGCCCGTAAAAAAGGCGTTTGATTTGCTGGAACGTTTAGAGCCATCCATCACAAATATATTAGCAAGGGTAAAGCTGACCGATTTGGCATAGGCCATAATCTGGCTCTTTAACTCACCCTCGGCCAATGGAGTAAATTTATTGAATAGCGGCATAATCCAGGTCGGAGCCACGAACTGCACAATTATGGTAAAAACTGTAGCAATCCCCCAACCGTACAACCAGGCCCTGGGCCCAGCCCAAGCGAAAAATGCCAAGATACAAAAGAGGAGAGGCGCACCAAGTACAACAGTAAGCAATAAAGTCTTCGCCAAGTCAGTTATAAAGACGCCTGGAGTAGTCCGGTTAAAGCCGAAACGAGCCTCAAGAACAAAGGTGGAATAAATGCTGAAGGGCAAGGAAATAATGGTCTTGCCTATGAGAATGATACCAATATAAATCAGACCGCTGAGCACGGGGCCATGTCCAAGGCCACGCACCATAACATCCAGGAGATTAAAGCCGCCGGAAAACCAGAAGATCAGCAAAACCGCTAGGTCGAAAACGGCGGCGACCTGACCAAATCTGGTTTGCTGGCGGGAATAAAGCTGCGATTTTTCGTAATCCTCTTTTTTATAAATGCCTACAAATTCAGTCGGTAAATTAGTTTGTAAGGCTTTTAAATTGAGGATATCCGCCACCGCGTCGATTAAGAAATTTATGACAAGAGCGGCTAAGATGATTATAGCATATGTGTTCATGGGCATGTTTACTTATGTTAGTTGGGTTGATTAGCTTGTGGTTTTGTTAACTTCACTATGTTGATAGCATCTAAAAAGTACCCAAAAGGGGCATATTGCTTCGGTATTTAAATAGTCAATTTTAAATACCGTTATTTCATACCATTTAAAGAAGCAACACTGGATTCCGGCCAACAACATGCCGGAATGTTTTTATCGGGGATCCAGGAAGGTTGTTTTTTTGCTGCCATACAGGCTGTATCTTTTAGATATTTAACCACCGGGGCAATAGCAATCCGATCTACTGCGTTTTAGTACCTTACAGATTGTTTTCGTGTTTTTTGAAAAGAATTTATAAGGTACCAGGTAAGTGTAGACTCCGATACCCCCTCGTGGGGTGTTAGTATTCTTTTAGGTACACCCTGCCTTGCACCTAAAAAATCGCTACACCTTGGGGGGGGGCTCACGCCGTTCACGTACCTGTATATAAAACTTTTCGCAGTCTGCACTTAGCTGCTTAGCCATCCCAAGACTTTTTACGAGTGCATCAATATTGACAATATTACCATTACCGTCAAGGGGTTTGTGATGAGTGGCGGCCAAAAATGAATGTGATTGGCTTTTATATTACCGCAGTTAATTTGTGGGAGGCGAACCTTTGTGTTCTCCCCTGTTTTTTTTTACGTTAGCCATGTAATTTCACATGGCTATTGCTTCAGTGTTTAAATAGTTAATTTAAAATACCGTTATTTCATATCATTGAAAGAAGCAACACTGGATTCCAGCTAACAACATGCCGAAATGACGATATCATTGACAACCTTCATGGATCCCCGATAAAAATATTCGGAGATCCATGAAGGTTGTTTTTTTGCTGCCATACAGACTGTATCTTTTAGATATTTAACCACCGGGGCAA
>CAYTNB010000054.1:0-14437 GCA_964439085.1 uncultured Desulfobulbia bacterium | reverse complement strand
TTATAGATAACATAAAGAAAATCTATCAAAGATATTTTTCCCACTAAATCTACGTATTTATAGTTTGCTGATTTTTTAAATTTATCAACATCTTCCATATCGTTTGGCCCGCCGCACAAAACAATATTACAACTATACTTATCCTTCAAATATTCACCAACTTTTACAAAATTGTCAACACTCCACTTTCTAAAACCTGAACTGGCACCTATAAATAAAATTACATAATTTTCAGGCAAAATAAAATCTAACTTTTTAGGTTTTAATCTTATAGTTGGCTTTTTGATATTAATATTTTTTTCAAGTAATTGCTCAAAAAACTCTTTATTTCTATAAAACTCAAACATCAGTTTGCTGTTTGCCTTTATTAGTTTTGTGTAGTATTTATCACTGATATTTTTTTGCCATTTTTTTATATTCGATAAATCTCCAATGCTGCCTATCTTTTCTTTTGCATTTGTGAGTTTTATAATGGCATCACCAACAAAAAAATCCCTGCTATAAACAGGGCTCAAGATTATTTCGTATCCTTTAGATGCTATCTCTTTAAGTTTTTTATATCTATAAACAAAATCTTTAACAAATTTATTTCTGTCAAGCCAGATAAAACTATCTATAAACTCACGATCAAGCTCTACAACCAAACTTTTCCAAACAATATTTCCGACTAATGTAATGTTATAACCTTTATATTTTTTACTTTTTTTAAGTTCTTCGATAAAATTTCTAAACAAAACATAATCACCAATAGCATCAAGACGGATGAGTAATAAAGAATTTGGCTTTATCTCTTTGGATGGAGATATAAAAAGGTTCATAATATAGTAAATTGTAAATTTTATCAGTGTTTTTAGTTTTGACATCATTTTAATAGTCTCCAGTCATCCGTAGTTCTAGATTTTAGTAATCTCTTTATAAAATAAAATAATCCAAATCTATTTGATTTTAGAAGTAATTTAAAAAATAATTTATTGATTTTTTTTGCTGTAAAACAATGTATTGTTTTACCGTTCGTATATAAATTTAAATTGTATTTTTTTGCTATAAAGTCTAAAGTCTGTATATTATAAAATGATATATGTTGCCCATGTCCTAATCCATAATACCACCACTCATTAGCATCTGGAACATTGTTTCCATACAAATCAGTAGAAAATAAAATATTTTCAGATATTTTCAACATGCTTTCAATCTCTTCTATCGGTTTATCGAAATGTTCAAATGATTCGAATGATGTTATCAACTCAATCCCCTCATCTACTTTTTCATACTCAAACCCTCTTGCGAGTAAGTTCTGACTATATTTATCATTCCAATAAAAATCAAATCCAATATCTCTCATAATTCTAGTAAAAATACCATATCCACCAGCAAAATCTAAAAACTTTTTATTTTTATCAAAAAAGAAAAAAATGATTAAAGTTGTGATCTTTGATAAATGTAAATTTCTTGACATTATTCCTGTATCAGAAATATTAATTGATTCATTATAAGCTTCTTTTAGCCAATACGGTTCTTCCGTCTGCAAAAACCCACAATTAGAACACTGATAATATTTAACATCATATTTATTTAATATTTTTGCATCAAAAATTGACTTATTACTTTGATTGCATATTTTACATTTCATAAAAATATCCTTTATTTTAACCAATGAGACAAATCCATATTTATCAATTTTGATAATTTTTCAATCTCTTCTTTAAAAATATCTTTTAGTTTTTCCCTGATTTCTTGTTTCATTGGTATTTTTTCTAAATTTTTATTTTTTAAAGTTTTAACAATTTTTTCTCTTATTGATTTTGGTATAAAAGGTTTTATAATATTTTTTATAATATTTTTTTTATTTAAAAAGTTTTGTAATTTTCTATTTTTGGGATAACCCGATATATTAAATCGTTCATTTATTTCTAAATTAATTTTATCTACTTCTAAAAACCCAAATAAATTATCAAAAAAATCACTTTTATCTTTTAAGTCTCCAAATAAATAGATTTTAATATTTTCAAAATTATCTAAATATGCTTCTACTTGATTATAATATTTTCCTACCTTTACATAATGATAAGGCCAAGCCCAATTATTTTTAATTCTACTTTCTTCTTTTTCTAAAGCTTCTTCAAAGCTACAATCCTCCCAACCATCTCTACTTGCATGCATATAATTTGAATAAGCTCTGTCTATAGGATTTCTAAGGATAATAACAATTTTTACATCATTGCTCAAATATTTTTTAATGTTTTTAATTGACCCTTCATAATAATATAAATAATCATTTGAGATATCGCCACAAACTTTATCTTCATATCCTTTAAATAATTCAAAATACTCTTCCTCATCCGTTATTCCGCTATTTGGAAAAAACTCTGCTCCTAAGCCATTAAAGTTTTTTGGGAGCTGTGAAAAGAATCTACACTCTTTAAGTGCTGGTATGTATATACTAGGATGTTGATCAATATAATGGAACAATGAGGTGGTACCACTTTTTGCAGCACCTACTACCAAAAAATCTGGTTTATTTTCCATTAAATTTCCTTTTTATTTTTGAAAGAAATCTATTATCAACATTTTTTTGACCAAATAATTTATCATCAACTCTATATATCATTACAAAATTTGGATGTTTTAACGGAAACGTTATATTTTGTGCCTTATTTAATTCTATGTCTTTATTATTTCCTGAAGTATGCGTAGCATCTTCACCAAAACCAATATTACTAATTAAATTTACTTTTGGTCTTATTGACAATCCAGTGTTGATTCTTACAGTAAAATTCCACTGATAATCCCACGTGTCAATTTTCCCTGACAATACTCTATCTAAAATATTTACTCTTGATTTATTTTCATAATCTTCCATAAAAAACTCATAATTAAATAAAATATTTTTATCATCTTTATATTTTAATAATGCCACATCATAGTATTGCCATCTATTTGCCCAAGTAGCCCATCCCCAAATTTGGGTAAATCGTGAAAAATTATAACTGTATTTATCACCTTTTAAATACGAATGTTTATACCCTCCAATATGCCAAACCCTCATATCATCCTCATATCTCTTAAGTAATTCCTCACAAAACCAAAAAAAACTTTGACTAGGTAAACAATCATCTTCGAGGATAATACCCCTTTCTTCATTTTCAAAAAACCAATCAATAGCGCTGCTAACTGCATATTTGCATCCAAAATTTTTATCTCTAAACAAAGTTTTAACTTCACAATTCCAATCAATATTATTTATTACATATTCACGAACTGCTTTAACTTTTTTATCTTCTCCGTTTCTACTTGCTCTGGCACCATCTGCGGCAATGTACAATCTTGGCGGTTTAGCTTTTTTTATGGCCTCAAACACCTGTTTTGTAGTATCAAGTCTATTAAATATTAAAAATAATACTGCTGTTTCCAGCGGATGGCGGCGGTGTAAATCTATTTTACTCATCTAAATCATTTTTTCAAAATATTCAATTGTTTTAGTCAATCCTTCTTCCAACGTAATTTTTGGCTTCCACCGAAGCTCTTTTTTTGCAAGAGTTATATCCGGTTTTCTTTGTTTTGGATCGTCCTGCGGTAATGGTTCAAAAACAATCTTACTTTTACTATGCGTTAGCCTGATTACCTCCTCAGTCAGTTCCAACATTGTAAATTCTGTTGTATTCCCTAAATTTACAGGTCCGGTAAAACCCGATTTTGAAGCCATCATACGAATCATCCCTTCTATCAAATCATCAACGTAGCAAAAACTTCTTGTTTGCTTTCCATCTCCATATACTGTGATATTTTTACCTTGCAAGGCCTGCATGATAAAATTACTCACTACTCGTCCATCATTTGGGTGCATTCGAGGACCATATGTATTGAAAATCCTAATAACCTTGATGTCTACATTATTCTGTCTATGATAATCAAAAAACAGCGTTTCTGCACATCTTTTGCCCTCATCATAGCAGCTGCGTGTACCTATAGGATTAACATGACCGCAATAATCTTCAGTCTGCGGATGAACTTCAGGATCTCCATAAACCTCCGAAGTAGAGGCCTGCAATATGCGAGCTTTTGTTCGTTTAGCCAATCCAAGCATATTAATTGCACCATGCACGCTGGTTTTAGTCGTCTGCACGGGATCAAATTGATAATGAATCGGAGATGCCGGACAGGCAAGATTGTATATCTCATCTACTTCCACATAAAGCGGAAAAGTTACATCATGACGCATTAATTCAAAATGCGGATTGTTTAAAAGATGTAAAATATTTTGTTTTGTACCGGTAAAAAAGTTATCGACGCAAAGCACATCGTTGTCTTCATTCAAAAGTCGCTCACATAAATGACTTCCCAAAAACCCCGCTCCACCGGTTACCAAAATTTGTTTTTTCATATTATTTTTCTCCTTTTGTGCGCTTAATGAAATTTGTTATATTTTCACTGGCTAACTCATTTTTTTGTAAAGCTTCTATAGTTTGTTTAGTATGCCAAGGACGATTATATACAAAAAGTACTATTGGGGCTAGTTTATCCAAGTTTAACTCCTAATTTTCTTAATGGTAATAATATTGCGTTTGTTTGCAATAAGAACGTGTATCTTAATTTTTTATTTGTGATATTAAAAAGATATGATGCAATAACTTGCGATATCAACGTTGCAAAAGCAGCACCATAAATTGAATATATCGGTATAAAAATATAGTTTAATATAATGTTTATAACGACACCCGCCAAGGTTCTATACAACGAATATCGTTGCAAATTCTCAGTTATAAACCAATTTCCACTTGCAACTCCTAAAAAAATAAATACACTTGCCCATATATAAATACTCAGAACACCTGTTGCCGGTAAATAAGCATTCCCATAAAGTATTTTGATTACCCATGGCGCAAGAAATGTAGTTGGCAAGGCAATGGCAACAGCCATCCAAACCATCAAATCATAAAGTCTTTGAAGCCTTGCATAATATAATTCTTCACTCACTTTTTTTGCATTAATAATTGCAGGGAAAAGAGAACTTGCAATCGTCATTGGTATAAAATACCACGCTTCACTCAATTTTACCGCTGCTGCATAATAGCCAACCTCTTTAGACCCCATCATGGCTTTTATCATTACTTGATCTATCCTCATATAAATCATAATTGCCACGCCTGATAAAATCAATGGCCAAGAATTTTTCAACAAATTTTTAGCCGTTGATATTCTCGGCTTCCACAGTGATATTGTACCAATTTTTCTAAGATAGTTCCAGACAAGCCCAATCGCCAAAACAACAGTATCACTTAAACTTACAACAGCAAACCATAGCAAGGGTGCTGATATCCAGATTAAAGTTAGTTTCGCAATAGATGAGATAACCATTTGCGTAACTTGGACTTGAACGACATATTTTGATTTGACGGTTGCCTGAAAATCAAGATTGATTACATTAAATGCCTGAAAAATAAAGCCTGCGGCGATGATGGCGATTAGCAAATTGGTAAAACTATCATTATCGGTAAATTGCACACCAATCAAAATAGCTCCACCCATGATTACAGCTCCGGCTATCTTAAGCCAAAATGCCGTCCCGAGCAATTCATCCCGTTTTTCTGGCATTTTAACCAATTCGCGGACAACAATTCCATCAAGTCCCAGCGAAGCAAAAGCTGAAAAAAGCCCCACAAAAGCCATCGCATAGCTCAAAAGTCCATATTGCTTAGGTCCTAAATAACGAGCGACATACACACCTACAAAAAGCGCTACTATCATCCGCAAAATTCTCTCGCCAAAAAGCCATGAAGTATTTTTAAAATATTTCATAAAACCTTGATTGGACAATAGATTTTGAATTTTGAATTTTAGATTTTGGATTGGTTTATTTATCATTAAATAGGTTTTAGGTTATATGTTCCGGGCATTATCCATCTATTTCTCCTATAATTTATCAATTGCCGATGTTGAGTTATGGGATACCGTTTTACCATGTTGATATGTGCGGTTTCATCTATATGAATCTACCCTTTTTCAAATATTTTACTATCTCTTCAACAGCCTCATCTACAGTGCATTCGTCTGTTTTTATATGAATTTCCGGGCTATTCGGTGCTTCATAAGGTGAGCTTATGCCTGTAAATTCTTTTATCTCACCTTTTCTTGCTTTTTTATAAAATCCTTTTGAGTCTCTTTCTTCGCATACCTTTAGGGAAGCATCTACAAAAACTTCTATAAACTCTCCTTCATCAAGCAAATTTCTTGCAGATTTCCGATCCTCTTTGAATGGAGATATAAAGGATGTTATTGCTATCAATCCGGCATCTACAAAAAGCTTTGCAACCTCTGATATTCTTCTTATATTTTCTTTTCTATCTTTTGGGGAAAAACCAAGATCATTGTTTAGCTCATGTCTAATATTATCTCCATCTAAAAGGTATGTATGCATCATCATTTTATTTAGAACTTCTTCTACGCCATTAGCTATTGTAGACTTTCCGGCTCCGCTTAAGCCGGTAAGCCATATTAAACAAGGTTTATGTCCTTTAATTGTTATTCTATCTTTTCTGGATACCTTATGTTTATGCCATATTACATGCCTGCTTTCCTTTTTTGTTTGGATCATTCCTGCGCCTACAGTATTATTCGTAATCCTGTCTATTATGATGAAGCTGCCAGTTTGTCTGTTCTTTATGTAGCTATCATAAGCAATGGATGAGGAAAGATTGATTTTGCACAAACCTATTTCATTCAATCTCAGCCTATCCGCTTTCTCTTTTTCAAGTGTGTTGACATTAACTTTATAATACATTTCGTCAATATATCCGGTTAAAAGAGTCGCGGCTCTTTTTATATCGTATATTTTGTTGGGCTCTAACGGTTCCTCGCTCATCCATACAACATAGGCATCAAAGCAGTCACTTACATCGGGCACATTTTCAGTTCTTACAATCATATCCCCTCGACTAATATCAACTTCATCTTCTGTTGTCAGCGTTATGGCCATTGGAGCAAAAGCTTCCAGAATTGCTGAAGGTGACTTCCCTTGCGGCTTGCAGTTTATCGGCGGTATGATTGATTTGACTTTTGTTTTTGTTCTTGATGGCAAAACTGTTATTTCATCGTCCTTCTTTATCGTTCCCGATACAATTGTGCCGCAGTATCCCCTGAACTCAGCATTCGGTCTGTTTACATATTGTACCGGAAATCTGAAATCTTTAAGGTTTATGTCATTTTCCACCTTTATCTCATTTAAGATATCAAGCAGCGGCTTGCCTTCATACCAGGGCATCCTTTCACTTTTTTTAACTACATTGTCTCCTTTTAAAGCAGAAATAGGAATAAAGATGGTGTTGAGTGTATGTGTAGGTGCCTGGTGCAGGGTATCGGGCGCAGCCTGAAAGGAAACTTTGCTTTCAAGTTCGTTTAAAAAGAGCAGATAATCTCTCTTGATATCTTCGTACACCCTTTGAGAGTAGTTTACCAGATCCATCTTATTTATAGCCACAATTATATTTTTTATTCCAAGTAGAGTTACGATAAATGTATGCCTCTTTGTTTGGGTCAAAACACCGTTTCTCCCGTCAATCAGAATAACTGCAAGGTCGGTGTTTGATGCGCCTGTCGCCATATTTCTTGTATATTGCTCATGACCGGGAGTATCGGCAATAATAAACTTTCTCTTTTCTGTGGAAAAGTATCTGTATGCAACATCTATTGTTATGCCCTGCTCACGTTCTGCCTGAAGTCCGTCTATCAGAAGAGAGAAGTCTATATCATCATCGGTTCGTTTATATTTTGCTTCCGATTTCAAAGCTGCAAGCTGATCGGCAAAGATGCTCTTGGACTCATAAAGCAGTCTGCCTATTAATGTTGATTTGCCGTCATCAACACTGCCGCAGGTGATAAAACGAAGCAGCTGTTTTTGCTCGTGCTCTTTAAGATAAGTCGAGATAGTCTGAATAGACTTAATAGACGGAATAGACTTAATCGTTTTCATAGTTATCTTTGTTCCTTTTAATTTTTGAAATTAAAGATGTCAACATCCTGGAAATTTCCTCCAACTCATTTATCCACTTTTGCCCTATTTGCTTGTTAATATATTCTATCTTCATTCCTATATAAATTTGTGTCTGCAATTCTGCAATCGAAGCTCTTGCAATATCTAAAAATCTTATTGTTTCTTTATCTGAATATCTTTCAATTCCTTCCGCAATATTACTTGCAGCTGAAAGTCCACTTCTTGTAACCTGATCTTTAAATCCATAATCTTGAGAGTTTCTAAAATGAATATATATTTCTGCACTTATAGCGCATGCTCTTTTCCATACATCCAAATTTCTGCATTTCATCCGTTATCCCTCTCTCTATTAAAATTCCATCCAATCTTTCCCGACTTTCTCTTCTTTTTAGTCTGTCCCGTCTATTCAGACTATCCCGACTATTTAGTCTATTCAGGCTTCTTCAACTAAAAATACCCTTCCACCTTTTTTCTTTCCATACTTCCAACCTGATCAAAGTCTATAAGACGACCCTGACGCTCTGAGAACTTTGTGTCAGAAGCGTTTCCCGAATGATGCCGGGCAATGTTTTAGCTGTTGATTCCACTGCTCCGGTAAGCGGATAGCAGCCGAGAGTTCTGAATCTTACCATCCGATCTTTTGCTCTCTTTCTCAAGCTCACGGGCATCCTTTCATCATCAACGAGAATCAAAGCTCCTTCATATTCGCTCACAAGCCTTTTTCTGGCAAAGTAAAGAGGCACTATAGGGATACTCTCTCTGTAAATGTAGAGCCAGATATCAAGTTCGGTCCAGTTGGAAAGAGGAAAAACTCTTATGCTTTCGCCTTTGTCAATCTTGCAGTTATAAATATTCCAAAGTTCAGGTCTCTGGTTCTTCGGACTCCATTGGTGATTTTTGCCTCTGAATGAAAAGATTCGTTCTTTAGCCCTCGCTTTCTCTTCATCACGTCTGGCGCCTCCGAAGATTACATCAAACCTGTATTTGTTTAAGGATTGTTTTAGTGCTTCGGTTTTCATGATGTCAGTATGAATTTTGCTGCCGTCAATAAACGGATTAATGTTTCTTTTAACTCCCTCTTCATTTATATATACAATCAGGTTTAAGCCCAGCTCTTCAGTTCTCCTGTCTCTGAACTCAATCATCTCCTTAAATTTCCATGTAGTATCAATATGCATCAGCGGAAACGGCGGCTTTGCAGGATAGAACGCCTTCATCGCAAGGTGAAGCATTACCGACGAATCTTTGCCGATAGAATAGAGCATCACAGGGTTTTCCGCTTCGGCAACAGCCTCTCTGATTATGTGAATACTTTCTGCTTCCAACTGTTCCAGGTGGGTTAAGCTATCTTTCATAGTAGCTCCTAAGTTAACTATATATTGGTGAATTCATTTTTTGTATACCATTCATACATCTTTTTTATGCCCTCTTTCAGATCTACTTCATGCTTCCATCCTAAAGATTGCAGTTTAGAAGGATCAGTCAACTTTCTCATTGTACCGTCCGATTTTGAACTATTAAAATAAAAACCTCCCTTGAACCCTATAATATTCTTAATCAAATAAGCTAAATCTTTGATAGCGATGTCTTCGCCTGTGCCGATGTTCAAGTGCGTGTTACGCACTTGAGTGTTGAGTTGAGGAGAGATGGTAGCATTAGAAGTGTTGTGTGAAAAGAGGTAAGGGATAAGAGGTAAGGGATTATCTCTTATCCCTACAATATCACTGAAATCTATCTTTTCCATCAAAAATATGCAGGCATCGGCCATGTCTTCGCTCCAGAGAAATTCACGCATCGGTTTGCCGCTGCCCCAAATTTCTACCTGCACGGCAGGTCGTGAATCGTTATTAGAATATGTAATACCATAGTAATCGAGAATCTGCAATAAATCTTTCTTTGTGCTATCTCTGCTAATCGCTAATTTCGAATCACGAATTACGATACTTGTCCCCATTAAATCTTTTCTGATTGCACGCCAATCATTGTTCTCCAAACATTTTCCAAGATGTATTTTTCTAATAAGTGCCGGCAAAACATGAGACTTTTCGAGGTCAAAGTTATCATTAGGACCATAGAGATTTGTCGGCATAACCGAGATAAAATTTGTGCCGTACTGCAAATTATAACTTTCGCACATCTTAATGCCGGCGATTTTTGCGATGGCATAAGGTTCATTTGTATATTCTAATTCACCTGTCAAAAGATATTCTTCTTTCATAGGTTGAGGACAGTTTTTCGGATAAATGCAGGTGCTTCCCAAAAACATCAGTTTTTCGACACCATTGAGATGACTTTGATGAATGATATTGTTTTGAATCTGAAGGTTCTGATATATAAAATCAGCTCTATATGTATTATTAGCTGCTATACCGCCTACTTTGGCCGCAGCAAGGAAAATAAATTCCGGAGATTCAGATTTGAAAAATTTCTCAACAGCCACAGAATCCAATAAATCTAATTTTTCATATCTTACAGAATTTATTTTTAATGTTGAATGTTGAATGTTGAATGTTGAATTGGGAATGCGGTTGTGATAAGACGCAATGATGTTTGTATAGCCTTTTTCTAATAATTTTCCAACTATAGCACTTCCGACAAGACCGGTGGCACCGAAGACGACAATCTTAGAGGACTTATGTAATGTTGAATTTTTAATGTCGAATGTTGAGTTATTGTTCAATTTTTAGCCTTCTGTGAACTTTTTACAATTGATGTCAGCAATTTTACAATTTCTTTTATTTCTTCTAATAAATCTTTGTTGTGTTCATTATCTATATTTAGGTAACCTGACTTTATCAATAAATCTATCCAATACTTTGTTTCTCTTGTTTCTTTACTTACGATGCTCATTTTCGCTATAAAGTCCTTTTTGCTTTGTGCAGCTTGAGCTTCAACTATGTTAGCACCGATAGAAGTTCCGCTCCTAAGTAATTGCTTAGATAACACAAATTCTTTTTTTACATCAGTCAAGAATTTATATACTTCTATTACCTTCAAAGCAAATCTATAACTTTTATCTACTATAACATTGTCTTTCATCTATCATCTTCCATTTAATTAAAAATTAAAAATTCATAATTTAACATTATTCAAACTCCCCAACTCTTCGGCACTTCAAAACCGTTCTTTTTGAGCACTAACTCCTGATGCGCTTCTTTTAAATCATTCGCTGCCATCTCTTTTATCATTTCTTCAAGAGTTATTTCAGGCTCCCAGCCAAGTTTTTCTCTTGCCTTAGTTGCATCTCCGAGTAATAAATCAACTTCTGTAGGTCTAAAATATTTAGGATCAACGGCAATGACAATCGTACCGATTGAATGTTGAATGTTGAATTACTTGATCATATCTACTTTTGTTAATTGATTTTATGATCCCGACTTCATCTACGCCAACGCCTTTAAACTCTATTTTAATTCCAAGCTCGGCAAATGCCATCCTCGCAAATTCTCTAATTTCTGTTGTTCTGCCTGTTGCTATTACCCAATCTTCCGGTTCTTCCGCTTGAAGTATCATCCACATCATTCTTACATAATCTTTTGCATGTCCCCAGTCTCGTTTTGAATTTAGATTTCCAAGATATAGCTTATCCTGCAGTCCCAAGGCTATTCTGGCTGCTGCCATTGTAATTTTTCTGGTTACAAATGTTTCTCCTCTCACAGGGCTTTCGTGATTGAACAGAATACCGTTGCACGCAAACATGCTGTATGCTTCGCGATAGTTTACAGTTATCCAATATGCATACATCTTTGCCGCAGCATAAGGACTTCTCGGATAAAAAGGAGTAGTTTCTTTTTGCGGAGTTTCCTGAATTTTTCCAAAAAGCTCGCTTGTGGATGCCTGATATATCCTCGTCTTTTTGGTCAAACCCAAAAGACGAACCGCTTCAAGTATTCTGAGTGTTCCAATACCATCTGTATTTGCAGTATAATCAGGAGTTACAAAGCTGACGGCAACATGTGATTGAGCCGCAAGGTTGTATATCTCATCTGGCTGCACCTCTTGTATGATTCCGGTTAGATTCATAGAATCGGTCATATCACCGTAATGAAGGAAAAATCTGACATCTTTTTCATGTGGATCTTTATACAAATGGTCTATTCTTTGAGTATTAAATGAGCTTGCTCTTCTTTTTATACCATGAACTTCATAGCCTTTTTTTAATAAAAACTCAGCCAAGTAGCTTCCGTCCTGGCCTGTAATACCGGTTATTAAAGCAATCTTTTGTTGCTTTAATGTGCTATGTGTTATGTGCGTTGCGTTACGAGAAGATGTGTTACATATGTTGTTTGTTCTATTCTCAATCATTTATGTTTTCCCTCATCGATCATAGTATTAAGTGTTTTCTTATTCATTTAATCCTACCTTTCAAATTTTGTTGTAACTTTGTAAGCATCGCTAAGATTTGATCGCTTTTCCCTATGAATATTTTACCATTTTCTTTATCAATATATCCTATGTCCACACCAATATAGACTTGCGTTGCAAATTCAGCAGTTGAGCCTTTTGCAATATCTAAAAATCTTATTTGATCTTTTATTGATTCCTTTTCCATACCTTCTGCTATATTACTGGGTATTGATAATGCTGCTCGTGTAATCTGATCTTTAAATCCATAATCTTTTAAATCAATTAAGGTTTTATATACATCAGCAGACAATCTGGCACTGATTTTCCAGACCTCTAATTTTTCACATTTCATTTCTTAAGATTATTCCGTAATTTTGTGTTGAAGCATGTGCTAAGTGCGTCACGCTACGAAAGACAGAATACACAATACTTTTCATTTATTACCTTTTACCTAACCAGGCGCACATAACACTTTCTTCTCCTTTTATTTCTAACACTCAGTACTTAACACCCAACACATAACACGATCATCCCCTTCCATATTTATCCTCAAATCTCTTTATGTCGTCTTCACCAACGTACTCACCGTTTTGTACTTCTATGATCTCAAGTGGAATCTTGCCAGGATTTGCCAATCTGTGCAGTGTGGATTTTGGAACAAATGTGCTTTCGCCTTCGTGAACATAATATATTCTCTCACCAAGTCTCACCTTTGCGGTACCTTTTATTACCACCCAATGCTCTGTTCTGTGATAATGCATCTGCAGACTTAGTGTTTCTCCAGGCTTTACAACAATCTTTTTAATCTTATATCGCTTGCTCTTCTCCAGCGTTTTATATGTTCCCCACGGACGGTACATTTCTGTGCGTTCTGTGACTTCTTCTCTGCCGGCTTTTTTCAGCTTCTCTGTCAGTTTTTTAACATCCTGTCCGTTACCTCGCCTGAAAACCAGGACAGCATCATCCGTTTCAACCAGAATGATATTTTCTATGCCGACAGCCGTAACCAACCTCTTGCTGCTATAGATAAGAGAATCTTTTGTATCAACAGACACTGCATCGCCAATCAAAACATTGCCATTCTGATTCTTTTCTCTCGTATCGTAAAACGCATCCCATGATCCGACATCGCTCCAGGATAGCTCCATAGGAATTACGGCAACCTTTTTTGATTTTTCCATCAATGCATAGTCTATGGAAATAGAGGGCATATTTGAAAAGTTTGCAACAGCCGTATCATACCCTTCACTTATAATTTTGTAAATTTCCGGCTGATATACCTTTAGCTCGTTTATGAATGTGTTGATTTGGAATGCGAATATACCGGCATTCCAATAATACTTAAGTTTTGAATTTTCTTCAAGATATTTCTCAGCAGTTTCCATATCAGGTTTTTCATGAAATTTAATTACACTTAAAACACTCAATGTTTCACTCTTAGCACTTTGCATTTCACTTTCTATATATCCATATCCTGTTTCAGGTTTTGTCGGCTTTATCCCAAATGTCACAAGATAATCTTTGGCGGTCACATGTCTTGCCGTTTCTATATATTTAATAAACTTGTCGGATGGACTAATTATATGATCACTCGGAAAAACGATAACCTGTTCATTCGGTTCGGCCTGCAGTTTATCAAGTAAAAATTGAATCGACAGTGCTATGGCCGGTGCTGTGTTTCTACCGACAGGCTCACTGATGATATTTTTGGCAAGCTCAGGTGATAATTTTGCACAGATCTCTTTTGTATAAAAGTAATAATCGGCGTTAGTTATGGTAACTATGTCGCTGCCTCCGGCAAGCTGAAGCGCCCTTTTGTATGTGGATTCTATTAGAGGTTCGCTGTCAGTCAGTTTTAAAAACTGTTTCGGAAGATTTTTTCTTGATAATGGCCATAGCCTTGTTCCCTGACCACCTGATAAAATAATTACCTTCATAGAATAAAGATCAGGTATTTATCATTTACTTTTTTTCGGGTATGATTCATTTATCTCTCCTATAATTTATCAATTGCCGATTTTGAGATGTATATTGGTTATTAGTTATTGGTATAATAGTATAATTGTTATTGTTCATCTGTTTTTATCCTTAATACTTTCTATG
>CAYTNB010000053.1:0-14741 GCA_964439085.1 uncultured Desulfobulbia bacterium | reverse complement strand
AAGCTTGGCAGCTAGACTGTTCACATTTTACCGAAAAACTTAATAAGAATTTGTGGAGGATTTCCCTGGTGGTTAAGGGAGCCGACTTATAATCGGACAATGGTTTCTTCGCCACTTAGGGGCCGAATCCCCCGCTCTCCGCCACGTCTTATCTTTTCTACATATTGACTAAGATCATTAATGTCAATACCTAACTAAAGTGTGTAATTCTGAAGTATAACTATAATGAAATGTCAGATTGCCCGGCGGTAGGCCTTGAGCTTTTGGGGGGCTGGTTTGAGTGGGTGGTATAAAAAACGGAAAAAACGTCGGAAACGGCCAAATTTTTGAACGGTAATATCATCGCACTTGCAACGAGCGCAGCTAATATCGAAATTATGTGATTTTTCGAGCCATTTCCATGAGCCTCGCATTATTACAGGTGATAATTGCCGCATACAGGCCTCACACAACCACATCTCCTTATCATTTATCTTCCACTTGTGCATAGTTGCCTTTTCTTGAATCTGGAATGTCAATTAATCGACTGGATTTTTTATATTTATCGGCTAAAGTACGGTTTACTTTAAGTCTTAGGGCAATCTATCTGTACCATTCTGTATAATCAACCTGAAAAGATCATGATTATAGAAAATTTCCCAAATCAATTTAGCCAGATCGGTCAAGTGCTGATCTATATCCTGGCTGGCTTGAGTGGTCTTATCGGGTTGAGCGGTATTGTAAATATTGTGGGCCGACGGCCATTTTTGCCACAACCTAGCCGCATTCTGTTTATCCTGGTTAATCTCCTTTTCCTGACTGGCTTTGGCCTGATCTGCTGGTTACATTGGCGCATCTATCAGGATCTGCCCCTGCAATTGCCAGCCAAGTTGGTGCCCTGGCTTAACCAGCAGCTTACGGCCATGAACAGTCAGGCAACCTACGCTTTTTCCCTTTATGATCCGGCCCATCCGCCCCGTTATGCTATTCCCCTCTGGATCGATAATGAAAAATACTACTTCTGGTTTATGGCTTATTCTCTGATGTCCTATCTTGCTTGGCGTTGGACCGATAATCATCGTCTCCGTGGCACTTTGCAGTTGTTTCTGGCCATTCAGGTTAGCATCCTGATCACGGTTGCCAATCCCTTCGCCCATCCTCTCGCTAAATTTTTCACTGAGATTACCCCCTGGTTCAATGCACAGAGCAATCCCATGGTACAGTTGGGGATGTTCATGAAGTTATATCCTCGCATGGTCTTCTATTATAACGCTATTTATATGTGGATGCATCCGCCCATGCTCTTTATTTCTTATGCCTGTATAACCATTACCTTTGTTACTTCATCCTTTATGTTGATAAAGAGGGATCTGGCTATTGAGGTTCTCGGGTATGACTTTGCCAAATTTGGTTATTTTATGTTGACCTTTGGGATGTTGCTGGGTTATCCATGGGCCTTACAGGCTTGGGGGCCTAATTGGTGGTGGGATCCCAAGATATGCAGCTCGATCATGATGTGGGCTATCTACAGCACTTATTTGCATACCCGTTTATATGCCAACAAGAAAGGTATGTGGTATTTTACCTCTCTGCTTGGTGTTCTCTGTTTTTTGGCTATGATATTCACTTTTATTACCTCATTTTACTTTCCGGGCGAGCACACCTTCGTATATGATCAAGTCATTCCGCTGGTGCCCTATAAAGTATCTGGCTATGGATTAGTTTGATGATTAAAAGAAAATCATATGACTATTATCTTATTTTGGCTACGGCCATTGTCCTGGCGGTCATTTCGGTAATTTGCGTCTATGGTATGTTCTATTTTAAATTTGCCGAATTGCAGCATATGCCTGCCACCGCCAAGGCCCTCTATATGTCTCGGATGAATCGAGCCGTGAGCCCCTTTATTATCGCTCTGATTATGCTATTGGGCATTTGCGTGCCCAAACGGCTGCTGCCCGTTAAATGGCTTAACCAATTTACCCTTGCTCTGATTACTGTGGTTAGCATGATTGCTGTTTTTGGGGGTGTAGTTACCGCCCTAAAGGTAAATCTCGTGGTTACTTTGGTTCTGCAATTTATTGTTCTTTGTCTGGCCCTGGTCGGGAATGAACAACTGCATTTTGAGAAAAAGGGCTATTGGGTTCGGGTTGGTTCGTCCTGCATGCACCTGGGGCTTATTCTCTTTATTTTGGATCTCTTCTTTTATCGTTACCACACCCTGCATCTAGTGCTGTTCTGGGTCACTACTGTGTCCTGCGTTGCGGGGATGTTAGCTTGTTTCTACTCTGAATCCATCGTACGCCTAGTCGGTAAATTAGTAAGGCGCACACCTACTTCATTATAATAATATCTTCGCATACGATCGTGGTCGTACTGCTGTCTGAAGTACTCACACTATGACTGTTCAATTAGAAAAACTGTGTGGCATTGTTGAGAGAGTTACCTATCACTCTGACGAGACGGGGTGGTCCGTCCTTAAAATACGGGAAGCGCATGGCTTTAACGAGTTGGCCGCCGTTACCGTGCATCAAACCAAGGTCTTCGCCGGGGCGACTATGGAGTTCTCCGGGGCCTGGACGGTGCATCCTCACTATGGCCGGCAATTTAAGGCGGTAAGTGCCCTTGAACGCAAACCTGCCACTGCCGCTGCCCTGGAAAAATATCTGGGCAGCGGTATGATCAAAGGGGTGGGGCCAAAAACTGCTAAGAAGATTGTCAAACATTTTGGCGGAGATACTCTGGATATATTCGAAAAAGATATTGATCGCCTCACCGATGTACCGGGGATAGCCCAAAAAAAATTGGCTATGATTACGACGGCCTGGTCAGAACATCGCCTGATTCGAGAGGTGATGATGTTCCTGCAGTCGCACGGCATCAGCACCTTGTTTGCCGTGCGGATTTTCAAGGAATATCAGAATAAGGCCATTGCCATGGTCTGTGAAGATCCTTATCGCTTGGCCCAGGATTTTTACGGCATTGGTTTCTTCTCGGCGGACAGGGTGGCCTTGAGTTTGGGGCTGGCTGTTGACAGCCCGCAACGAGTTATGGCGGCCATTAAACATGTCCTGGCTGGTAGCAGGGAGCAGGGCCATTGCTTTTTGCTCTATGAACAGATTGTCCGGCAGGTGCAGGAGCTGTTGGACTTACCGTTGGCCGAGGTGTTACCCGATTATCTGACACGCATGGAGAAGGATAATCTTTTAAAAACCCGCAAGGTGGTGGCGGGTCTGGCTTATTACTCAAAATCACTTTATTACGATGAATTGATCGTCTGTCGGCGTGTTATGGCATTGGCGGGGACGATAGATATTGATGCGGAGAGAGTGCGGAACTGGCTGGCGAGATATTGTCGCCAAAAGGGCATAAATCTTAGCTCCGAGCAGGCCGGGGCGGTGGCTGGCATTGCCGCACAGCACTTTGCCATCCTTACCGGTGGTCCTGGCTGTGGCAAGACTACTGCCACCAGGGCGTTGGCCGATCTCCTGCGTGTTATGCAGGTTCGTATTCTACTGGCGGCCCCAACTGGCAGAGCGGCTCAGAGGATGACGGAGGTGATCGGCCTGGAGGCCAAGACCATTCATCGCCTGCTGGAGTGGCAGGCTGGTAAGTTCAAAAAGAATGAAGACTCCACCCTTGAAGCGGATTTTTTGATTATTGATGAATGTTCAATGCTGGATATCAGTCTCTCTGCCTCCCTCCTGCAAGCGGTGCCGCCCGGTTGTCAGGTTTTGTTTATTGGTGATGCCGATCAGCTGCCTTCCGTTGGGGCGGGCAATGTTCTTCGTGATCTTATTGCCTCTAAGATGGTGCCCTGTTACGAGTTAACCGAAGTTTTCCGGCAGGCCCGGCAATCGAAGATTGTCAGTTTTGCCCATGAAATTAATCGTGGTATGATTCCTCATATTGAGTCGCCCTTTGCCAACCCTCTGCTATGGCAGGAAAAATCAGATTGCCTCTTTGTCGATGCGGAGGAGGCCACCATGGAACAACTGCGTTTTATCTCCAGAGTGAAGCAGTTACGGCCCATTTTACTGCCATCGGAGTCGGCTGGTTCGCCGCCGGACAACAGTCCCTATGAATTCAAGGTTAACGAGGGCCTCGCACCCTACCAGAATGACTTTATCGTCCCGGAAAAATTCGCTCATGTCGATTTGGCAGAGCTCTGTCGAGCGGAGAGGCCAGCCGCTGAGCTGCGGGAGGTCTTAAAGACCCTGCATCCCTGGTCGGCTTTGAATTATGGCCTGACTGCCGTTGATATTGTTAAGCGCTTGTATATGGAGTGGATTCCTAAATATCATGGCCGGAATTGTGAAATTCAGGTTTTGTCGCCCATGATTCGAGGTAGTCTGGGTACTGCCAACCTCAATAAAATCCTACAGGCCGCTGTAAACCCAGTGGGGCAAGGCAAAAATCAGATGCAGGTGGGAGAACGAATTTATCGGGAAGGGGACAGGGTAATTCATCGACGGAATAATTATGATTTGGAGGTGTTTAATGGTGATATTGGCCGGATTACCAGTGTCGATAACATGGAGATGACTATGGTAGTGGAATTTCAGCCGGATGGCAAACTGGTGACCTACCAGCGTGACAACTTGATGGAGCTGGATTTGGCCTATTGTATCACCATCCATAAATCCCAGGGCAGTGAGTTTGAGGCGATTATTATCCCCGTTTTGAGCCAGCACTTCAAGATGCTCTTTCGTAATCTTATCTACACCGGCTTGACCAGAGCTCGCAAAATTGCCGTCTTTCTCGGTACTAGACGGGCTATGGCAATGGCTGTGAAGAATCAGGATACCAGTGATCGGCAAACGGCTTTGCGGGAGTTGCTTGGCGGTTGAACGAGGTTACGAAAAAGGGGACATCTTTATTTTTAAATTCACAATTCTCAAATAAAGATGTCCCCTTTTTTACTTTGGCTCCTTTTTTTGTCTGTGCTTATTTGCTGCTCATCTCCTTAGTCATCTTTCTGGTTTTAAGCATGTCTAGCATGTCTGCCATCTGGGAACCATCTACGGCGATCTCGTAGGAACCAAGCCAATGCTCGTAATCTGGCCCCTGCATGAAGGCACCCATGCGCCATCGGCGGCCCTCGTGGTGCCAAATCTCGTGCCATTTATTGTCAGCTATGGATTTGCCGTTAAATTTGATGTCGGCATCCAATTTATCTTTTTTAATGGGATCGTAGTATTTTTTCTTGATACTTAAGGCCACGGCGTTATAGACATCAATAACTGCCTCGGCCTTCTTCATTTCGCCCTCGGCCCAGGTTGAGGAGTGGCACTGGGTGCAGACCGCCATCATATCGGCTCGTTTTTCATCGGGTGATCTTAAGGCATCGCCGCCAAAGGCGTCCAAGCGGGTTGAGGTACCCTTATCCCACCATTTACCGGGGCCGCTATAACGCTTCATAAGATCCGGTGCAAATTTTTTAGCCATGGCGAAGGGGTTGGGAAGGCCTGTCTTCACTGCATCCAGGGAACCAGCTGGCAGGTTATGGATTTTTTCGTAACGTTTGGCGATGTCTTTGGCAATGGGGAATTTTTCTTTGCCGGATAAATATTTTTTGTCTGTGGGCCAGGAGAAGGCTGGTTCCAATTCCCATTTGAGACGGCTGCTAACGTTATGGGTGGTCTTCACCGCCCCACCAAAACCGCTCATATGGCAGGTCACACAGGTGGGGGCTTCAATATCAAGTGGACCCCACTGGCCTGGGGGGGAATCCCATTTCCAGGTATCACCCTTCATCGCATATAGGCTACCGTGCTTGGACTCTTCGTATATCTCTTTTTGCGGATGATCAGGCCCTAAATGACATTGGCTACAGGTCTCCGGTTTCCTGGCCTCGGCGATACTGAAAGTGTGGCGGGTGTGGCAGGCGGAGCAGGAACCCACTGAACCGTCCGGGTTAAAGCGCCCTATACCGTTATTGGGCCAGTTAATCAGGGTGCCGTCTTTGCCTACCTTGATCTCGGTGCCGTGACAGTGGAGACAGCCAGCCTCAGCAGACTCCCTGGAAAAGTTTGCCTTATAGTTTCTGGTCTGGCCCTTGGTGATATTCCCGTCAATTATCTCTCCGCCCACTACTGTCATAGACGATACCGAAAACAGCCCGGCTTCATCATGCATACTCTCCTTGAATTCCTTTACTTCCTGGGCGTGACAGCTCTGGCAGTAGTAAGGCGTGACTAGTGGTGTGATCCGAAAACCGTTATGTTCCCGGCCAGCAGGGTCGTCTTCTTTGGCCTTGTGGCAGACATAGCATTTTACGCCAACCTTGCTGTGTTTACTCTCTTCCCACTGCTTAACGATCCCAGGGGTTTCTGTTCTGTGGCATTCCAGGCAGGGATCTTCTCCGCCGGGGGAGGCCCAGGTAGCACTAGAGGCGGCAAAAACAAAGATACCGCAAATAATCAAAATTTTATTCATAACTCTCCTCCTTTATTTATCTCTCTAAATTATTGGCTTATGTGTTCTGTATCAGTCGGGCATACCTCTTTATTTTCATCTTAAGTTTACCTGGGGACATTATGCTAAACCTTGATGGCATCGTAAAAATTACCCAAAAGGGGCATAGCAATCCGATCTGCCATGTTGTAGCAATTTTTTAGGCACGGGGCATACCATATGCGCGGCCTCGCTCCTAAAAAAATCACTATGCCTCGGAGTCTCACTCAGTTCGCTTACCTGGAGTCTCACTCAGTGCGCTTACCTGTATATCAAACTTTTCGCAGTCTACGCTTAGCTACTTAGCCGTTCCTAGACTTTTTACGAGTGCATCAACCTTCAGAACTGTAAAAGCTGCTGGCTGTTACAGTTCATCAAGATCTTCCCAGTTCAGATAGGCCAGTTGGACATCCATCACCTCCTCTTGTGCGTTTATTGCTGTGGTTATTTTTTTAAGCTCCCGCATGTCAGCAGTTTCAAAGACCACGGCGATTCCCTTGGGCCCGGCAAGACAGGAAACTACCCCGTTCATGTTATTAATGAACGTAATTACCCGATCTGGGGGGATGTCGGGGGCGGACACAACTAAAGCACTGGCAATAGGCATAATTATTTACCCCTTCATGACCTTAATGGCGCAGACTTTATAATCAGGTTCTCCAGCCCCAGACCAGCTTTTGGGGGAATCAATGCAGAGCAGGTTTATGAGGCGATTTTCGTCAAACCAAGGGACGAAGAACATTCCTGGCTGGGCACGCTCGGTAATCCATACTGGCAGGGTGATCGTACCCCTTCGGGAGGTTAGAGTCAGATTATCTCCATTCTCTATCTTAAATAATTTGGCATCTGTTGGAGCAACCTCCACATAGGCCTGGGAATTCATCGCTTTTAGCATGGGTACTCGCATGGTCATGGTGCCGCTATGCCAGTGTTCAATAACCCGGCCTGTGTTGAGGACATAGGGATACTCTTTGTCCGGCATTTCAAAATCCAGCCCGGCTGCTAATACCCGGATAATGGCCTTGCCCTTGGCTCCCTTGTGGAAGGGGTGTCCGCCGTAGTAGTTGTAAGGTCCCTTCAAACCTTCTTCCTCCAGATGTTGGTCGTAGAGAGTAACAAAACCGGTGGCATAGGATTTTTGAGTGGCACCGGAAAAGACCTTTGCCGCATACTCTTTACTGATAAAGCGTTTGGCTGAACCCCGATTTTGCAAAGAAGTTGATGGGCAGGGCCACTGGCAGCCGCCAGCATGCTTTTTCAGCTTGGCGTAAGTGGCTCCCCAAAGATCTACGTCCTGGCCCTTGGTGGCTAGGCGATACTCATTCCAGGCCTCTTCCTCCGTCTCAAAACCCAGACCGTACACATCTTTCACCTGCTTGATATTACCGGTCATGGGGTCTAGAATTCGGTATTTAGTTTTTTTGCCAAGCCTCTTGGCGATCCGTCGTGCCACCTCTTTGATCTGCCAAAAATCACTCTGCGACTTGCCAGGACCGTCCACCAGGTGAGGAATAAACTGGGAACGGCGGTCGGTTTGTCCCATAACCCCTTCCTTCTCAATCCACATGGAGGAGGGCAGAATAACGCTGGCCAGCTCGGTGGTGCGGGTGGGGTAGATATCGCTGACTACGGTGAATTGTTCTTGCATCGCTGGCCGGAAGCGGCTCAAATTAGGCAGACTTTGGCCGGGATTGGTGGTGTTGATCCAGATGCATTTGATCTTGGCATCTGCTAATCGGGAAAACATGTTAACGGCAGACCCGGTCGGCTTTTTAGGGAGCCAATCCACAGGCATGCCCCAGATCTCGGCGATCTCGGCTCGATGTTTGGGATTTACCACTGCCCGGTGTCCGGGCAGGATATGGGTAAGGCCGCCCTGTTCTCTTGTGCCGCCACAGGCATTGGGCTGACCGGTAAGAGAGAGGGAGTCGCAGCCCGGTTTGCCGGTCTTACCTGTCAGAAGATTGAGATTGTTGAGTTGACAGTTCAAATGGACACCCTTGGTGCGTTGGTTAATGCCCATTGTCCACATACTCATGGCGGTTTGCCCCTTCCTGCCGAACCAACGAGCCGCCTTGCGGATATCGACGGCAGGCACGCCCACTTTATCTGCTATCTTTTCCGGGGTGTAATCTGCCAGGAATTTTCGGTAGGCATGAAGATCCGTGAAATCGCCCTTGGTCTTCAGGCCCTTACGAAAGACACAGAATCTCAGGTGTTTTGCGTCTACCAAATCCTCTTCAACAATAACCTGAGCCATGGCGTTTACCAGGTACATATCATAACCTGGACGAAATTTTAGATGAAGATCGCTATATTTGGCTGTGGGTGAATAACGGGGGTCGGCGACAATAATTTTTACTTGTTTGGGATTTGCTGATTTACGGTCAATAATCCGGCGGAATAGCATTGGATGGCATTCCGCCATATTCGCACCGATAATAAAGAAGCAGTCGCAGTCTTCGAAGTCGTCATAGGTGCCGGCTGGTTCATCGGTACCATAGGTGTTGAGATATCCTCCCACAGCTGAGGCCATGCAAAGCCTGGGATTACCCTCGACATTGGCGGTGCCGATGATGCCCTTGAATAGTTTATTGGCGGCAAAGGCCTCTTGAGTAGTATTCTGGCCGGAACCATACCAGGCCACCGAGTCTTTGCCGTTCTTTTTGATGTTGTCGGCAAAGGTATTAGCAATGAGATCCAGGGCCTCATTCCAGCTGGCTTGGCGGTAAGAACCATCTGCCTGCCTGATCTGGGGATGGGTAAGCCGATCTGGAGCATACATAATCTTCGGCAGGGCGTAGCCCTTCATACACAAGCGCCCTCGGTTGATGGGGCTGTCAGGGTCACCTTGAACCGCCACCATCCTGCCGTTTTTGATCCCAGCCCGTACCGCACAGCCCGTACCGCAGAAACGGCATTGGGAACGGGTGTACAGAGTAATGTTATCAGCCAGGGCTTTGCCCGGTTCACCGGCCAGAGCCAATGCGGCAGCCGTGGCCGTGGCCTTAATGAAATTCCGTCGTGATACATGCATGATTTGCCTCCCCTTAAGGTTTTTGAGCCTTGTCGATGGACGATGTGGCTGCCGATCTGACTAAGAAAATTCTATACCCAATTACATCGTATATGAGTTTTGTGTAAATAGGGGGTTAAATGGTGTAAAGAATTGGTAAAGATGTGGGGAATTGTGCTTGGAGGTGTTGTGGTAGGAGTAAATTGGTAGAAAAATATAAGATATTAGTTCTGCTAAGGGCCTGTAAGAAAATAACCAGGCCAATCCTACATCTTATCTTCGGATCATCTTTGAATGCGACTCAATCACAGGTAAGTGTAGACTACGAAATCCTCAACGTATCCCTGCTACGCCTGCGGTTTTGTTCAATCGCCGCCTCCAAACCTGGCCCAAATCCAAGCGTAATATCAGTCTGGTTATTTTCTTACAGGCCCTTAGCCGAACAGCGATATCCAACCCCGGGAACGGTATGGATATAGGCGGGAGAGGTGGGGGTGAGTTCTATTTTTTGGCGCAGATGCTGAATGTGAACATCAATCACCCTGGACCATGAATATATTTTGGAATCTTTCCAGAGAGCACGGCGAATGGCCTCACGGCTTAATATCTTGCCTTGTGATTCCATCAGCAGGCAGAGAAGATCAAATTCTTTGGGGGTAAGTTCAAGAGGGACACCCTTTAGCGTAACCAGGCGTTGATCCTGATCTGCGTACAGATCACCACAGAAAAGTGGGATTGGCTCTGGGGACTTGGTGCGGCGCAGACAGACGCGGACTCTGGCTAGGAGTTCCAGGGTGTCGAAGGGTTTAACGACATAATCATCGGCTCCGCTGTCCAAGCCAATGACTTTATCCGACACCCGGTCTCTGGCAGTGAGCATAATGACTGGCAGCTCTGGAAAATTTTCTTTTATCTCACGGCAAAAAATAATACCATCTCCGTCAGGGAGATTCAGGTCTAGAAGCAAGATGTCTGGGGGAGGGGCCATGAGCTCATGGGCCTGTTGAAGATCAGCAGCCGTGTGGACGGTAAAGCCATACATCTCCAGATTGGCCTTCAATACCACCAGGATATCATGATCATCATCAATTGCCAAAATGGTCTGCTGCTGTTCCACTAGAGTTGTAGGTGTCATTCTTGATGTTTTTGCATAGTCTGGAATTGGCTAAGGAACGAAGTGCATCGTTCATCTATGTTATTGGCTTGAATCAGGTAGTTTCTTGTGTACCGGTAATTCAACGATAAATGCGCTGCCGTATGCTCCTGCGCTCTCAACCCATATCCTGCCGTCGTGAGCATTGACCACGGAACGACAGAGGGCGAGACCGAGGCCGGTCCCCCCTTTTCTTCCTTTATAAAACTTTTCAAAAACTTTTTCACGTAATTGTGGCGGCACACCCGGCCCCTGGTCCTGAATCTCGATCCGGACAGTATTGGTTGCCGGAGTGCAGGTTATCTGTAAAATACCGCCTTCCGGTGAATAATCAAAGGCGTTAATTAAAAGATTGGTGAGCACGTCCTTAATGCGGTCACGATCACCATTGATAATGGGCAGAGCAGTGTCGATATTGGTTTGTAGCTGGAGACTGCGGGAGTGGATCAGGGGATCAAGCTCCTGGAGTACTTCGGACACCGCTGAACCGACCGCAAAGGAGGTAATGTGGAAATCAGATCGGCCTGATTCTATTTTTTCGATGTCTAAGGTCTCGTTCACCATGCGTTCCAGCCTTTCCGTGTTGGAAGAGATGATTTCCGCAAAACGCTGGAGTTCGGTACAAGTCTCTGTGGCCTCGGCTGCTGGTTTTCCCAACAGCGATAGAATGTATTCAGCCGCCCCCCGCACCGCGGTAAGCGGGGTTCTAAGTTCATGCGAGATGCGGGCGATAAAGTCTGATTTTTTGAGGCTAAGATCCTGGTAGCGGCGGCTAGTTTCACGAAAATCGGCACTGGCCAGTGCTACTTTTTCCTGCAGGGTATTTTGGTATTCCTGTATTTTGTCCTGCATGCGGTCAAAGGCTCTGGCAAGCTGTCCGAATTCGTCTCGGTTTTTAATGGTGTCAGCCGCCCGCAGTACGGGGTACTTTTCCATAGCCTGCTGGAGTTGAGCCATGGGACGAAGAACGAAGCTATTTAATAACACATAGAGTGAACAAAAGAGAATAAGGCCAAGAGTAATGGCTCCAAAAATGAGCCACGCACTGTTTCTCTTTATCTGGCTGAGCAGCGAGTCGATTGGCAGAGTAACCGATAGGGCGCCACGCACCTCTCCAACTTTATAGTCTGGATGACATTTTCGGCAGGGGGGGGCTGTGATCAGGGGGGCAATATAACGAAAAAAACTATGGCCTTGTTGATGTTCCACGGTGGAGGCTTCGATGTGCCGCCTGGCGGCAAAGTCCTGCAAGGCTGTTGTCTCAAAAGAATCTGGGGCGTTCTCAGGATTAATTGGTCGGAGGCTGGTGATATGAAACCAGTAATAACCGGTTTTTTGGGCGTATTCGGAAAGATGACGAGTGGCAAGGGCTGGATTTTCGCGGACATACGGGGTTCCGGCCTGGTCAGTGATCATGTTATGAGCCAGATAGGGATTAGCTTCCATTCCGGCAGTTTTTTCTATGAATATGCCACCATGATCTGCGATCCAGCGGCGGGTGAGAACAATTTGCCGAAACAACATTTTGGCCTGAGACTCCACCTGCCGGAGCAAAATCTTTTTTTCCTGCATGCCAATAAAGGTGAATAACAGGCTGGTGCCAACAACGACAATCAAAGCGCTGATCATGATGAGCCTGGCCCGTAAATTTGTTTGTAAGAGGTCTAGGATTAACAAAATAGGTACTTATACCCCTCGTGGAGTGTTGGGTCTTATCTGCAAGATACTCAATAGTTTAAATAGATATGCCGTTATCTAGCGCATGTAATCAAGTCATACCGCTATTCATTACTAGTCTATAGTATGCAGCCGTATGGACGCAAGACTGAATTTCCGGGATGGGGGTTTTCGATCTGTGTGGACTTTTGTTAAAAAAGAGGTTTGGCCCTGGTTGTGCTGCCTAAAAGTTTCGTTCTGGGCTAATTACCTCTTTACAGAACCGCAAATAAAATAATATAATTTCCCGTATTGGGTGAACACTTACTTTCTAATGTTCGTTTGTAGTTTAGCTCCAAGTGAACAAGTTACTGTGTAATTTACAAAGTTGATGGCGTCGTAAAAAGTACCCAAAAGGGGCATAGAAATTCGATCTACTGCGTTGTAGCAATCTTTTAGGCACGAGCCTGTATATGTATGGCTCGTGCCTAAAAGATTGCTACGCCTCGGAGTCTCACTCCGTTCGCTTACCTGTATATCAAACTTTTCGCAGTCTACGCTTAGCTACTTAGCCATCCCGAGACTTTTTACGAGTGCATCAACGTTAAGCGTCATAAAAAAATTGTTGTGAGGCCAAGGGGGATTGTATGACAAGAAAAGCTGGTATGACTATCGGGAAACAGATCTGGTTTGGGTTTAGTACTTTTTTGGCTATATTTTTAGTTGTTGGTATTATGACTCCCAGAGGTATTAACGGTATTATCTCTAATGCCGGTTCCATCATCAGTGGGAATAGTTTGGATACCAAATTGGCCGAGATTGAGATTGAACATTTAAACTGGGTTACTATCCTGAATTCATATCTTTCTGATCCTGGCATTACTACCCTGGATATTGAGACTAACGACCATAAATGCGCCTTTGGTAAATGGCTCTATGGGGCTGGACGTCAGGATGCCGAACAGCTTGTGCCAGCCTTGGCCCCCTTATTTACCAAGATGGAAGGCCTTCATGAGACTCTGCATAAAACTGCGATTGCCATTGCTCAAGCTGGTAGTGATTCGGCAGGGAAGCAACGGGCGAATGTAATCTATCGGGAGCAGACCATTCCGGCTCTGCATAATGTCCAAGCCCTTTTGCACCAGATAAGAGAAGAGGCAAAACAAAATATTATGAGCGATGAAGTTATGCTCAAAGCGGCTGCCTTCACTCAGATGATCTTAATCGTCAGTATTGTAATTGCCATTCTCCTGGGCGTTATTATCGCTTTTTTTATCAGCCGCCGCATCAGTGTTGTTTTGCAAGGGGTGGCTTTTGAGCTGGATGAGAGTGCTCAACGCCTTGCCTCCTCTTCCGGGGAGATTTCGTCCAGTAGTCAGGCCCTTGCCGATGGAGCTTCGCAGCAGGCTGCAGCCGTTGAAGAAATTTCTGCCTCTATGGAAGAGGTATCTTCCATGACCGCTCGTGACGCTGAAAACTCTGCCAAATCGGATAGCTTTATGCGCCAGACCAATGAGGTAATCAATGAGGCTCAAAAGGCTATGACCAAGGTTATAGGCTCTATGGAGGAAATAAGTTCAGCCAGTAATGAGACGCAGAAAATAGTTAAAACCATTGATGAAATTGCCTTTCAAACTAATTTGCTGGCCTTAAACGCCGCAGTGGAGGCGGCTAGAGCTGGTGAGGCTGGAGCCGGTTTTGCCGTGGTTGCTGAAGAGGTTCGTAACTTGGCTATGCGTTCTGGTGAGGCTGCTAAAAGTACTTCAAGCCTAATTACTGCCACCGTGAAGCATGTTGAAACTGGTGCAAAGCTGGTGCTGGACACCAATGGGTATTTTGTTAAAGCCCAGGAATCGGCCTCTAAAATTGGCATTTTGTTGGAGGAAAACGCTTGCTCCGCCAGTGAACAGGCCCAAGCTATTGAGCAGGCTAATGTCGGGTTGGCCGAGATTGATACGGTTACCCAACGGAATGCGGCCAGTTCCGAAGAGGAAGCTGCCGCGGCTTTGGAAATGAACAGACAGGTTAATGTTATGCAGCAGGTGGTGGAAAGATTGGCGGCCTTGGCGGGGGGGCTGCCAACTGATGAGGCCGCCAGCAGTGGTGCGGTAAAAATGGTGCGTCCGTCTGGTGCTATTGTGAAAAAAACCATTGCGAAACGGACAGCTCAGCCGCGGGTAAAGGCACTGCCAACCACAAGACCTCTGACTGCAAAAGCGTCAACGCCTTCGGAAATTATTCCCATGAATGACGATGATGATTTTGAAGATTTTTAGTCAGTCTTTTGTTGGTATCTGTGATAGGCAGCTTTAGCTTTATTAATTAAAAAGATTAATGCTCGGGGAAGCGCAGACTGCCGAAATAGACTTCGGCAGTCGATATGCTCCATCTTCTTGAAAGGAGCTTACAGGTAATACTAACACCCTGCGAGGGGGTATCGGAGTCTACGCTTACCTAGTACCTTATAAATTCTTTTCTAAA
>CAYTNB010000052.1:0-14975 GCA_964439085.1 uncultured Desulfobulbia bacterium | reverse complement strand
ACCGCAGTCTCGGGTTGCGGGTGGCGTAGCTCCCCCTTATCGTATAACGCCCATCCGGTTTTATAGACAAAACGCCTTGCGCCTGTACCGGGCTGCCCGTATCCGGGGTGTTAAAAACAAAAGAGACCGCACCTTCTGTTAATATGGACAACGGCTCAAGATGCCAGCGTAGACCGTTTATCTGGACGTCGTCCATCCACAGCCAGCGGCAGCGGCCATTATGCCAGCTTCCTTCCAGACCAATCATGCCAATTTCCGGCAATTTGTTGTGGCTGCCGCACAGGCGGTAGAGCTGCGAAGCAGGCATCTGCCAGACAAGAAAAAAAAGCAGGGACGTGAGGCCTGTGAGATACAGTCCGTTAATCTTCATGGCTGCTTCCGGTCGGCCTCCCGGGGTGGCGGCATTGTTGTTCCGGGGGCAAGAAAGGTTACCTGGGCGTTGACAATACCGGGCCGCTCTTGTACGGATGCAGCTCTGATGGAGATCATGTCTATGCCGTAGCCGGTGTGTAGGTCTTCGACCCAGGCCAACATATCGTCAAATATGGCCCCGGTCAGCCATATCCGTATCCGCCCGGAATCATCCGGCTCCAGGCGGTTGACAGCCTTGTTCAGATTAAATTGTTTTGCCCCCCGGTCAATGGCGGACAGGGGGGACAGGGTTTTGTCATAATATTTGACGTTCCTGTCGTTCTGTATCCGCCGGGCTGCCTGCCGCATCCAGACCAGATCCCCTTCTCTTTTCAATATATTCGCCTGATAGAGGCCTATCTGTTCCCGGGCGGGCCGTAGAATGAGCCTGTATGATCCGGCGGTAAATACGAATAAGGCACCGAGAATGAGCAAGTATTGCTCCCGGCGTTTAAGATTATACCAAAAAAATATCACTTGTTAGGTCCTATTGAGTCAGTATCATGGTGGCCTGCGCCCCCCTGCCGTCTGTTGACACGTTATATAATTTCACTTTACCGTTAAAACTGCTGGCTGCCCGCTTTCTGGCGGCATCCATGTCGTTTATATCCCCGCCGCTGAGGTGAATCTCCAACTGCCGGTCATGAAATTGCAACTCTGTGACCCTGAGTTTTCCGCCTCCTCGCAGGGCCGGATAAAAGGCGGTCAGCAGGGCCGAAAAGGTGTTTTGCCGATCGGTCGTCAACTTGTCGAGTTGCTGCTGCATCTGGATGCGTGGGTTGACAATATGGCGGGCCTGGGGGAAAGTCTGCCGGTAAATATTCGTAATTGATGTCGCAAGAGAGTGGCTCTCGTTGCGCAGACGAATTCCCCTGGCGAATAATGCGGCCCCGTAAAGCATGATGACAATTCCCAGAAGCGCCGCCGGTAGCCGCCAGTTGTGCCAAATCTTCCGCCACTGACGATCCGGGCTGTACTCGCCCTGGATGAGATTGATATCCGGCTTAGCGGTGCGGCCACGGTCATACGCATTTGTCTGCCGATTTAAACACCACTTCGGTATGGTGTTGGCGAAATTTGTCTGTATACCGTTCGGCAAGTCATCCGGCAGATCGACGCTCTGACAATTTTCCCCCATAAAATTCAGTTTCCGGGGCCGAACATTGCATTTTTCAAGCAGGTTCTTTATCAACCAGCAAAAATTTTCCATCTCCACGACACAGCCGGAATAGACGCCAGTACGAATCTTGAGCCATTGACCGTCCCGCCATATTGTCCACTCGCCAGCAGTAAGGGGCAGGGCCAGAATATCGGGAATTATTGCCCCTGCCCTGACTGATGCTCCGGACAAGCCGATAAATATCTCCCGCATATATTCTCTGCCGACAACGGCCACGGGCCAGCTATCATTCCCGTCCCTGGGGCCGAGGGCGAAATGGAGGTCTTCCGGCTCATCGGCAAGTTGTTCCTCTATGACGAAGGGGGCGGCTTGCATGGCTTGCTGGCGGCTGCCGGGAACCCGTGCGTTATGTAAAGACACCCTCTCGCCGGGAATCAGGATAATAATATTCTGTCCTGGCCCGGCCTCCTTGGCGGCCTCCTGCAGCGTACCGCACGTCGCTTGGTCGCCGCTGAACCAGCGTGCCTGCTGCTGTCCCTCGTAATGAATGAAAAAAAACGCCATTAAATTTTACCCAGACTACGGATTATCACCTGATATCCGGCGGCGCGGCCACGATTGTCCGCAGATGACGAACGGTTAAGAATACTTGTCAGGCGGATATGGCCCCGTCCCGAATCTACCGTTGATTTTACCATGAAATAATGGCTGGAGACAGTTAAAAATTGTGCATCAATGCCCGCCGTCTGCCAGCCCGTTTTCTGGCAGGCGTGTATAAAAGCCGTCACACTCTTGTAACCGTTAAGCGGTCGTGCCGCAATCATATCTCCGGCTTCCGACAGGCTTATGTTTTCGGCCAGAGAGGCCGTGAGCAGAGACGGGGCGGTATTGATATTCAAGAGGGTGGGAGTTGGCAGGGCGCAAATAAAGGGGGCCAGGCGGCGGAATTCATCAGGTTCAAGCTCCGGAACCTGCATAAGCCGGGATGGGGTGACAAATTTGAATGTCTGATCCTGCCGGGCCAGCCACTGAAATATATCAGGAGCCAGGTTGTCTGCCGTTCCGCAAAGGCTCAGGAGACGTATGAATTGCCGACGGCTGTAAGACCTTAACTGGCGGTTGTCGGCCAATAGATTGTTGAGATTAAAGATACCCTGCAGATCACTGATAGCGCAACTTGCCCGGCCACCGTCCACCAGCCCCGGGGGCAGCCCCGCATTCCACGCTTCAGCCGGGTAATCGGTGCCGCCCCGCCCAGCATCATTGATCAGGACATTACCGGCCCATTTTTCCAGACTCAGGGAAAGTACATAGGCCTGATCGTTATTGATGATATTACCCAGACGCCTTATCTCGATCTGCTGGGAAGACAGCATCGCGGCGGCCAGAAAAGCGGCCAGGGCGGCGGCCAGGAGGGCGGTGAGCAGGGCTGCACCGTGATTATCCATCAACACAATCATCCTCCCGGTAGCAGAAAGATACGGTTAAAGACTCCCATATCCTTCAGAGTGATTATAAATTCCAAAGCGTGAACCTGCGGTTGCTGCTTCATTTGCTTTGGTGGCGGCCAGGGCCCTTCATACCACGATTGGTTGAAGAAACGAACCCGGCACTTGTCAACCTTGTCTAACAGCAGCTCCGTGAAGGGAGCCGATTCCGTATCCGCCGGATCGGGCCAAAGCTGACGACTCAACTGGCCGGCTCGGCATACATAGGTGATTTTTTTGAGCGAGCTACGTTTGGCGTACCCCGGATTCCGCCATCCCGTGCGGGTAAATTCCAGTTCCGACTCAAGCGGATTATAGCTGAGGGGCAATTCGTTGACGGTCTGAATCAGGTCGTGCTCAAGCAGGGTCAGGGCATTGGCCAGCTCCGCCAGACGCTGTTCCGCCAGACGGTTGTTGCTCCTGGCTCTAGCTAATGAACGCAGGCCACCCATAATCATGACACCCATTACGGCAAAGACGCTGAGGGCGATCAGTAACTCCATAAGGGTGAAGCCTTGTTGATTCACACGGCGGCGGGTGGATGTCATGTCTATTGTCCCAGATAGATAATGAGTGACGAGACGGTCTCCTGTCTTTCCGCCGGGCCGGCAGAGATAACTACTCTGTGCATTTGCGGATCTGCCGTTGTTGTCGTCTGCCGCTGCCACCGCCACCGCCGACCGCCCATGACCGCTTCACCATTTTCTACTCCTGGCGGCACATTTTTGTCAGCCAGACGCAGACGGGCGGCCTCATTCATTACCACCCAGTGACTGACAAGTTTTTCCCGCAGCAGGGCAGTATTGCGGGTGGTGATAACGCTCGTTCTTATGGCCGCTGCCATGACAACGCTGACTACGGCCAGGGCCACCAGAATTTCAAGCAGGGTAAAGCCCCCGGCGCTTTGTCGGTTCTGCGGCCTCATTTCACCAGTTGGTTCAGGTTGAAGATAGGCAGCATAATGGCTAAAACGATAAAGAGGACAACGCCGCCCATGATTAAGATGAGCAATGGCTCGAAAAGGGCCAGCAGAGTGCCGGTGAGTGTCTGTATTTCCCTTTCGTGGCCTGCGGCCGCCTGTTCAAGCATTTTATCCAGTTCGGCACCGGCCTCGCCGCTGGCGATGAGGTGTATTGTCGTTGGCGGGAAACAGTTGCCCTGCCGCAGGGCCTCGGAAAGGCTGCTCCCCTCCCGCACCATAATAACGGCCCGTTTTACTGCCTCCCGCATAACCAGATTATTCATAACCTGTCCCGATATCCGCAGTCCTTCAAGTACGGGAGTGCCGGACGCGGTAAGGATACTGAAGGCTCTGGTAAAACCCGCAGTCTCAAGCGCCACAATTAACTTGCTAATCAGCGGTATCATCAGCAGTATGGTATGGAGACGCAGGCGGTTGTTTTCCTGTCTCAAGGCTAGTCTGCCCAGAAAGACCAGTAAAAGGGCAGCAGGAATCAGGATGATAATATGCTGTTGCAGCCAGGCGCTGCTGACAATGAGTATCCGGGTCAACAGTGGCAGCTGCTGGCCGGTGTTGATAAATACCGAGACCACCTGCGGCACCACAAAGGCTATCAGACCACTGACGATGAGAATGGCCACAACGGTTAACAGGACAGGATAGATCATTGCCATGGTTATCTTCTGGCGTAGCTGTGAGCGAAATTCAGTATAATCGGCCAGTTGCTCCAGAACTATATCCAGGGCGCCGGAATGTTCGCCGGCGGCAATAGTGGCCCGGTAAAGTGTTGTGAAGGTGGCGGGAAAATCTGCGCATGAATCTGCCAGACTGCGCCCCTCCATAATGCCGGAACGTAGTGTCATCAACAGACGCTGGCTTCGTTTATTGTCATTTTGTCTTGCGGTTATATCCAGGGCCTCCGCCAGGGTGGCGCCGGAACGCAACATGGTGGACAACTGGCGGGTTATAAGGGCTAACTCGGCGGTCGTCAGCCGCCCCCTGACGAGGGCGGTCTGGCTCTGCTTGCGGGCGGCAGCTATTACTGACAGAGGGATAAGCGCCTGATGTCGCAGCGTCTGGCGCACCCGGCGGGGGGTGTCGCCCTCGATTACCCCTCGCCGGAGATGTCCGCGACTGTCCAGGGCCTCGTATTCAAAGGCGGCCATTTATATCTCCTCCGTCTCATGGCCGCCTACCCGCAGAACCTCTTCGATACTGGTGTCGCCATGAATTATGCGCCGCCAGCCGTCCTGCAGGATGGGTATTGTTAGTCGTGCCGCCTCCTTCAGTTCTTGTTCACCGCCCTGTCGGTGAATTATGGTGCGCAGGGCATCATTGATCTCCAACAATTCCGGTTATAAATCCCGCTGCGTCCTTTATAACCGGAATTGCCGCATTGCCCGCAGCCAACCGGGCGGTATATATTCCCCTGTCCAGCCTGGTGCCTGGCGAAAGCGTGGTATTCTGTTTCTGTGGGCTTGTAGAGTAGACGGCATTTCGGGCAGAGAAGGCGTATAAGCCGCTGAGCCAGGACGGCCAGGAGGGATGAAGACAACAGGAACGGTTCAATCCCCATATCCTGCAGCCTGGTCACGGCCCCCACCGCCGTGTTGGTATGCAGGGTGGACAGGACAAGATGGCCCGTCAAGCTAGCCTGCACGGCGATTCTAGCTGTTTCCAGGTCTCGAATCTCACCAATCATCACCACATCAGGGTCCTGACGCAGAATAGCCCGCAGGCCCCTGGCGAAGGTCATCTCCGTCTTGTAATTTACCTGGGTCTGACCAATGCCGTCCAGATAGTATTCGATGGGGTCTTCAACGGTGAGGATATTACGTCGCTCCTCGTTTAACTGGCTCAATATGGCGTAAAGGGTCGTGGTTTTGCCTGATCCGGTGGGGCCGGTAACCAGAATAATACCGTTGGGCTGCCGGATCAGGTTTTGCGTGCGGCGCAAAGTCCTGTCGTCCATCCCCAGACGGCTTAAATCAAGGCGGCCGGTCTGTTTGTCCAGAAGACGCAGAACCACCCGTTCTCCATAACCCGATGGAATGGTGGAGACCCGCACGTCAACGGGGCGTCCCGCTATTTTCAGGGAGATGCGGCCATCCTGTGGCAGCCTTTTTTCGGCAATATCCAGCCGGGCCATGACCTTTATGCGGGAAACCAGCAGGGGGGCCAGTCTGGCAGCAGGCTCTATCACCTGTCGCAAAACGCCGTCCACCCGGAAACGTACGCGGAGGCGGCGCTCAAACGGCTCTATATGGATATCCGAGGCGTTTTCCTTCACCGCTTCGGTGAGAAGACCGTTAATCAGCCTGATAATGGGGGCATCATCCTGACTTTCCAGCAAGTCTTCCGGTTCCGACAGCTTCTGGGCCATGGCGGCGAGATCGGCGTCTTCTCCCAGACCATCCACGTCTTGCAGGGCCTCTGCGCCGCCGCTTTCATAATTGCGGCGCAAAAGGGAGTCAAATAATTGTTCGTCTATCAGGGTAAGGCGCAGAGGGCGGTTCAGGAAACGGCGCAGTTCCGAGAGGGCGGCAGGCGCTGGGCTGCCACATCCGCAGACCAGTGCGGCTCCTGACTCCTCACCGTCAAGCAGCAGGCCGTGTTGTTTGGCAAAGCGGTAGGGCGGGTGCTTCATTGGTTTTGTTGTTCCGGCAGCACGGGAGACTTGTCAGACGGCATCAGGATAATACCGCCGGCACCGCTTTGCTGCTGCTGGCGGCGCATGGCGTCATATTTATCGAAGGTGATGGCAGAGCCGGTAGGCTCGTTGCGGATAATTTGCGGTTTAATAAAGACCATAAGATTGCGTTTTACATGTTTGCTGTTCTTGTAGCGAAATAACAGGCCTAATATGGGAATGCTGCCAAGGATGGGCACCTTTGCAATCCCCTCCTGAACATCATCACTGATAAGTCCGCCCAATACCAGAACCTTGTTATTTTCAATGATAACGCTTGTTTTTATGGAACGATTATTGGTTATGGTCCCCCCCTCGTTAGCCTCATTAGTCAGATTGGAAACCTCCTGTTCGATATCCAGTCTGATTGTGTTTCCTTCGTTGATTTGCGGTTTTACCTTTAGTTTGATGCCGATATCCCGCCGGGCAATGGTTTGAAAGGGGTTGGTCGGCAGGGTGCTGCTGCCGGTGGAGGTGTAACTGCCGGTAACAAACGGGACATTCTGCCCAACGACTATTTCTGCCTCCTCGTTATCCAGGGTAACCAGGGAGGGGGTGGACAGAATATTGGTGTCGTTGTCGGAAGTCAGCGCCCTCAACAGAACACCGAGATTGAGGACATCGGTGCCAAGGATACTGGTAGTGCCGCGAAAATATCCCAGGCTCAGACCGCTGCCGACGGAGAGAGGATTGACGCTCAATTGGGTGATACCATTGCCGGTACCGTTGAAATTTGTGCCGCCGACGACCCCGCTGCTGTCGGGTCCGGTGTTGGCGGTGGCCTGCCACTGTACCCCCAGTTCCGCCGCTTTGTTGGTGGAAACTTCAGCGATAATTGCCTCAATCATAACCTGAGCCCGGCGGATATCCAGCTGCATAATCACCGAGCGCAGGGTTTTCATGACGGTTGGCGGGGCCGTAATAAGCAGGGCGTTGGTTCCTTCATCGGCCTGAACCTGAGCCGGGGCCTCGGTATTCTTTTGGCCGGATTTAGTGGCGGCGGCTGCCGGGTTCTGTATGCGCATCTTGTTCAGGATGGCGGCCAGGTCTTTGGCCTTGGCATAATGCAGGAAGACAACCTGGGTACTATTGTCCTTTTTTATCGGGGTATCCAAACGGCCGATAACCGCCTTTACCCGCAGGACGATATCCGGATCGCCGGATATGATAATGGCATTGGTGCGTTCATCAACAGCCAATTGCAGTTGGGACGGTCTTATCCTGCCGCTTTTCAGTTCCAGCCGCTCAATGATGGCAGCCGCCTGTCTGGCGTCAGCATATTCCAGAGTAACGGTGGACAACTCGTGGTTATCCGTGTCGATATAGCCGATGATAGTCAGTAAACGCTTAACCGTGACTGCAGGGGCAGTGATAATGATGATATTCCCCTTTTTCAGGGTGCTTATCTGGCCCTTAGTCGTCAACATTGGCTGGAGAACGGCTACTGCCTTGTCCGCCTCTATATAACGCAGGACGTGGATTCTGGTAATTAATCCGGCATGTTTCACCAATCCGGCTGTCTTGTCCGACCGCACCGGGACATCAAATTGCAGGCTGCGGGCCATCGGTGCAATAACAGTGATACCACCGTTGTCAATGGTGGTATAGCCATGCACCTTCAATATGGTCAGTAAGGACTTATAGACATCGTCATTGGACATGGCTCGGTTGGAGATAATGGTAACCTTGCCTTTGACGGCGGGGTCAATAACAAAATTCCGGTGAAGAATCCGTCCTATGCCGGTGATGACGGCGCGGATATCGGCATCATTAAAATTCAGCGCCATCGGCTTGGGTGCTGCTGAAACTGGTATAACGGCGCTTAAGATGATTGTGGTCAGGAGGACAAAAATGATCCGGTAATATTTATGATTCATCATTTCTCCGCGGCTTAGCCGGGATGGTCAGCGGTTAATTGAATAAATTTGTTGTATGCGGTGGTTGTCACGGCCAATGGCCAGCTTTATCCGGCTTGCTGTCTTTATCTTTTGCAGGGCTTTCCAGGCCTGGGGAATATCTTTAACCCAGATACCGTTAATTTCATAGATAATATCGCCGGGCCGCAGGCCAAGTTTGCGCAGAAGGGGGCTGCCCTCTTTGGCCGCCAGCCTGAACCCCTGTTGGCGGCCGCCCTTGACATAGGGGCGCAGGTCGAACTGTCTGGAAAGGGATGAGAGGTCTGCCAACTGCCGGTCGAGAAATTTGCCGTCCATCTGCCAGTGAACCCCATCGCCGATGGGGTGGATGCCGCCCCTCTGGCCGGGCCGCTTTCCGGTACCCAGAAACAGGGCCTCCATGCTGCCGTTCCGGTCAAGGATGACTCGGTCAGCGAGGATTTGCCGGATAACAACCTGGGGTATTATAATGTCGCCCACGCCGTACAACATATCGGCGGCCTGCTTATCGTTTTTGTCCTTCAGAACCGTGATAATCGCCAGAGATTGATTGGGCGCCTGGGCGGCGATGACGCCGTTAAGGGTCAGGTTAAGGTCGGTAGCGGCAACTGTGTCCGCTGTTTCATCCTCAACTGGTTCAATAGCCGCCTTGCCGAATATATGTGGTGGAACAGGGAGAGAGGCATCAGCCCGCACGGGAGACGGGGACAGGGAAGCGGCCGCACTGCCGTTCATAACCGGGAAAGCGGTGTTTTGCGGGTCGTAAACCTGCCAGAACAGGTTGGCGGCCCCCCGCGCCCCCGCAATTATCAGCAGATACATAATAACACGACGGAGGGAATTACCCCGCCGACGTGTTGTAAACCATTGTTTTGCCGATCGTATCGGTCGGGCAAAGACGGAGTACACCGTTTAGAACTGCGGTGACTTCAGTAGACGCACTATGGCCTTTTTCTGGGCAGCGGTAATGGCGGTGCTATTGGGATTGGTGCCGCTTATATTCCCGGCAATGGTGCCCAGGGCATCGCTGTAAGCCTTCTCCATCGTCTGCATTGCGCTCATATCTCCATTAGCTGCAGTGTCAGCATTATAGCGGGTGAAATCCCTGATCATAATATCTTCCTGGATACCAAACAGGGCCGCATAGGAGGCGGGGATGTTCATGGCTGCCCCTGTAAAGTTGGTGCGCTCGACTGTCCAGCCGCCTCCTGCCCCCGTACAAGTACCAGGATCGGTGCTGCTATTATCACTACAATTACCAATCCAGTTGATTGCCCCAGGAAGTGCGACTGTATCCCTGGTATATGCGATGGTAGTATTGATATTGTTACCATTGGCTATGACCGCATCATTAATCCAGTTTGCCACGATTACCATTGTGATGGGCCAATTCACCTGGGTGCTGCCGTCTTTGGCATAGGTCTGAAAATCAGTGTTGCTGACAGCTCCGGCTCCCAAGACTCCATTCAGCGCAGTCACAAGGGTTCCTAGTGAGGTGTTTGAGGCCGCTATCGCAGTTGTAAATGTGTTAAAGGCATTATTCATGGTCGTTTCCATTGCCCCTTGCGCTGTGTTTATTTTCCCTACATCTTCATTGTCGTCAAATACCTCCTCGGAGGTTTGAAAAGCGCTACGCATGCTGTCTGACAGGGCGCTGGCCGCAGTTGTAAACTGGGTGAGTTCTGCGCCGGATGCCCCAAGAGTAGTCAGTGCATCCTGGTAATTTTTTATTTCCTTATCGGCTCGCAGCTTGTCAACGCCTCCGCCAACGGAAGAATCGATGGACTTGCCGACAATGGCATTTATGTCACCATTTGCAACCGCCGTCTGGAACAGGGGAATCACTACGGATCCCATGGCGTTAAAGGCCTCTAGGACGAGATCCGGTGAAAATCCAGCCGTATCAGCGGCATCTACCAGAACGGACATTAATTTTGCCGCAGCCTCACCACGCTTTTGACGTTCAGCGGTAGCAGAGGCAATACCGTCATCCACGGCATCTTTCATGATTTTAGAGTAACCACTGCTGGCATTGGCCAGATTGGCAACGATGGCACTGCGATAGGCGGCCAGCTCACTGGCTGAAACCCCGTTGCTGGTAAGATAATCCGCAAAACCACCTGTACCGTTGATGCCGCTGTTAATGATGTTTGCAATTTTTTTCAACTCCGTATCTGTTACTCCGGTGGAGCGGACAACAACACTGCCGAAAACGGCCAGAATGGAATCATCGGTGCCAGCGGCCGCAAAGGCGTCCAGCAGGGCGGTGGTCTGTTTGGTCGTCAATGGGGAAATTCCCAGCGGCAGGGTGCTGTCGACATCGGGACAGGGAGCAATACCCTTACGGACTGTAGCTCCACTCCCATCCGTGATGGTAGTTACCAAAAAATTACATGTGTCGTTGGAAGGCACGCTGCTCATGGTAAAAGAGAGTTTACCGTTGTTATCGGTGGTGCCGGCGGTTGATAGCCCCAGTGAGCCAATTGTGCCGTCACTCTTCACCTTTTCAATGGTAACGGTGTATGAAGTGTTGGGTGTTAATGCCGCCCAGACGCTGGTATATATTGACAAAATGAAGAAAACGGCCGCTATCATGCCGCATAAGGATATCTTACGATTTTTCATGTTGATATTCTCCCGGTATATTTTTTATGAAGCACTGCCGCTTACAGATCCGCTTGTAGTGGTGGAAGTACCACTACCGCCGCCACCGCCGTTACAGCCTGCTGTAAAGAACAACGCTGCCAGAATTACTATTGCTGTCAAAAGTTTCATTAATTTGCCCCTCATATGCAATTCCTCCTTTCTCATGATTATTTACCGACATGGCAAATAAATATTTTTGGCATGAACCTGTCTGCTACTGCTACGCCTCAGAGTCTCACTCCGTTCGCTTACCTGCTATATCAAACGTCCTAATACACTTTTTTACTCCGCGTTGCAACACGGAGTAAAAAACATTATATCCTAAATTTACCCAACAAAGTTAAAAACTATTTCTATTGAAGATTTTTTTGGTAAGCACTCAATAAACCATACTCTTGACTTCATAACATCTCGGAATGTAAGGGCTTCAGAGTGTTCATGGAGCGCTTACTTTTTTTACGTTGTGCTAGATTGAATCATACAAGTTATAAAAATGTCAACTATATAATTCCTTTGCGACGGGCAGTGACCAGAGCCTCTTTTCGGCTTTTGGCATGCAGCTTCTCGTAGATGTGCTTTATGTGGGTGTGGATGGTATGTGGGCTGATGAACAGTTTTGCTGCCAGGTCTTTGTAGGTTTGGCCTTTTTCAAGCTCGGACAGAATTTCTTTTTCCCGTGGGCTTAACAGATATTGATCTTCAATTGATTTTTGGTGGAATTCGTTGATTACTGCCCTCGCAATTTTCGGGCTCATGGGAGCACCGCCTTTGCTAAGATTGTCAATTGCTTCAATTAATTCCCTGGGGGAGGCACCTTTTAAAATATAGCCTGAGGCTCCGGCCTTAATCGCATCGAAGACCTTATCTCTGGCATCAAAGACCGTGTGAACAAGAACCTCTATCTCAGGATATTCGCTCTTAACTAAATGAGTCAATTCGATGCCTGAAATTCCTGGCAGGCCTAAATCTACCAACATCATGTCTGGTTGAATTTCTTTGATGGCTGGTATGGCCTCTTCTGCAGTTCCAAAGTCTCCACATAACTCAAGGCCTGCCTCTCCGTTAAGTAAAAGTGCCAAATTCTTACGGAGCATGGTATTGTCTTCAACAATAATAAATCTCATGTTGATACCTTGTTTGTCATAATGATCTCACTGTACTTCCTATCCCCATTCCGGGACTTTGTTTAGTTCATAAGTTGCTTTAACTGTGGGTTTAAGTCATCTTCATCTAGGAGGCTGTCCGAGAATAGAGAGCCTCCTACAGATAAGCGCAGACCTCGAAGCCGGAGAAATTGGCCCATTTTTCCGCTAATTGCCCTTAGGTATGGTTTCACCCTGTAACAATGAATTATTGGCGGATAGGATGGGCACTGTAATAGTTACAGCTACACCGTCTTCATCTGTTAGTTTAAAGGTACCGCCTAATTCCGCAGCTCTGCTTTCCATACTCAACAGACCTCGCCCACTTCCCGCCCTGGGAGAAATACCGCTGCCATTATCCTTAATAACACAAACGAAATTTTCTCCGGACATTTCGAACTTAACCCAAAGATTGGTGGCGTGGGCGTGCTTGACTGAATTGTTTACAGCCTCCTTGACCGTTTTAAAAAGATTCATATACAAGAAGGCGTTAGGTGGCGGTACATTGTCTGATACCTCGGAGGATACAGAGGGCGTAATATTGTGGGGGTCTACAACTCTGTGGGTGTACTCGCGCAGCTCATCTATGAAATCTTTCCAATTCAAATTCCGATCTTCAAGCACGTTCATATAATTTCTTATTTCGCTGATACAATCAATGCTAAGATCGGCAATGATATGTAGCCCATCATTGATAATATGCTGGTCTTTTTTTGATTCAAGGATGTTCGCTAAAAGTTTGATGTTGGTGAGATTTCCGCCAATACCATCGTGTAAGTCATGGGCCAGTTGTTTTTTTATCTGGTCATTTTGGGTGCGGGCTGTGATATCACGAATAATAGCCAGCGCGTGCTGTTTACCGTTAATTCTCATGGATGAAAGAGAGATCTCAATCGGAAATTCTACCCCATCTTTATTTATGGCTGATACCTCAATTGTTTTACCCATAAATTGGTTTCTCTTTTCATGGTCAAAACGATGTAATCCCTTGATGTATTTGGCAAGTAATCGTGATGGGGCGATGGTTTGGTGCAGGGTCTCACCAATTACTTCAGAGCTTGCATAGCCAAACATTTGCTCGGCCGCCGGATTCCAGTATGATATCAAATACTTTTCATTCATCATTATTATCGCATCATTAGCGGTGTTGGTGATGGCGCGATATATTTCTTCCTTCTCAACAAGGGTATCCTCATAGTTGATAATGGCCTTTTTCATGCTGGCAAAGGTATTGGCAGTTTCCTGAATTTCATTGAACTTTGATGAAGTTTTAAAAGAGGTTGTAAGGTCATTGTTTTTAATAGCCCTTGCCTCTTTTTGCAGATTTATTATTGGGTTGATTATCCGCTTTGCCAGGATCAATCCCAAAAACGAGGCTAGAAGAGAGATTACTACAGTAGCGACAATATTGAAGGTTCTGTTTTCTTTTATCTCAGCCAGATAATCATCTTCCGGCAAGTAAACTCCAATGACCCAGGGCAATCTTTTGTCTGGAAAAGGCGCAAACATGCAGCTGAATTTCTTGTTTTTCAATAGAAATGATGAAAAAATTGACTTGTCAAGTTTTAGAAAGCCATCATCGTTATACTGCCAATGCACTGAATTAAAGGCGTTGAAAACTATATCGTTGTTTATCTCACTAACCTTGGGCAACCTAAAAGAAGATGAATTCTTTTTGTGAATAATAAGATTTTCCAGGTTTTTATAGGCAATTACGTCACCATTCTGATTTAGCATAAACGCTTGTCCTGTTTTCCCAACCTTTAGCTTGCTTATAAAAGTCGATAATTCTGAGATTTCAACATCAACCCCGACAATACCCTTTAGATTACCATCTTTATTCCAGGATGGGGCGGCAATGGTTACGCCGGGTTTTTGTGATGTGTAAAAAATGTATGGATCTGTCCAGACTATATTGCGTTTCTCGATAACCTCGGTGTACCAGGGACGTTCACGTGGGTCGTATAAATCTGTTGGGTCTTCTTCCTCTGAAATTAAACCAAAATTATTGTCACGCCAGATGAGTTTAACCTTTCGCTTGCCAGCCTGGTCATAACGAATAATCTTGGTTCTGTAACCGTTCTTAATCTTTTTGGGGTCACGGCTGACATAAAAAAAATTGCCGCCTGGAGTGGCAAAATATATTCCGGCAAGGTGAGGATAAATAGATAGTTGGTTAAAAAAATAGCGTTCTAATGATGCGTCACCTTTTATATCATTTCTCACTACGTTGGCGCTCAGAAGCTGTTTAGCGAGAAAGGCCGCACTTTTGGCTTTGTTTAGATGATTCTTACTCTGCTCAAGGGTAAGATCAACAACATTTTGCATGATATCGCTGATATGTCTGTTTAAAATACGCTCAGACATAAGGTATGAAGAAGGCATGATAATCAGGTTGGTACTCCAAACAAGGAGTATCGAGCCAATAATAATCACCCATTTAATTGATAAACGCATAAGTGGTTAAGGGTAAAAATAAAAGTGCAGCCTGTTGCGGGACAAATATCAAAGAGGAATAAGAGTTGTCCTCCTTAAGGGGATATGGGTCCAGTTGTTTAGTACCTTACATGATTGTTTTCTCGGAGTCTGCGCTTACCTGTTTTTTAGAAAAGAATTTATAAGGA
>CAYTNB010000051.1:0-15178 GCA_964439085.1 uncultured Desulfobulbia bacterium | reverse complement strand
GGTAATAAGTGGAGCGATCAACAAAAGTCGCTGGATTTATCACGCCAGGCCTTTGCTCTAGCGCAGGAATTTTTGGTGGATGGCGGCAGCTTTTACTGTAAAGTTTTTGAGGGCGAAGACTTTAAGGATTTTTATGACTTGGTGAGACCTTATTTCGGCAAGGCGAAGATTGTTAAACCAAAAAGTTCCCGTAAGGAGAGCTGTGAAGTATTTGTCCTCGGTATGAACTACAAACGATGAAATCATAGAGGAGGTTGATGTGTCTGGACATTCCAAATGGAGTACCATTAAGAGAAAGAAGGGGGCAACGGATGCTAAACGTGGTAAAATTTTTACTCGTTTGATTAAAGAAATTACGGTGCTGGCCCGTATGGGTGGCGGTGATCCTGATGGTAATCCGCGCCTTCGTAGTGCGATTGCTACAGCAAAAGCAGAAAATATGCCCAAGGATAATATTGAGCGAGCCATCAAAAAAGGAATCGGTGATCTTGATGGTGCGATGTATGAAGAGATTGTCTATGAAGGTTATGGCCCTGGCGGTGTAGCCGTCTTAACTAACTGTCTGACGGACAACAAAAATCGGACAGTGGCCGATGTGCGCTATTGCTTCAATAAAAATGGGGGGAATTTGGCTGAATCTGGTTGTGTAGCCTTCTTGTTTGACCAGAGGGGCATGATTCAGGTTGACAAAAGCAAGGCAACGGAAGAACAATTGATGGATATTGCCTTGGAGGCTGGTGCCGAAGATATAATTGATGATGATGATGACTTTTTCCAGATTCTCACGGCTCCGGAGGATTTTAATGATGTCCGGGAGGCCCTTGAAAAGAATAATATAGAGTTGCTTGAGGCTTCCGTTACCATGTTGCCCCAGACAACGGTTGAAATAACCGATGAGAAAGTGGCGAGTAGGGTTATTCGGCTTATGGATGCTCTGGAAGATAATGAGGACGTCCAGAACGTTTATGCAAATTTTGACATTGCTGATGAAATTATGGAGGCCCTGTCCTGACTCAGGTCGTAAGGCTGGAAGGATCTTCACGCATCCTGGGCATTGATCCCGGTTCCAGGATAACCGGGTATGGTGTTATCGATGTCTTGGGTGATGATAGTACGTTTGTGGCCTGTGGGGTGGTTAAAACCAATCCAAAACAAAAATTTCCTACCCGCTTGAAGGAAATATACGACGGTATAGATGATGTGATTCAGACCCATAACCCCAGAATAGCAGCGGTTGAGGATATTTTTTTCGCCAGAAACCCTATGTCTGCTCTTAAATTGGGTCAGGCTAGGGGGGCGATAATCGCAGCGGTAATGAATCATGATTTGCCGCTATGGGAATATACTGCCAAGCAGGTGAAACAGGCGGTGGCTGGATATGGGCAGGCGACTAAGATTCAAGTGCAGCACATGGTGAGGGTTTTACTTGGTCTTAATGCCACGCCCAGTGAAGATGCTGCTGACGCTCTTGCCATCGCCCTGTGCTTGGCTAACCATATTTAATAATCCATGATAGCTTCTCTGAAAGGAACATTGCAGCATAATTCAATTGATCGCCTGGTTATTGATGTGGGGGGGGTTGGGTACGATGTTGCTTTCTGTAAATCCGGTCTCGGAAAGTTGCCCGAGCTGGGGCAGGAAATTTTTTTACATATCTATACCAATGTTCGTGAGGATGCTATTGCCCTTTTTGGTTTTATGGATATGGCCGAAAAGGAGTTGTTTACGGTTCTGCTAGGTGTTTCTGGTGTTGGCCCCAAGTTGGCTCTTAATTTACTTTCTTCTTCTCCACCAGCTGATCTTGCCCGGGCGGTTCTGTCCGATGACCTGCCTGCACTTACCAAATTACCAGGTGTTGGTAAAAAAACAGCAGAACGTCTGTGTCTTGAATTAAAGGATAAGGTACAGGCCTTCGCAGAGGTTGGCGACCCGGTAAATTCTTCCCCAATAAAAATAACTGCCGATGAGCGGTTAATAAATGACGTTATCTCGGTCTTAGTCAATCTTGGTTATCCGCAAACCCAGGCCAAGGAGGCATTGGACAAGGTTATGGAACAGCAGCCTGCCCAATTACCCCAACCTCCCATTGAAGAAATATTGCGTCTCGCCTTGAGGTGTCTGGCTTGAAATACGAAGAACGATTAGTTAGCTCCACTGCCGAACGGCAGGAATTAGCCGAAGAGATATCATTACGTCCCCAGTATCTGAAGCATTATATTGGTCAGGAAGCTCTAAAAGAAAATCTTTCTATTGCTTTGCAGGCGGCCTTGGCCCGTAAGGAGACGGTAGATCATATTCTCTTACACGGATTTCCAGGCTTGGGGAAAACCACATTGGCCTATATTATTGCCAATGAGATGGGGGCAAATATTAAGGTAACTTCGGGCCCAGTCATTGAAAAGGCTGGTGATCTGGCGGCAATTCTAACCAGTTTGCAGGAGGGAGATGTCCTTTTCATTGACGAAATTCATCGTCTAAATCATGTGGTTGAAGAAATTTTATATCCCGCCATGGAGGACTATCAGCTTGATCTGGTAATTGGTCAGGGCCCGGGAGCCAAATCCGTAAAAATGGATCTGCCTCGTTTTACCCTGGTGGGAGCCACAACCAGAACCGGTCTTTTGACCCCGCCGCTGCGAGATAGATTCGGGGTTATTTTACGTCTGGATTATTATTGCCCTGATGAATTGGTGCAGATAGTCAAACGGGCGGCTACCTTGTTGGGCATATCTATGAATGCTTCCGGTGCCGACGAATTAGGTCGTAGGTCGCGTGGTACGCCGCGTATTGCTAACCGTCTATTGAAGAGAGTTCGAGATTACGCTGAAGTGCGCGCCGATGGGCAGATCACCAGAGAAGTGGCCTGTCAGGCCTTGGTGATGCTTAAGGTCGATCAGCTCGGGCTTGATGATATGGATTGCCGTATCCTGCTTACCATGATTGATAAATTTCAGGGCGGCCCTCTGGGGCTTGATACATTGGCTGCCGCAGTTTGTGAGGAAAAAAATACTCTGGAAGATGTTTACGAACCATTTCTTATTCAGTCCGGTTTTTTAATGAGAACTCCCAGGGGCCGTATGGTAACTCCCGCAGCTTATAAACATTTTGGCCGCTCGGGCGGTAGTGAAAATGTTTCGCAGCTACCAAATTTGTTCGAGTAACAATACTGATTGTCTACGAGGCACTAGTGATATTCTACTCCATCCCTATTATGGGGTTTTATTTAGTCACCATCTAGAGGGCGACAAGTTCCATAACATGATTTTCTGGTTAAAAAAAAACAGGTAAGCGGAGACTCCGGGAGAAATTTTCTAAAGTACTTAAATGTTTTTGCTTATTTGTAATTACTTTTGCTATGATAAATAAACGTTATTGTAATTACTTATTCTAACACCCCACGAGGGGTATAAGTACCTTGTAAGTTCTTTTCTAGAAAACAATCTGTAAGGTACTAAATTAGCTAATTTAAGGTTAAATCGTGGCAGAAAAATTAACCGTAGTTGACATAAAAGATATGAAGGCAACGGGTGAGAAAATTACCATGCTCACCGCCTATGATGCTGGTTTCGCTCGAATTCTGGAAGACGTTGGCGTTGATATATTACTTGTCGGCGATTCGTTGGGTATGGTTATTTTAGGGTATGATTCTACTGTATCGGTGACAATGGATGAAATGCTGCACCACACCAAGGCGGTGCGCCGGGGGGCTCCCCTGTCTTTTGTTGTAGGTGATATGCCTTTTATGTCCTACCAGTGTTCAATCCCAGAGGCCATCAGAAATGCCGGCCGTTTTATGAAAGAGGCTGGTTGTGATGCGGTAAAACTTGAGGGGGGACTGGAGACCTGTGAGACGGTTACTGCCATTGATCGGGCAGGTATTCCAGTTATGGGACATATCGGACTTACTCCGCAGACGGCCGGGAAATTGGGAGGCTATAAGGTGCAGGGTAAGGATCTTGAATCAGCCCGTAAATTGTTGACTATGGCCAAGGGCCTGGAACAAGCCGGAGCCTTTGCCCTGGTTCTGGAATGTATTCCTGCTGATCTTGCCGCACTTATTTCAGCACGGTTAACCATCCCGACGATTGGCATTGGCGCAGGTGTGGGATGTGACGGGCAGGTACTGGTTACTCATGACCTTTTGGGAATGTTCGAGAAATTTGTTCCTAGTTTTGTGAAATCTTATATCCGCCTGGCTCCACAGATTCGTGATGCTGTAAAAGATTACAAGCATGAGGTACGTGAGGGGCGCTATCCTGATGAGGCCCATAGCTTCAAAATGTCGATATCGATAGAGGATATTGGGGAATAAATTGAATTTTACGTTCAAGGCAGGGGATAAATGGATATAGCAACCATTATTGGTCTGGTCGGTGGCTCTTTGCTGGTTGTCGGCGCCATTTTGTCTGGTGGCTCATTATTATTGTTCATAAATATACCATCGGTTTTGATAGTTGTAGGGGGGACGGTAGCCACATCCTTTATCCGTTTTGGGATGGGTGATGTTATAAATTCCGTCAAAGTTGCCACGAACGCCTTCTCTTCTAAATTAAGCGTGCCGCAGCAGATTATTAAGGAGATTGTTAATCTTGCCAATATCGCTCGTAAGAACGGCCTTATTGTTCTGGAGCAGCAAACAATTGATGACCCCTTTTTAAAAAAGGCCATTATGTATTGCGTTGATGGACATGAGGCGGAGTTCATTGAGGAGGTTTTGAAGAAAGAGGTCAATCTTACTATTGAACGGCATGACCTGGGCCGTAAGGTATTTGCTGCCATGGGGGATGTGGCCCCGGCCTTTGGTATGGTTGGCACCTTGATTGGTCTTGTCCAGATGCTGGCGAACATGAGTGATCCTTCTTCCATTGGCCCCTCAATGGCGGTGGCTTTGCTTACTACCTTGTATGGAGCTTTGATAGCTAATCTCTTTGCCCTGCCTATTGCGGATAAGCTTGCCCTTCGTAGTCAGGAAGAGGAACGAAACCGCCGTTTGATTGTTGAAGGTGTCTTGGGGATATTGAAGGGGATTAACCCCAGGGTTATGGAAGAGTTTCTTGAGACGTTTTTGCCACCAAAAGATAGAAGTGCCGGTGGTGAAAAATAACTCTTTCAAGGTGGACTTTAAGTTGTCCATGTATGGAGATAATTGATGGCTGATGATGAGTGCAAACAAGAGGAGTGTCCACCGGGTGCCCCGGTGTGGATGTGCACGTTCTCCGATTTAATGTCGCTTCTACTCTGTTTTTTTGTTCTTCTTCTCTCCTTTTCTGTTATGGATGCCACCAAATACAAGCGGGCGGCTGGCTCAATGAAGAACGCCTTTGGAATTCAAAAAGAAATTCAGGTTTTAGGGGAACCACGAGGCCAGTTGATGGTGGCCACCAATTTTATTTCTACTCCATTGGCGGTTAAGGTGCAGAATGACATTAACGACGTGGTAGCCTTGGAAAGTGCAGGGTTGGTGGATGTGGATTTGACTCATGACGGGGTGGTGGTGACAGTTAAGGATACTTTGGGCTTTGAATTTGGCAAGGCCAAATTGAGGCCGGCATTTAAGGTCTTGCTTAATAAGATTGGCAAAATTATAAAGGATACAGGCTCCACCGTTATTGTTAGTGGTCACACTGATAATGTTCCTTTACGCAAGGGGGCAAAATTTCTTTCCAATTGGGATTTGTCAACTGCCCGTAGCGTGGCGGTAGTAAATTATTGGGCCAATATGTTTAAAATACCGTCTAACCATATGTCTGCTATTGGCTATGCCGATGGCCAGCCCCTGGTCAGTAACGATACCGCCCAAGGCCGATCTCGCAACCGCCGGGTGGAGTTTAGGATTAAGGTTAACCAAAAGGCCTCTACATTCGCAGGGTTGAAGGAATTGTTACTGCCGCAACCAGTTGTGCCCCAACAATAAGGGTGGTTTGGATATGAATAGAGAAGAAAAACGTCAGGCTGTCAGGGTGGATAGCCGAATATTATTTACTGCCCAGTTGCTTTCTGATGATGTGTTTCAGAGGATAAAACAGGATTACAACGATGGAATCAGTATTTATAATCGGCCTGAGTTGGCGGACGTCCACTTATTTGTTGGAGCCAGAGCCGCCTTGTCCAGATTAAAGGAAAAAGACGAGGATTTGGCTACTTTTCTACAGCATATTGATGCCAAACTTAATGCGTTGCTTAAAAAGGTAGATAATAGCCCTTCCCTAATGGATAAGTTGACTTTGCAGAGCGTTAATATTGCAGGCAATGGCCTGGCTTTTTGGAGTGCCAAGGCTTACACCAAGGGAGATATCCTGGAGTTTTATATTGTGCTGCCGTCAGATGATACCTTTGTTGACTGCATCGGTGAAGTGGTGGAATGCATAGAAGATTCAGCTGGTGGTCAGAAAAGTTATAGAGTTTCTTGCCGATTCCGGATGATCATGGAAGATGATAAGGAGGAGCTGATTCAATATAACTTTAAACAGCAAAGTTTGGCGCTGAAACTCCGTCGAATTGGCGCAGACTGATAATCGGAATTCCAGTCTACGCAGATTTTATTTGTAATGTAAGACGTTTATACCCCGCAAAAGCATAAGTGCTGTATTCAATTGGTTATCGTCATTGACTTTTTGTAATATTGCGTTGTCCCCTTTCTTCCCTTTTTCCTTCTTCTTCTCATTTACCATATGGTGTTTAAGGTCTTTTTCTCTTATGAATTTGGGTAAATTGTCGCTATTTCCTTGGGACACAGAACTGTTCTGGAGTGGTACAATGAAGTCGGGAGTTATCCCCTTGGCCTGAATTGATCGGCCATTTGGCGTGTAATAACGGGCAGTAGTTAGCCGTAGCCCATCTCCATTGTTCAGAGGGAAGACCGTTTGTACCGAACCTTTACCGAAGGTTTGGACTCCTAGTATCAGGGCTCGTTTATCATCTTGCAGGGCGCCTGCTACGATCTCTGAAGCACTGGCGCTTCCTTCATTAACCAATACCACCATGGGAAAGGAGTATTTGGGCCCACCTGTATGGGCTGCATATTCAATGGTTTGATTTGGTAACCGTCCTTTGGTGGAAACGATAACGCCCTTGTCCTGGAAAATATCTACAATGCTCACTGCCTGCTCCAGCAGACCACCTGGATTATTCCTTAAGTCTAAGATTAGACCTTTAAGAGGGCTTTCTTTGTTTAATTTCTGTAGAGCGTTAAGGGTGTCTATAGTAGTTTTGGATTGAAAATTAGTTATACGAATATAGGCATATCCAGGACTCAGAATTTTTGATTTTACACTGTGCAACGGGATGATGTTTCGCTCCAGGGTATACTGTCGCATTTCAGTCCAACCAACCCGATATATTGAAAGGGTAACCTTGGTACCCCTTTTACCGCGTAACAGGTTTATCGCCTCCATCATGCCCATATTTTTGGTATAGTTGTCTCCAATTTTGATTATTCTGTCTCCAGCTTTAATACCTTGCTCAAAAGCTGGAGTGCCTTCGATTGGTGAGACAACAGAGAGTATGCCATCTTTTATGGTTACCTCGATGCCAATGCCATTGAAACTTCCCTTGGTCTCAACCTGTAAATCCCTAAAGTTTTCCGCTGTCATATAAGATGAATGGGGATCGAGAGATGAAAGCATACCCTTAATCGCCCCCTGAATTAGTTTCTGGGAATTAATATCTTCAGCGTAATTTTTTTCCAGTAAATTCATGATATCGGCAAAAGTTTCCAGGCTCTTATATGTGGACTGGTCTTGGCCTTGGGCTACTACCTGTAGGGGAAGGGTAAAAATAAAGATGGCAAGAATCAGGGCTATTTCTTTTGTTTTTTTCATTGTGGTTAGTGTGTTAAATTGCTGTTTTGGCCTTGGGTAGGCCTGGAATTATCTAGCCAGAGTATGGGGTCAAGGGATTGAGATCGGTGTCTAATTTCAAAATGGATGTTTTTAGTCAACAGATTGCTGGAACCTCCGGTGTGGGCAATAACTTCTCCTGCTTGCACTATGTCGCCTTTTACCCTTAAAAACTTGTCTACCCCGGCAATCAAGCTGTAGTATTGTTGGCCGTGATCAATAATTAATAGCTTACCATAACCTGTCATTTTGTCGGAAAAAATAATTTTACCGGCATAAATGGCCCGTATGCCCGTATTTACGCAGGCTTCAAAATCCAAGCCGGTCGATTGTATCTTGATACCGAAATCTCCCGGCTGAATGCCAAAATAACGGCTAATACGACACGAAACAGGCCAAGGTAATTGTCCCCGTTGGGTGGCAAATCCACTGATTGGAGATGCCGTCCTTTTTTTAGGGGATTTCTTTTTGTGAATTTTGTGGATTTTGGCAAGGATTACCGGGATTTTTAATTTATTGATGACCTCTGTCAAGTGCACGGCACTTTCCTGCATTGCTACCAATGCTTGTTGGTATAGTCCCTTCTGGATTTTTATTTGGGACAGAAGTTGGTTCCTCGCAAGGCGGGTATCGATTAGTTGCCTCTCTTGACTTTTCTCCTGCTCGATGAAATTTAGCAATTTTTTCTTGTTTTGCTCAATGGATTTTTTTGCCTCAGAGACCAGAAAAAGCTTAGTTCGGTAAAGCTTAACAACCTTTTGGTCGCAGTGGAACATGGCCTGGAAATATTCTTTAAGATTTAAGAAATCAGGCATGCTTTTGGTGGCAAAAAGGGCATTTATAATGGTGACATCTCCCATTTTATAAAAAGCTGCTAGTCTTTTTATTACATGGGATTCAAGTTCCTTTTTGTCTTTTTCGATTCTATCTGCGTCCTGCCTTTGTGCCTGTAAATCCACTTCCTGATGTGTGAGCTTTTCTTGTACCGCTCGTAATTTTTTTTGTTTAATATTAAGCTGTTCGTCTAGGAGATTTAATTCCTGTTGTAAATTGAATTCCTTTATCTCATTCGTTTTTACCTTTTCATCTTGTAATGATATGGCCTGGTTAATTCGTGTGAGTTTGGATTTTGGGCTGAGTCGCATAGCGGAGGATGGGGGTGCCATTGCTGCCATGCCAAAGAACAGTGAGGTTATTAAAAAGAAAAGGCGATAGGTCATAGTGTATTTTGTCGAAGACCTTTTCATTATTAAAGGTTCAAAAATTTCCTGATCGAGATAATGCTGCCGAAGGTGCATAGAAAGATACTAATAAGAAGTATGGCTGCGGTTATGGGGTTTGGCAGGAATGAAAAATGAATGATGCTCAGTAATCCAGGCCCTGTGAAACGGGATTTCACATAGGAAAAAAGAAAATGCATGCATAATAACCCAATGGCTGAACCTAGTATTCCCTGTAAAAAACCTTCAATAATAAGGGGAAGCTGGATGTAACTTTTTGATGCTCCCAATATTCGTAGGATTTCCAACTCGTTGTTTCTTGAAACTACGGTTAGTCGAATGGTGCTGGAGACCATGAATGTTGCGGTTAGTACCAAGAGCCCACCGCTTAGTAGAACAATCAGCTTGACAAGCTGAGTAAAATACCCCAACCGTTCAATCCATTCACGGCCATATTGCACCTTTTGCGCTCCAGGTAGGGTTGTTAAAAAATCAGAAAACTGCTTTATTCTTGATAGAGATTCAAGGTCTTTGGCTGGGTAAACTTCAATAGATGGTGGCAAAAAGTCAGAATTAAGATCGGCAAGTACATCACTGTCCTGGCCTAATTGTTTGCTTAGAAAGGCTAGGGCAACGTCCCTGGATTTAAAGACGATTTTTTCAACTTTATTAAAGCTTTTAATTTTTTTGATATATTGCGGCTGAACGGCTAGCGGAATTTCGTTATCGAGGTAGATGATTAACCTGATATTTTCTCCAAGTTGCGCCCCGGCCTGCTTGAGATTGAGAAAGATCAGGGAGAAAAAAGAAAATATTAAGACCGACAAACTGACAGTTATGAGGGTCATAATTTGAGTTCCCCATGTGTGTTTCAGATTTCTGGCTGTTTGGGTTATGATTGAGGAAAGGTGCAAGGTCATTCTCCCTGGGCTGCTACGGATTCTGGTGTATCTGGATTTTTGAAAACAAGCTGGCCTTGCGATAATTCCAACGTTTGGGCCGGATGATTTTCGTAGAGTAATTGGTCGTGTGTGGCAATGATAAGAGTCGTGCCAGCCCGGTTTAGCTGATCGAAAAGTTTTATTACCAGCTTGGCATTTTCATGGTCAAGATTACCTGTTGGCTCGTCTGCTAATAGGAGAGGAGGATAATTGGCTGCTGCCCTGGCAAGAGCTACTCTCTGTTGCTCTCCTCTGGATAATTTGTCGGTTTTAATATCTTTTTTACCATTTAAATTTAACAAGTCTAAGAGATAGTTAATACGGTCAACTATTGTCTTATTGGGGGTAAAGCTTACCTCCATTGGCATGGCAATATTTTGATATACTGTTAATTTGGGTAGTAGTTTAAAATCCTGGTAGGCCATGCCAATTTTTTGACGCAAGAGTTGTAGCTCCCTTTGGCTTATCTTACCAAGATCATGACCTGCTACTTCCACTAGACCCTTTGTGGGATATTCAAGGGCACAGATGAGTTTTAGCAGGGTGGTTTTACCCGCCCCGCTCATGCCGGTTAGAAAAATCATCTCACCAGGCTTAACAGCAAATGATACATCTCGCAGGGCGATAACATCAGGTGGATATATCTTGTTTACCTTGATAAATTCGACAAATGCGGCTTTATTTTGTTTTATCTTCATGCTTAACGTTAAACAGCCTATCAAAATTTGTATCCATTCAAGAGAACTCATGAATAGATTAACTGTTGGGGTAATGGTAGTTTGAGGCACTGCCTGAATAGTAACGGTAAAATTTAAACCATGCCTGATTTTGGCTATTATATCAAGTGGATAAAAAATGACACTTTTTTTATGGATATTGTCCAGAAAAGGTCGTAGTATTTGAGAATTGGTAACTTATTTAAGGATCACCTCATCCAGAGTTTGCGTTTTTCTTGGGGGATTGATATTTTGCCCGAAGGGCGTCATGTTCCACAGAGATTTTAATTTATGGAAAATAATTTTGCGGGGATCGTGGGTAAATGTGCCAGAATGCGGGAGCTTTTTTCACTCGTTTCCAAGGTTGCAGATACGGATACCACCGTTTTGGTACAGGGAGAGTCTGGAACAGGTAAGGAACTTATTTCTCGAGCTATTCACACTAAAGGCCCTCGTAGCGAGCAGCCCTTTGTGCCGGTTAATTGTGGTGCTATCCCAGCAGACTTATTGGAAAGTGAGTTGTTTGGACATGAAAAAGGTGCCTTTACACACGCCATCAGGACGAGGATCGGTCGATTTGAAATGGCACACGGGGGTACTGTTTTTCTTGATGAAATATCTGAAATGAGTCCGATGCTGCAGGTAAAACTGCTAAGGGTTCTGCAGGAACACGAGTTTGAACGAGTTGGCGGCACTCAGACCATCAAACCTGATTTTAGAGTGATTGCCGCCACTAATCAGAATCTTGAGGATGCGGTTAAAAGCGGGAAGTTCCGAGAGGATCTCTTCTATCGATTGAATGTTATTCCTGTTAAGGCACCAGCTCTCCGGGAACGGCAGTCAGATGTACCTCTACTGGTGGATTATTTTATTGGTCGCTTTAATGAATCAAAAAACAGGTCAATTAGTGGTATTTCGGCGGATAGTATGGAGTATCTGATTAGATATGAGTGGCCTGGCAATGTTCGGGAGCTTGAGAATATTATTGAGAGAATGGTGATTTTGGCGGTCGATCAAGAAATATCGGTTACCGATTTGCCCGATAAGATTACTCTTGCAACGGGTAAAAATAGTTCATCCATTAAAGAAATACCTGCGCAAGGATTTGTTTTGCAGCGGGCTGTAGCCGATTTTGAGAAAAAAATAATTATTCAGGCGTTAAATCAAACTGACTGGGTGAATAATCAGGCCGCTAAATTGCTCAAGGTCAATCGTACTACCCTGATAGAAAAAATGAAGCGTTACAAATTGGTTAAGCCAGCGGTGAAAATGGCCTGATCTTTTGCCCTATGGGCATGATGTTTAACCATGAAAAAGTGAATCGCTAATTTGATTTATAAAAAAAAACATATATCTGGCTCCAAAACATGCTGGAATTCTATTAATTGGCATCTGGCGCCACATTCTGGTCTATTAGTTTCCGGCTTTACTGCCTTCCTATTTATTGCCAGCCTCTGTACCCCGCCTATATCCCTTTGCGCCCCAGGTGACGTGGTTAATAGTCCTATTAGTGCACAAGATAAAGTTCAAAAAACTATTGCCAAACTATTGAAGACGGCAAAAGAGAATTTAGAAAATGGGCATCTTGATGAGGCGGCTACTGCCTTATATGAAATTTATTTGAATTTCCCAGATGCTGAGCAAGCGGAAGATGCACTGTGGCGGGCTGCTAAATTGAGGGAAAAAATAGCATCCAACAAACGTGATGCTGATTTTGAGCAAGTTCGGGATCTTTTTCGGAGCTATATTAACTATTTTCCCAGATCAGGCAGAATTCCTGAGGCCTATCTTGAGCTTGGCGTTTCCTATTATCATATGCATTTCTACCGGGAAGCTTTGAGCTATTTGAAATTGTTCATGAAAAAATATCGAGATTCACCCTTAATTCTGCAGGCCAAGAGGTGGAAGGGGGAAACTCTAATTAAAATTGGCAGGGAGTTGGAAGCGGAAGAGTTGTTCCGGGCAATATCAAAAGATAAGGATTTGGCCAATCGTACTGTTGGTATTATTGCGATGGGTGATTTACGTTATGTGCAGGGGAAATATCGGCAAGCCAAGGATTTTTACCAGAGTGTTATCTTGGCACAGCCTGAATATTATCTTTCTAATCCTGACATTCTAAGAAAGGCTGGTATGGCTGATATTAAAGTCGGTAAGATTGCTAGAGGGAGGCAGAAATTATATCATTATTTGAGCTTGGCACAAGGCACTGAAAAACGTTCTGAAGTAATGGCTGACTTAGCAGATTCATACTATCTTAGTGGTGATTATCAAATAGCCACTAATCTTTTTGAACTGGTAATAAAAAATAGTGCGCCTGGCGGACGTGAGATGTTATTGGCTCATTTAAGACTGGCACAATATAGGGATGGAACTACTTTTAAAAAATCCAAGTGGGATAAACCACAGGATCTTACCGATGTTAAGGGCGATAAGCCATATCAGGCGGTTCTTGACAGCCATTACAAGGGGGCTATTCTTCAGGAAGCAAGATATGGCTTATTTATGCGTTATAAAGTTCGTAAGGATCTGACTAGTGCTTATGATATTGGCCGCAGTTTTCTGCGTAATTCGGCAGATTACAAGGTGGGCAGTATTGAAAGCAAAAGAGTTGGGGATATTTTACTCTATCTCGCCCAGGAATTTTTGAGCGAAAAAAAATATCAAAAAATTTATGATCTATATTTCGTTGATTACCGCCATTTGAAGGATTTTCCTGATGGACGTCTCTTATATCTGGTGGGGCAGGCTATGGAGGGATTGGGCCTGTATGACCAAGCGGCAGTCGTCTATTATCGGGCCTTGAAGTGGCCATTGCCGGAGGCTGACAAGACTGATTTGTATTTTCGGCGCGCCCATGTGTATTTGTTGAAAAAAGACTATGCCGCAGCCGATCGTTTATTGACCTACCTGAGAAAAATATACAAGGATACCGGGAATATTGGTGAAGCCCTTTTTTATAGTGGCAAGCTGGCGGAGGCCAATAACGATAGAAAGGGTGCATTGGATTATTATCAACAGGCGATTGTCTCGCATACATTTCTGGGGAAAATGTCGAAATATGTTAGTCATGCCGCAGGGTTAGCCCTGAAACTAGGTTATAATGATCGTGCTTACGAAATATGGCAGCAGGCGAGGCATGGTGGTGGCCTGAATCCAACAGATTCTCAGGAATGGGCCTTGAAAATTGCTAATGCCTTTAGAAATAGTAGTTTATGGGGTAAAGCCGCCGAGATTTATAAAGCTTGTCTGGCTCAAAAATTTCCACAAAAGGGCCGAAATGCCCAGTTTTGTAATTTGTATCTGGGGGATTCCTTGTTTGAACTTGGTAATAAGCCTGATGGGATTGTATTTTATCAGAAGGCAGGGGCTGGTGAGGATGCGACTATTAAAAAACTGGCATCGGAGCGTTTACGTCAGGCAGATATTTCTACTCAGGTATCTGAAATGAAAAAGGTTATTGGAAAGTAAAGGTGTCTAAGAGAACTTCACATATTCTGATTGTTGAAGATGACAGGGAAATTCGTATTTCTATGTTTGAGGCTTTAAATGGAGACTACCGGGTTTCGGTGGCCGAAAATGGTTTCATGGCTCTGGAAATAATTGATAAAGGCTCAGTCGATTTGGTTATTTCCGATATCCGTATGCCGGAGATGAGTGGTCTTGAACTTTTACAGAAACTACGCATATCCTCCCCCAATATACCAGTGGTTATTGTCACCGGTTTTGCCAGCGTTGATACGGCAGTTGAAGCGATGAAAAAAGGCGCCTATGATTATATTCTGAAGCCTTTTCCGTTGGAAATGATTGATGAAACCGTAAGACGAGCTTTGGAGTCGCAGCGGCAAAATAGCAGCTCGGTTTCTGCAGGCATATTGCAAAAGCATGGTAACGGTATTGCTAAATCATCTCATGATTCGGCTAAACCCGTCATTGGTGAAGATCCGGCCTGGCTGGGTGTAATCAAGAGGGCGCAGGCCGTTGCATCCAGCACTGCCACGGTTTTGATTCTTGGGGAGTCAGGTACCGGAAAGGAGGTATTGGCTCGTTTTATTCATCGGGAGAGTGATCGTCGGGACGGGCCCTTTGTTGCCCTAAATTGTGCGGCCTTGCCCGAAGGTTTGCTCGAAAGTGAGTTGTTTGGGCATGAACGGGGAGCTTTTACCGGCGCAGTTTCTGCTAAAAAAGGTAAATTTGAGTTGGCCGAAGGTGGGACGTTGCTGCTGGATGAAATTGGTGAGGTGCCTATTCATCTTCAAGCGAAGTTACTTCGAGTACTCCAGGAGGAGGAGGTCGATCGTCTTGGTGGCAAAGGTCCAATAAAATTCAATGTCCATGTGATTGCGACTACCAACCGCAATTTGCATGAGGCAGTGGAAAAAGGTGAATTTCGACAGGACTTGTTTTATAGATTGAATGTTATACCTTTACAGCTTCCTGCCTTAAGAGATAGGCCGGGGGAT